>NZ_JALHLX010000102.1 GCF_022844385.1 Hydrogenophaga sp. | reverse complement strand
GAGCTGGCCCACGGCCATGCCCTCGCCGAGCTTGACGATGTGCTGCGCGCTGTCCATCGCCTGGAAGAAGGTCGGGAAGTTCACCACGCCCAGCACCTTGGCGCGCGGCAACTCGCGCAATTGCAGCTTGAGTGAACGCGTGAGCGCCAGCGTGCCTTCGCTGCCGATCAGCAGGTGCGAGAGGTTCACCGACCCATCGTGCGTGTACGGCTTTTCGTTCTGGTTGCGGAAGATGTCGAGGTTGTAGCCGGCCACTCGGCGCAGCACCTTGGGCCAGCGCACATCGATCTCGTCGGCGTGTTCCAGGGCCAGGTCGCGCACGAATTCACCGATGGCCTTGGCTTGCGGGCTGGCCGTGGCGTGGTCACCGAAGTCGACGAGACTGCCATCGGCCAGCCAGGCCTGGGCGCCCAGCACGTTGTGCACCATGTTGCCGTAGGCCACCGAGCGGCTGCCGCACGAGTTGTTGCCGGCCATGCCGCCCAGCGTGGCCTGCGCGCTGGTGGACACGTCCACCGGGTACCACAGGCCGTGGGGCTTGAGTTGTGCATTGAGGTGGTCGAGCACCAGGCCGGGTTCCACCGTGGCGGTGCGGTCGTCCACATTCACGTCAAGCACGCGGCGCATGTGCTTGCTGTGGTCGATCACCAGGCCTGCGCCCACGGTCTGGCCGCACTGACTGGTGCCGCCGCCGCGCGGCACGATGGGAACCGTGAGGTCGCGGCAGATGTCGAGCGCCAGGCGCACGTCGTCCGCATCTTGCGGCACGAACACGCCCACCGGCATCTGCTGGTAGATCGACGCGTCGGTGGCGTAGCGCCCGCGGTCCGCCGGACTGAACAGCACTTCGCCCTGCGTCTCCTGCGTCAAACGGCGCGCCAGCTGGCCGGCCACCTCGTTGCCAATGTTGGCCACACGCTCGTACAGCGCATCCGGCTTGTCGCGGGCCACGGACAAAGGCAAGGGCGCGTTCATTCGGTCGCCCCCTGCTGCTGCATGGTCTGCACTTCCATCGATCGCAACTGCTCGATCACCACGTCGCGCTTGTTGTTCAAGTGGGTGGTGAGCACACCGGCCAGGGCCACGCCATCACGGGACTCCAGGGCCTGGATCATGGCTTCGTGCTCCTGCACCGCGCGGCTCCACTTCTCGCCGTCCTGGTTGGACCGGAAGCGCAGCGCCTGCAGGCGCGCATTGACCTGGTTGTAGGTGCTGGTGAGCACCGGGTTGCGCGCAGCGGCGTTGATGGCGCGGTGGATGGCGGCGTTGAGCGGGTAGTACGCCGACAGATCGCGCCGCGTGTAGGCGGCCAGCATCTCGTAATGCAGGGCCTTGATCTCGGCGAGTTCGGTGTCGGTCACGCGCTGCGCGGCCAGCTGCCCGGAGGCAGCTTCCAGCCCGGCCATCACTTCAAAGGTGTTGCGCACGTCGGCCTCGGTCAGCTGCACCGCCACTGCGCCGCGGTTGGGCACCAGTTCCACCAGGCCCTCGGCGGCCAGGGTCTTGATGGCTTCGCGCAGCGGCGTGCGGGAGACCTTGAGTTGCTCGCAGAGTTCGCGCTCGTTGAGCTTGGCGCCGGGGGCGATCTGCCCCTCGACCAGCATCTGCCGCAATCGATGGGTGGCCTGCTCGTGCAAGGCGCCGGGTGGCATGGAGAAAATCTGGGCCGTCATATTTTGTATTCAAAAAGTTGGGCTGTTTTTCGGCATTTTAGGGCTGATCCGGTTGACAGATCAGGTTTGTATGCAAAAAATGGGCTGGTCTTTCATTCAACCTTTGCCATGCTGACCACCGACTCCCACCCCTCCGGCCGCCACTTTTTGCAGATTCCAGGTCCCTCGCCCGTGCCCGAGCGCGTGTTGCGCGCCATGAGCCTGCCCACCATCGACCACCGCGGCCCCGAGTTCGGTGTGCTGGGTCTGAAGGTGCTGGCCGACATGCAGAAGATCTTTCAGACCCAGCATCCGGTGATGATTTACCCCGCCTCGGGCACCGGTGCCTGGGAGGCCGCACTGGTCAACACCCTGAGCCCGGGCGACCACGTGCTGATGTACGAGACAGGCCATTTCGCGTTTCTGTGGAACAAGCTGGCCACGCGCCTGGGCCTCAAGGCCGAGGTGCTGGCACTGAGTGGCACCGACAACGGCGTGCCAGCGAGCTGGCGCCACGGCGTGCAGGCCGACCTGATCGAGGAGCGCCTGAAGGCCGACACCGCGCACGCCATCCGCGCCGTGTGCGTGGTGCACAACGAAACCTCCACCGGCGTGACCAGCAACATCGCCGCCGTTCGCAAGGCCATCGACGCGGCCAAACACCCTGCCCTGCTGCTGGTGGACACCATCTCCGGCCTGGCCAGTGCCGACTACCGGCATGACGCATGGGGCGTGGACGTCTCCATCAGCGGTTCACAGAAGGGCCTGATGCTGCCGCCCGGCATCAGCTTCAACGCGCTCTCGCCCAAAGCCATCGAGGCCAGCAAGACCGCAAAACTGGCCAAGGCGTTCTGGGCCTGGGACGAGATCATCGAGATGAACAAGTCCGGCTACTGGCCGTCGACCCCCAACACCAACCTGCTCTACGCGCTGAGCGAGGCGGCCGACATCATCCTGGGCCAGGGCCTGGACGTGGTGTTCGCACGCCACCAGCGCTGGGCCGGCGGCGTGCGTGCAGCGGTGCAGGCCTGGGGCCTGCCGGTCCAGTGCGCAGAAGGCGGCGTGCACTCGCCCATCCTCACCGGCGTGATGACGCCCGAGGGCGTGGACGCCGACGCGGTGCGCAAAGTGATCTACGAGCGCTTTGACTGCTCGCTGGGCACCGGCCTGGGCAAGATCAAGGGCCGCATGTTCCGCATTGGCCACTTGGGCGACACCAACGACCTCACGCTGATCGCCGCCGTGGCGGGTTGCGAGATGGGTCTGAAGCTCGCCGGCGTGAAGCTCGCCGGCTCGGGCGTGCAGACCCTCATGGACCACTTCAGCAGCCATCCGGGCGGCCTGATCAAGGCCTGACCCCTCCCCCGTTCCCGTGCGCCGTCTGGTCCGTGGACGGAGCACTCTTTTCAGCGGACATCCACAACAAGGAGACAGACATGCCGACACAGACCTTCCAGTTCCCGACCTTCCGCACCCCCCTGCGCCAGATGGCTGCCGCCATCCTGGGCGCCACCACGCTGCTGGGCGCCAGCATGGCCCACGCGCAGGTGGAAATCAAACTCGGCCACGTGGGTGGCCCGGGCTCGCTGTTCGAGCGCTCGGCCAACGAGTTCGCCCGCGTGGCCAACGAGCGTCTGGGCACCAAGGGCAAGGTCGTGGTGTTCGGCTCCAGCCAGCTCGGCGGCGATTCGGAAATGATGCAGAAGCTGCGCCTGGGCACGCTGGAGCTGTCGATCCCCTCCACCATCATGTCGTCCAACGTGCCGGCTTTCGGCATGTTTGAAATGCCCTACCTGGTAAAGAACCGCGAGCACATGAAGAAGATCGAGACGGACGTGCTGCGTCCGACGATGTTCCCGATGGCTGAAGAGAAGGGTTTCAAGATCCTGGCTGTTTGGGAAAACGGCTTTCGCCACATCACCAGCAACGTCAAGCCCATCGTGAAGCCCGAAGACCTCAAAGGCATGAAGCTGCGCGTGCCGCCGGGCGTGTGGCGCGTGAAGATGTTCCAGGCCTACGGCGCGAACCCCTCGCCCATGGCCCTGTCCGAGGTGTTCGTGGCGCTGCAGACCGGCGTGATGGACGGCCAGGAGAACCCGCTCACGCAGATCTTCTCGTCCAAGTTTCAGGAAGTGCAGAAGTTCATGTCGATGACGGGCCACGTGTACACGCCGGCCTTTCTGGCGGCAGGTTCGCGCAAGTTCAATTCACTGCCGGCCGACGTGCGCGAGATCCTGGAGAAGGCCGCTCAAGACGTGCAGCCTTTTGTCTACCGCACTGCCGCGCAGCTGGACGGCGAACTGGTCGACAAGATCAAGGCTGCGGGTACCCAGGTCAATGAAGCCGACAAGAACGCGTTCATTGCCGCCAGCAAAGCCGTGTACGAAGAATTCGGCAAGGAAGTGCCGGGCGGTGCCGACCTGGTGAACAAGGCCGTGGCCCTGGGCGCTGCCTTCTGAGGCACGCCATGCACGTGCGTCGGGCCTGGCCATCGCCAGCGCCCGGCGCGTTGCACAACCTTCTCTCCCTCTAGGATTTCCACCGTGTTCTTCACCCTGCGAACTGCGTTCGACCGCACGCTGACGGCGTTCGTCATCTTCCTGCTGGGCTCGCTGGCGGTCATCGTCCTCATGGGCGTGGCGTACCGCAAGCTGGGCATCTCCATGGTCTGGTACGACGAGGTCGCCTCCATCGCCCTGGCCTGGCTCACCTACTACGGTGCGGCCCTGGCTGCACTCAAACGTGCGCACATCGGATTCCCCGGCCTGGTGAATGCCATGCCGCCGGTGTTTCGCGTGCCGGTCGTGCTGCTCGGTGAAGCGGTGGTGATCGCGTTCTTCGCGGTGCTGGCCTGGTACGGCTACCAGGTGCTGGTGATCCTGGAAGGCGACAGCATGGTGAGCCTGCCCTGGGTGTCCACGCGTCTCACGCAATCGGTGATCCCGGTGGGCGCGGTGCTGTTCATCCTGGCGCAGCTCTTCAGCCTGCCCGAACTGCTGGCCCAGGCGCGCGGCGCCGGCGTGGTGGACGCGGAAAAGCAGGAAATGGAAAAAGAAATCCAAAAGGCGTTGCAGCAATGACCGCAGCCCTCATGTTCCTGGGCCTGCTGGCCCTCATTCTGATCAATGTGCCCATCGGCGTCTCGCTGGGCGTGGTGGCCATGATCGCCATGGTGTTCCACGGTGGCCCTGACGCACTGCTGAGCGCGGCCATCACCATGTTTTCCGGCGCCACCAGCTTCCCGCTGCTGGCTATTCCGCTGTTCATCCTGGCCGGTGCCATCATGAACTCGTCGAGCCTGTCGCGCCGGCTCATCGCCTTCGCCTCGGCCTGCTTCGGCTTCATCAAGGGCGGCCTGGCGATGGTGAACATCGGCACCTCGCTGTTCTTCGCCGAAATCTCCGGCTCCGCTGTGGCCGACGTGGCTGCCATGGGTTCGATCCTGATCCCGGCGATGAAGAAAAAGGGCTACCCGAAAGAGTTCGCCGCAGCCATCACCTCCTCGTCGGCCACGCTGGCCATCATCATCCCGCCCTCGATCCCCATGATCCTGTATGCGGTGATGGCCGAGGCCTCGGTGGTGCAGATCTTCGTGGCCGGCATCGTCCCCGGCGTGCTGGGTGGCGGCGGCATGATGGCGCTGGCCTACTGGTACGCCAAGCGCTACAACTACCCGGTGGAAGAGGTGTTCAGCTGGGCCAGATTCCGCTCCACCTTCAAGGACGCGGCCTGGGCTTTCCTGCTGCCCATCATCATCCTGGGCGGCATCTTCGGCGGTGTGGTCACGGCCACCGAAGGCGCGGCACTGGCCGTGCTGGCCGCGCTGTTCATCGGTGGCGTGATCTACCGTGAACTCAATTTCAAGCACCTATACGAGTGCATGATCGAAGGCGGCATCCAGACGGCGGTGGTGATGCTGCTGGTGGCCGCCTCGGCCCTGCTCGGCCACCTGCTCACCGAGCAGCAGATGCCGCAACAGCTGGCCTCATGGATCTCGTCACTCACCGACAACAAGTACGCGGTGCTGGCCATCCTCAACGTGTTCTTCCTGATGGTGGGCCTTTTCCTGCACTCGGCGGCGGCCATCATCCTGGTGGTGCCGATCGTGATGCCGCTGGTCAAGGCGGTCGGCATCGACCCGGTGCATTTCGGCCTGATCGTCACGCTCAACCTGGGCATCGGCCAGCAGACGCCGCCGGTGGCGAGCGTGCTCATGACGGCGTGTTCGATTGCCAAGGCCGACATGTGGAAGGTCACGCGGGTCAACCTGCCCTTCATCGGTGTGCTGGTGGCGCTGCTGCTGATGGTGACCTACATCCCCGCGATCCCGATGTTCCTCGTTGAATACTTCTACCGCTGACCATGAGCAGCGATACCGGCGAAGTGACCCTGCACCTTGAGGCCGGCGTGGCCTCGGTGGTGTTCAACCGGCCGCAGGCGCGCAACGCGATGACCTGGGGCATGTACGAGCAGCTCACCGCGATCGCCGGTGCGCTCAAGGCCGACGCTTCGGTGCGCGCCGTGGTGTTTCGTGGCGCGGGCGGCCAGGCCTTTGTGGCCGGCACCGACATCGAGCAGTTCACCGCTTTCAAGACCGGTGAAGACGGCGTGGCCTACGAACGCCAGATTGAAGTCTGCGTCGAACTGCTGTGTGGCCTGCCCATGCCCACCGTGGCTGTGGTTGAAGGCTGGTGCGTGGGCGGCGGTCTGGCGATCGCCACCGCCTGCGACTTTCGCCTCGCCACACCGGGTGCGAAGTTCGGCGTACCGATCGCGAAGACCCTGGGCAACTGCCTGTCGATCCAGAACGTGGCGCGGTTGCGCGCGGCCTTCGGGCATCAGCGCGTCAAGCGCATGCTGATGCTGGCCGAGTTCATCGATGCGGCCGAGGCACTGGCCTGCGGCTACCTGCACGGCATCGATGCGCCCGAAGCCATCGAGTCCGCGGCCTCCGCGCTCGTGCAGCGGCTGATCGCTCTGGCCCCGGTGACGCAGCGCGTGAGCAAGGCCGCCCTTGACCGGCTGGTGACGCACGACCTGGCCGAGGCCGACGACCTGATCCGCGCCGCCTATGCCAGCGCCGACTTCCACGAGGGCGTGGCCGCCTTCGTGGCCAAACGACCCCCTGTGTGGAGTGGCCAGTGAACAAAACCACCGGCCCGCTCGCAGGCCTGCGCGTGCTCGAAGTCACCCAGATCATGTCGGGCCCCACCTGCGGCCTGCTGCTGGCCGACATGGGTGCCGACGTGATCAAGATCGAGAAGCTGCAGGGTGGGGACGACGCGCGCGGCTACCGCGACCCGCAGGTGGGTGGCGTCTCGGCCCCGTTCATGATGATGAACCGCAACAAGCGTGGTCTGGCGCTCGACCTCAAGAGCCCCAAGGGTCGCGCGCTGCTGCTGAAGATGGTGAAGGGCGCCGACGTGCTGGTGGAGAACTTCCGTGGCGGCACCATGGACAAGCTGGGCCTGGGCTACGAGGCTCTGAAAGCCGCGAACCCGGGCTTGATCTACTGCGCCATCACCGGTTACGGACGCACCGGGCCGTATGCCGACAAGGGCGGTTTCGACCTGATCGCACAGGGCTTCGCGGGCCTGATGTCCATCACCGGCGAAGCGGGCCGCCCACCCGCCAAGAGCGGCAGCGCGGTGTCGGACATGAACGCCGGCATCCTGGGTGCCCTGGGCATCCTGGCGGCCTACATCCACAAGCTCAAGACCGGCGAAGGCCAGGTGGTGGACACGTCGCTCAGCGACGCGGCGTTGCAGCAAACCTACTGGCACGCAGCGGTGTGGTTTGCCACGCAGAAGTCGCCCGAGCCCACGGGATCGGCGCACATCCTCACCGCGCCCTACCAGGCGTTTGAAGCCAGCGACGGCTGGATCAACATCGGCGGCGCCAACCAGGCCAACTGGGAACGCATCTGCGACGTACTGGGCCACCCCGATTGGAAATGTGACGCACGCTTTGCCACCAACCGCGACCGCATGGCGAACCTCGCCGTGCTGGTGGACCTGATGAACGCGGTGGTGCGCACACGCACCCGTGCCGAGTGGCAAGCGGCGTTCGACGCAGCGGGTGTGCCGGCCGGACCGGTGCACACCATCGGCGAAGCCTTGAGCCATCCACAAACGCTGGCGCGCGGCATGGCGGTGGAACTTGACCATCCGCAAGCGGGCGCCACGCGGGCCATCGGCTGCCCCATCCACTTTTCCGCCTCACCCGATCGCAGCAGCACCCCCGCGCCGCTGTTGGGCCAACACACGCGCGAGGTGCTGCGTGAATTTGATCTGCCGGAAGCGGAGATCGACGCCCTCGTGGCCGAGGGCGTGGTCGCTGAACCCTGAGGCCTGCGGCGGGCTCAGGCCCGCTCGGCCACCCAGGCCTGCACCGACTTGAGCGCCGCGGCCAGACCCGAGGCATCGGTGCCACCGGCCATGGCCATGTCGGCCTTGCCGCCGCCCTTGCCGCCCACCTGCTGGGCCACAAAGTTCACCAGTTCACCGGCCTTCGCCTTGCCCATGCTGTCGGCGGTGACGCCGGCAGCGATCTGTACCTTGTTGCCGTCCACCGAAGCCAGCACGATGACCGCGGTCTTGAGCTTGTCCTTGAGTTTGTCCATGGTTTCGCGCAAGCCCTTGGCGTCGGCGCCGGTCAGCACCGCCGCCAGCACCTTGATGCCCTTGACGTCCACCGCCTGGTTCACGAGTTCGTCGCCCTGGGCCGAGGCCAGGCGGCTCTTGAGCGCGTTCATTTCTTTCTCCAGATCGCGCATCTGCTCCAGCAGCGCACCCACGCGCGCGGGCACCTCACCCGGCGTCACCTTGAGCGTGCCGGCCACACCGCCCAGGGTCTCTTCCATGCCCTGCACATAGGCCAGCGCGTTCAGGCCCGTCACGGCCTCCACGCGGCGCACGCCTGCGGCCACGCCGCCCTCGGCGGTGATGGTGAAGAAGCCGATGTCGCCTGTGGCCTGGACGTGCGTGCCACCACAGAGTTCGCGGCTGGTGCCGATGTCAAGCACACGAACCGACTCGCCGTACTTCTCGCCAAACAGCATCATGGCGCCGGTCTTCTGCGCCGCTTCGATGTCCATCACCCGCGCCTGCGTGGGCGCGTTGGCAACGATCTCGGCGTTCACCTTTTGCTCGATCTCGCGGATCTGCGCATCCGTCACCGGCGCGTTGTGCGTGAAGTCGAAACGCGTCTTGTCGGCATCGACCAGGCTGCCCTTTTGCTGCACGTGATCGCCCAGCACCTCGCGCAGGGCCTTGTGCATCAGGTGGGTAACCGAGTGGTTGCGCACGGTGGCGGCGCGCACCGCCGTGTTCACCTGCGCCGCTGCGCTGTCGCCCACGCTGATGGTGCCCTGCACCACCGTGCCGTGGTGGCCGAACACGTCGGACTTGATCTTCTGCGTGTCGCCCACGTCGAAACGCGCCGAGCCGCTGGTGATCACGCCCTCGTCGCCCACCTGGCCGCCGCTCTCGGCGTAAAACGGCGTGCTGTCGAGCACCACGACGCCTTGTTGACCGGTCTTGAGCTCGGCCACCGGCGTGCCGTCGAGGTACAGCGCCACGATCTTCGCGGCACCGTCCAGCTGCTCGTAACCCACGAAGGTGTTGCCCGCGCCGGTGTAGTCGAGTGCCTTGTCCATCTTGAACTTGCCGGCCGCGCGGCCCTTGGCCTTTTGCGCTTCCATGGCGGCATGGAAGCCGGCTTCGTCCACGCTCAAGCCACGCTCGCGGCACACGTCGGCCGAGAGGTCGAGCGGGAAGCCGTAGGTGTCGTGCAGCTTGAAGGCCACGTCGCCCGGCAGCACCTTCGCTCCATCTGCCAAGGCCGCATCGAGGATCTCCATCCCGTTGGCCAGCGTCTCGTAAAAGCGCTCTTCCTCCACCCGCAACACCTCGGTGATGCGCTGTGCCTGGCTCGCCAGGTTGGGGTAGGCCTCGCCCATCATGCGCACCAGGTCGGGCACCATCTTGTGGAAGAACGGTGTCTTCTGGCCGAGCTTGTAGCCGTGGCGGATGGCGCGGCGCACGATGCGGCGCTGCACGTAGCCCCGGCCCTCGTTGCTCGGGATCACGCCGTCGCTGATGAGGAAGGACGTGGCGCGGATGTGGTCGGCGATCACCTTGAGCGAGGGGTTGGCGAGGTCGGCCGTGCCGGTCTCGCGGCCGGCGGCCTTGATGAGCGCGTCGAAGATGTCGATCTCGTAGTTGCTGTGCACGTGCTGCAGGATGGCGGCGAGGCGCTCCAGGCCCATGCCGGTGTCCACGCAAGGCGCGGGCAGTGGCGTGACCGAGCCGTCTTCGGCCATGTTGAACTGCATGAACACGTTGTTCCAGATCTCGATGAAACGGTCGCCGTCTTCATCGGGGCTGCCCGGGGGGCCGCCGGGGATGTGGTCGCCGTGGTCGTAAAAGATCTCGGAGCAAGGGCCGCAGGGGCCGGTGTCGGCCATCATCCAGAAGTTGTCGCTCTTGTAGCGCCCGCCCTTGTTGTCGCCAATGCGGATCACGCGCTCGGGCGGCAGGCCGATCTCCTTGGTCCAGATGTCGTAGGCCTCGTCGTCCTCTTCGTAAACGGTGGCGAGCAGACGCTCTTTGGGCAGTTTGTAGACCTCGGTCAGCAGCTCCCAGGCCCACTTGAGCGATTCGCGCTTGAAGTAGTCGCCAAACGACCAGTTGCCCAGCATCTCGAAGAAGGTGTGGTGGCGCGCGGTGTAGCCCACGTTCTCCAGGTCGTTGTGTTTGCCACCGGCGCGCAGGCAGGCCTGCACCGAGGCCGCGCGCACATAGGGGCGCTTGTCCGTGCCCAGGAACACGTCCTTGAACTGGACCATGCCCGAGTTGGTGAACATGAGCGTGGGGTCGTTGCCCGGCACCAGCGAGCTGGACGCGACCACGGTGTGGCCCTTGGAGGCGAAGAAGTCCAGGAAGCTCTTGCGGATGTCGGCAACGGAAACAACTGCAGTGGCGGGGCGGGTCATGGGGGCCTTGTGGTTTTCGGTCAAAGGAGGCGGAAGGCGAAGTCGGTGGTGCGCGAGCACGCGAAACCCCGTATTTTCCAACATGGCGGACCGGTCGCTTCAAAGTGGGCTTTCACAGCGCGCTGGCCCGGGTGGACCGGGGGCCAAGGTCGCCAGCGGTACTGCACGCCGGGGGCCAAAGGACTATGCTCTCCCGCTGCCCCGCCACCCTGGCGCGCACCGAACACCGGAGACACCCCATGGACATGAAGACTTCCCCCCTCGCCCTGCTCAAGGACCCCACCCTGCTCAAGACCGACGGCCTGGTCAACGGCCAGTGGGTCGCGGGCAGCAGCCGCTTCGACGTGCTCGACCCGGCCACTGGCCTCAAGCTCGCCGACGTGGCCAACCTCGGCCCGAAAGACGCCGAGGCGGCGATTGCCGCCGCCAACGCCGCCTGGCCCGCCTGGAAGGCCAAGACCGCCAAGGAGCGCAGCATCATCCTGCGCAAGTGGTTCGACCTGCTGATGGCGAATCAGGAAGACCTCGGGCGCATCCTCACCGCCGAGCAGGGCAAGCCGTTTGCCGAAGCCAAGGGCGAGATCGCCTACGGCGCGAGCTTTGTGGAGTGGTTCGCCGAAGAGGCCAAGCGCGTCAACGGCGAAACACTGCCCACCTTCGACAACAACCGCCGCCTGATCGTGCTCAAGCAGCCGATCGGCGTGTGCGCGGCCATCACGCCGTGGAACTTCCCCCTGGCCATGATCACGCGCAAGGTCGCACCGGCCCTGGCCGCCGGCTGCCCGGTGATCATCAAACCCGCCGAACTCACGCCGCTGACCGCGCTGGCCGCGGCCGAGCTGGCCATCCGGGCCGGCATTCCGGCCGGTGTGCTCAACATGCTGTGCGCCGATGCCGACAACAGCATCGCCGTGGGCAAGGTGCTGTGCGAGAGCGACGTGGTGCGCCACATCAGCTTCACCGGCTCCACCGAGGTGGGCCGCATCCTCATGGCGCAGTGCGCGCCCACGGTCAAGAAAATGTCGCTCGAACTCGGCGGCAACGCGCCCTTCATCGTGTTCGACGACGCCGATGTCGACAGCGCGGTGGAAGGCGCCTTTGCCAGCAAGTACCGCAACGCCGGCCAGACCTGCGTGTGCTCCAACCGCATCTACGTGCAGGCCGGTGTGTACGACAGCTTCGTGGACAAGTTCGCCGCCAAGGTGAAGACCACCAAGGTCGGCAACGGCTTCGAGGACGGCGTGAACCAGGGCCCGCTGATTGAAGAGGCGGCGCTGGTGAAAGTGCAGCGGCATGTGGACGATGCCGTGGCCAAGGGCGCACGCGTGATGACCGGCGGCAAGCGCTTGACGAACATCGGCAGCGGCCAGTTTTTTGAAGCCACCGTGGTGGCCGACGCCACGGCCGACATGCTCTGCGCCAAAGAAGAAACCTTTGGCCCCTTCGCCCCGGTGTTCAAGTTCCACACCGAGCAGGAAGCCATCGATGCAGCCAACAACACCGAGTTCGGCCTGGCCAGCTACTTCTACAGCCGCGACGTGGGCCGCATCTTCCGCGTGAGCGAAGCGCTGGAATACGGCATGGTCGGTATCAACGTCGGAATTCTCGCCACCGAGCACGTGCCGTTTGGCGGTGTGAAACAGTCGGGCCTGGGGCGTGAAGGTTCGCACCACGGTATGGATGACTACGTGGAGATCAAGTACCTCTGCGTGGGCGACATCCTCAAGTAAACTCGGCAGCCCTGCGGGTGTAGTTCAATGGCAGAACGGCAGCTTCCCAAGCTTCATACGAGGGTTCGATTCCCTTCACCCGCTCCACACATGCAAAAGGCCCCACCCGGGGCCTTTTGTCTTGGCGCTCAGCCGATGAACGACTGGCCGACACCCAGCAATGTCAGCACACCGAGCACCGCAAAAATCAGTGCAGCGATGGCGTGCACCAGCTTGATGGGCACCCGCCGGGTGAGCTTGTCGCCAAAGAAGACCACCGGTGCGTTGGCCAGCATCATGCCGAAGGTGGTGCCCAGCACCACGGCGTAGAGGGGCTCGTACTGCGCGCCGAGCGCCACGGTGGCGATCTGGGTCTTGTCGCCCATCTCGGCCAGAAAAAACGCCCAGGTGGTGATGAAGAACACGCCCATGCGGCGTTGCGGCACGGCGTTGTCGTCGTCGAGCTTGTCCGGGATCAGCATCCACAGCGCCATGGCGAGGAAGGACACACCGAGCACCCAGCGCATCACGTCGGGCCCAACGGTGGCCATGATCCAGGCGCCCGCCAGGCCAGCCAAAGCATGGTTGAGCAGGGTGGCGGCGAGGATGCCCCAGACGATGGGCCAGGGGCGTTTGAAACGCGCCGCCAACACGAGGGCCAGCAGTTGCGTCTTGTCACCCATTTCAGCGAGGGCGACGATGCCGGTGGAGATGAGGAAGGCTTCCAAGGGAGGGGCTTGATTCGGAAAAGAAAACGCCCGCTCGTGGCGGGCGTTGGACTGGCGGGATTTTAGCCCTCAGATCAG
>NZ_JALHLX010000101.1:3020-13234 GCF_022844385.1 Hydrogenophaga sp. | reverse complement strand
TCCAGCCTCCATCGCGCAGGTCGAACACGGCCCATGGTGTGGCGAGGTACGCGTCTGCGTGCAGGGCCAGGTACACCAGCCGGGCTGCCAGCAAACCCAGCAGCGCGGCCTGGATCACGCTGTTGCCAGCCAGCTCGCCTTCGGCCTTGCCCGCACCCCTGCGCGCCAGGCGGGTCGCCAGCCATGACGCACCCCACACGGCGCCCAACAGGAGCACGGGTGGCAGCGGCAGCGCAATCGGGCCGAGGGTGAGGGACAGCATGGGTTCAGGAGACTCCAGGGTTCAACGAGGGGTGGTTGATTCGAACGCGTCTTGCAGGAACGCCACCAGAGCGTGCGCGTGTGGCCCCAGCGCCTCGCGCAGATCGTGGTCGCCTTCCACCAGCAGCAGCCGGGCCAAGCAGGATGCCGTGAGCAACCGGTGAGCATCGCCCACCGGAACGGTGCGGTCATGGATGCCGTGCACCAGCAAGGTGGGGCAGCGCACGGCGGCCAGCGTCTTCAGGGGCGCGATGTCGTCAAAGCTGACGCCGATGACCCGCTGCACATGGCGCAACACATACCAGCCCAGCACCGTGTGGGGGACGCGTTTCTCGGCCATGAAGCGGCGCATCACTTCGGTGGGGTGCGCGAACGCCGACAGGCTGACCACGGCGCGAACGTCGTGGTGGTGCGCAGCGTGCAGCAAAGCGGCGGCCGCACCCACCGAGTGCCCCAGCAGGGCGATTTGCCGGGCGGCGATCTCGGGCTGCTGCTGCAGCCAGTTCAGGCCCGAGGCAATGTCTTCGGCAAAGCGCGGCATCGAGGTGAAGGTCTCGTCGTCGCTGTGGCCGTGGCAGCGCGCGTCCAGCAGCAAGACGGCGAAACCGGCCGCGTGCAACGGTGGCACCACCGGACCCATCATGGTGGCGTTGGAACCCCAGCCGTGCATCACCAGAACGGCGGGTACGGGCGTGGCCACGGCGGTTGGCGGCAACACCAACCACCCGACCAACTGCTTGCCACCGGAGGCGGGAATGCGGACCTCCTGAACACGATCGGGTGACAAGCCGAAGCCGTGCTGTCCCCCGGCATGCGGCACACGCGGTGCCCGCAAGCCACGCACGATTCCCAGGTGGGCCAGCCGGCGCAGTGCCCACACGGCGCCCATGGTGGCCGCGGTGCCCAGGATCATCGCCACAGGCGTTGCCCCTCGCCGAGGCTGACCGGGGCGTGCCGCAGCCGATCGGCCACCTCAGGTTTTGTCGTGCAGGGTCTGACCATCGGCGTCAACCACAGTGACCCGCACCGGCACGGCCTGGCGCACGCTCTGGGTGACGGTGCAGAACTCTTCGAACTGCGCCAGTGCCCGGTCCAGGTGCTCGAGCGCACCTGCCGCCACCCCGAGCGTGATGGTGGCGTGCATGCCCAGGATGCGCAGCCGGCCTTCCGGGTTGCGACCCACTTCTGCCGTGACTTCGCAGCGCAGCGGCTCCGGCGTCTGTTTGAATTTGCGCAGCGCAAACAGCAGCGAGTCGCTCAGGCAGTTGCCCACGGAGGCGCACAGCAGCTGGGCCGGGGAGGGACCTTCGCCCTTGCCCAACGGGGCGGGCTCGTCCGCGATCAGCGTTGGAATGCCATCGCCGAAGTGGATCTCGAAGCGGTAGTCGGCTTGCTGCCGGAGCGAAACAGTGGCGGTCGTCATGGCGTGGGCCCGGGTGAGTGCGGTCAGAGGATCACAGTGCGTTGAGCGGAATCTTCAGATAGGCCACGCCGTTGTCTTCCTTCGGCGGCAGCTCACCTGCGCGGATGTTGACCTGCACCGAAGGCAGGATCAGTGTGGGCATCTCCAGTGTGGCGTCGCGTTTCGTGCGCATGGCCACGAACTCCTCTTCGCTCACGCCGTCGTGCACGTGGATGTTTTTGGCGCGCTGCTCGGCCACCGTGGTCTCGAAAGCGACTTCGCGGTCGGCCGGCGGGTAGTCGTGGCACATGAACAGCCGCGTCTGTGGCGGCAGGCTCAGCAGCTTGCGGGTGGACGCATAGAGCACGCGGGCGTCACCACCGGGGAAGTCGCAGCGGGCGGTGCCCACGTCGGGCATGAAGAGCGTGTCGCCGACGAACACCGCGTCGCCGAAGCGGTAGGCCGCACAGGCCGGGGTGTGACCCGGCACGAAAAACACTTCGCCGGTGAGTGCACCCAAAGGGATCGCCTCGCCTTCCTGGAACAGGTGGTCGAACTGCGAGCCGTCCTGCTTGAAGCCGGGCTCCAGGTTGAAGACACCCTTGAAGACCTTTTGCACCGTGGTGATGTTGCCGCCGATGCCGATCTTGCCGCCCAGCTGGGAACGCAGGTAGGGCGCTGCCGAGAGGTGATCTGCGTGGGCATGGGTCTCGAGAATCCATTGCACCTTCAGGTTGTGGCTGCGCACGTACTCGATCACCTGGTCGGCCGAGGCGTGTTGCGTGCGGCCCGATTTCGGGTCGTAGTCGAGCACCGAATCGATGATCGCGCAGTCGCTGCCCGGGCCGTTGTGAACGACGTAGGTCACCGTCCAGGTGGCAGGATCGAACATGCCATGCACTTGGGGCGAGGAGGTGGTGGTCGAAACAGAGTTCATGAAAGGCTCCTTTAAATAAGCTGAAGCTAATATATTGACAAATATATTGTTTGTCAATATATTCTCACCAGCGATCAAGGCGGCACTGCGCAGCCTCAACGAACGGAAGGAAAGATCAATGAAAAGTGTCTCGATGGACATGGACGAAATGCACTCGGCCGCCGGCCGGGCCTGCCGCCTGATGAAGGTGCTGGCCAATCCGGACCGGTTGCTGATCCTGTGCCAGCTCTCGCAAGGAGAGCGCCGCGTGGGCGAACTCGAGGAACTGCTCGGCATCGTGCAGCCGACCTTGTCGCAGCAGCTGACCGTGCTGCGCGACGAGGAACTGGTGAGCACCCGCCGCGAAGGCAAGAACATCCATTACGCGTTGACCAGCCCCAAGGCGCTGGCCGTGATGCAGGTGCTGTACGAACAATTTTGTGTTTGCGAAAAGGAGTGAGTCATGACGATTGATTGGGCCAACTTCACGCCCTGGGCCTCGCTGTCCGGCGGCATCCTGCTGGGCGTTGCCTCGGCATTCTTCATTCTGGTCAATGGCCGGGTGCTGGGCATCAGCGGCATCCTGGGTGGCCTGCTGCCACCGAAATCGGGCGACGCCGGCTGGCGCATCGCCTTCCTGCTGGGCATGCTGGCCGCACCGCTGGTGTATGGCCTGCTCGCGCCGGCCGGCTTTGTGCAGGCACCTCGCATCGATGCGGGCTTCGCCACCATCGTTGTCGCCGGCTTGCTGGTGGGTCTGGGCACGCGCTATGGCTCGGGTTGCACCAGCGGGCACGGCGTCTGCGGCCTCTCGCGCCTCTCGCCCCGGTCCCTGGTGGCCACGCTGGCCTTCATGGGCGCGGGCTTCGCCATGGTCTTCGTGGTCCGCCACGTTCTGTAAGGAGCACACACATGCACCGCATCACCGAATTCCTCGTGGGCCTGCTGTTCGGCATGGGCCTGCTGCTCTCCGGCATGACCGACCCGGGCAAGGTGCTCGGCTTCCTGGACCTGTTCGGCACCTGGGATCCGTCGCTGGCCTTCGTCATGGGCGGCGCCATTGCCGTGGGCTTCTTCGCCTTCGCACTGGCCCGCAAACGCACCACCAACTTCCTGGGCGGGGCACTGCACCTGCCCAAGTCGAGCCAGATCGACAAGCGTCTCCTGATCGGCGGCCTGACCTTCGGCGCCGGTTGGGGCCTGGCGGGTTTCTGCCCTGGTCCGGGCGTCGTCTCCATGGCCTCCGGCGAGGTGAAGGGCGCGGTGTTCGTGGCGGCCATGCTGGTGGGCATGGTGATCTTCGAGATCGCCGAACGCACCGGCCTGCGCCAGCGCGTGGGAGCCTGACATGGCGTCCGTGAACCTGATCCCCCTGTCCGACACGCTGTCGGTGGCGGGGCAGATCTCGCCCGCCGACCTGCCCGCCATTGCACGCGCCGGCTTCAAGTCGCTCATCTGCAACCGGCCGGACGGCGAGAGCCCGGGCCAGTTCAGCCACCGCGATCTGGCCGCCGCGGCCAGCCAGGCCGGGCTCACCCTGGCCTACCAGCCGGTGGAGTCGGGTCGGGTGAGCCAGCCGGACGGACAGGCCTTCGCCGACTTGCTGAACCAGTTGCCGGCCCCCACGCTGGCGTATTGCCGCAGCGGCATGCGCTCGGCCACGCTGTGGGCCCTCTCGCAAGCCGGCTCGCAGCCCTGGCCTGCGCTGGTGCAACGGGCCGCTATGGCCGGATTCAACCTGAGCGGCGTGGCGCCACCCACCCAGCCCTCGCGCCAGTGACGCCTGTGGCCCGAAGAGACCCCATCGAATGAACCCATCGTCCCGTTGGCGCCAGCTGCTGCCCTCACTGCCCGTGCTGGAGTGGGGCCGCGCCTACAACCGCGAAACGCTGCTCAGCGACGGGGTGGCGGCGTTGATCGTCACCATCATGTTGATTCCCCAGAGCCTGGCCTACGCCATGCTCGCGGGCCTGCCGCCCGAGGTCGGCCTGTACGCCAGCGTGGCGCCGCTGCTGCTGTATGCGGTGTTCGGCACCAGCCGCGTGCTGGCCGTGGGGCCGGTGGCGGTCGTCTCCCTCATGACGGCGGCGGCCATCGGTCAATACGCGGTCGCCGGCACGCCCCAGTACTGGGCGGTGGCCATCACGCTGGCCTTTCTCTCGGGCCTGTTGCTGCTGGCCATGGGTTTGCTGCGCCTGGGCTTCCTGGCCAATTTTCTCAGCCACCCGGTCATCTCCGGGTTCATCTCGGCCTCGGGCATCCTGATCGCCGCCAGCCAGCTCAAGACGCTGATGGGGGTGAAGGCCGAAGGGCACAACTTTCTCGACCTGGCCGTCTCGCTGGTGTCGCAGCTCGGTCAGGTGCACGTTCTCACCCTGGCCATCGGTACGGCGACGGTGGCGTTTCTGTTCTGGGTGCGCAGCGGTCTCAAACCCATGCTGCAGCGCCTGGGCATGAAGCCGCGCGCGGCCGACGTGGTGGCCAAGACCGGTCCGGTGGCCGCGATCGCGGTGACCACGCTGCTCACCTGGGGCCTGGACTGGCAGGCGCAGGGCGTGAAGATCGTGGGGACGGTGCCGCAGGGCCTGCCGCCGTTCACCTTGCCGCTGTGGGACCTCGGACTGTGGCAGCAGCTGCTGGTGCCGGCGCTGCTGATCAGCGTGGTCGGGTTCGTCGAGTCGGTGTCGGTCGGCCAGACCCTGGCAGCCAAGCGCCGCCAGCGCATCGAGCCCGACCAGGAACTGGTGGCGCTCGGCTCGAGCAATCTCTCGGCCGCCTTCACCGGCGGTTTCCCGGTCACCGGCGGCTTTGCGCGCTCGGTGGTCAATTTCGACGCTGGCGCCCAGACCCCGGCGGCCGGTGTGTACACCGCGGTCGGCATCACGCTGGCCTCGTTGTTCCTCACGCCGGCGCTGTATTACCTGCCGCAGGCCACGCTGGCCGCCACCATCGTGGTGGCGGTGCTCTCGCTGGTGGACTTCAGCATCCTGCGCAAGACCTGGAACTACGCGAAGTCCGATTTCATCGCGGTGCTGGCCACGCTGGTGGCCACGCTCACGGTGGGTGTGGAAACGGGGCTGGTCGTGGGCGTGGCCGTGTCGCTGGCGCTCTACCTCTACCGCACCAGCCGGCCGCACATGGCCGAGGTGGGCCTGGTGGCGGGTACCGAGCATTTCCGCAACGTGCAGCGCCACACCGTGCTGGTGAGTCCGCGGGTGCTGAGCCTGCGCGTGGATGAAAGCCTTTACTTCGCCAACTCGCGCGCGCTGGAAGACCGCATCAACAACGCCGTGGCCAGCCGGCCCGGGCTCGAACACGTGGTGCTGCAATGCTCGGCCATCAACGACATCGATGCCAGTGCCCTGGAAAGCCTTGAAGCCATCGGTCTGCGCCTGCGCGGCGCGGGGGTGCGCCTGCATTTGTCCGAAGTCAAGGGGCCGGTGATGGACCGCTTGAAGGGCACCGAATTCCTGCATGGTCTGAGCGGGCAGGTGTTCCTCACCCACTACCAGGCCATTCACGAACTGTCTCCCGAGGTGGTTTGAACGTTTGTTACCGGCCGCCAACCGATGTGACAGGGACGCATGCCCCTCGCCATCGACGCAGCCACGAAAGATCCGCCCGATGAAGATGAATCCACAAAATGCCCGGCGCTGGCTGTTGGGCGGTCTTGCCGTAGCGCTGCTCGCAGCACTGACCTGGGTCGCTCTGCGAACCGGGCCGCTGGCGCCGGTGAAGGTGCAGACTACCGAGGTGATCAAGGGTCGGGTGGCGGCCGAGATTTTCGGTATTGGCCAGGTGGAGGCGCGGCGCAGCTGGATGGTGGGGCCGACCGTAGCAGGGCGCGTGTCGAGCCTGAAGGTGGACGTGGGTGACGTGGTGCAGGCTGGTCAGGCGCTGGCCGAAATGGACCCGGTCGACCTGAACGAGCGGCTGGCTGCGCTGGACGCCTCACTGGAGCGCGGTCGCATCCTGCAGCAGGCAGCAAGTGCCCAGGTGACCGAGGCAACGGGCCGCCGCGCGCTGGCCGCGGCCAACCTGAAGCGCAATGAGGACCTGGCGCAGCAGAACTTCATCAGCCCCGGTGCGCTGGAGGCGCGCGCGCAGGAAGGGGTTTCGGCCAGCGCCGGACTGCAGGCGGCACAGGCCAACGTGGGTGCGGCCTCGCAAGACCTGACGCGGCTGCGCGCCGAGCGCGCAGCGCTGGCTCAGCAGCGCGCGAACCTCAGGCTGGTGGCACCCGCCGCAGCGGTGGTGAGCGCGCGCGATGCGGAGGCCGGCACAACGGTGGTGGCGGGACAGCCCGTGCTGCGCTTGCTGGACCCCACCAGCCTGTGGGTGAGGTTGCGCGTGGACCAAGGGCGCTCGGCTGGTCTCGTGCCCGGGCTGGCGGCCCGCATTTCGTTGCGTTCAAGACCCGGCGAGGTATTCACGGGAAAGGTGACTCGCGTGGAGGCGCTGGCCGACAGCGTGACCGAGGAGCGGCTGGCCATGGTGAGTTTTGACGCGCTGCCAGTGGGCATGTCAGTCGGTGAGATGGCCGAAGTGACCTTGCAGTTGCCAGCCTCGGCCCAGAGCCTGCTGCTGCCGAACGCAGCGGTGCATCAGCGCGATGGCCAGACTGGTGTCTGGCGCCTGAACGATGGCGGCCTGGCGTTTGTGCCGGTCAGGCTGGGCTTGCAGGGGCTGGACGGTCAGGTGCAGTTGCTTGATGGGCTGAACGAAGGCGATGTGGTGGTGCGCTACAGCCAGAGTGCCCTGAAGCCCGGCACGCGCATTGCCGTGGTGGAGCAGCTTGTGCCCAGTGGGGCCGCGCAGTGATCAGTCTGGCCGGGCGCGACATTCTGAGCGGCTGGAGCAAGTACGTTCTGACCGGGCTGGGGCTGGGCTTGCTGATCGGCGTGACGCTGACGATGGCGGGTGTGTACCGAGGCATGGTCGACGACGCGCACGCCTTGCTGGCCAACAGCCGTGCCGACCTGTGGGTGGTGCAGAAGGACACACAGGGGCCTTATGCCGAAGCGTCGAGCATCAAGGACGACGTGGTGCGCAGCGTTCGCGGCATGCCGGGTGTTGCCGCCGCAGCGAATGTGACCTACCTGACCATGCAGGTCACAAGCAACGGACATGACAACCGCGTGATGGTGGTCGGCATGGAGCCAGGCATGCCGGGCGCGCCCGGTTATCTGGTGGCCGGGCGCCACCACACGCGCGGCCACTACGAAGCGGTGGCCGACGTGAAGACCGGCTTTGTGCTGGGTGAGACGGTGCGGATCCGTCGACACGACTACACGGTGGTGGGACTGACACGGCGCATGGTGTCTTCGGGCGGCGACCCGATGCTGTTCGTGCCGCTGAAGGACGCCCAGGAAACGCAGTTTCTCAAAGACAACGACGCCATCATCAACGACCGCGCCCGCATCGCCGCCAACCCCGGCTTCAACCGGCCGGGCAACCCCGGCTTGCTGGAGGCGGTGCAGACTCTGCAGACCAGCAGCCGCAGCGTGAACGCGGTGCTTGTCCAGCTGGCGCCGGGCTTCACACCGGAACAGGTGGCTCAGCCCATCCGGCGCTGGAAACACCTGACGGTGCACACGCGCGACGGCATGCAGGACATTCTGGTGGTGAAACTGATCGCCAATTCTGCGAAGCAGATCGGCATGTTTCTGGTGATCCTGGCCATCGTCAGCGCCGCGATCGTGGCCTTCATCATCTACACCATGACGATGGGCAAGCTGCGCGAAATTGCGGTTCTCAAACTCATCGGAACCCGCGACCGCACCATCGCCGGCATGATCCTGCAGCAGGCGATTGGCCTGGGCCTGATCGGCTTTGCGGTGGGAAAGGTGGCCGCCACGTTCTGGGCGCCGGCCTTTCCCAAATTTGTGCTGCTGCTGCCTGGCGACGCGCTGGCAGGACTGGGTGCAACCCTGGTGATCTGTGCCCTGGCGAGCACGCTGGCGATTCGGGTGGCGCTCAAAGTCGACCCGGGTGCTGCGATCGGATGAACACGATGAACACCCGTTCTCAAGGGGGCATCCTGATCGAAGGACTGCGCAAGGTTTATGGACACGGCGACACCGCTGTGGAGGCCCTCAGACACGTGAACATGCAGGTGGCCCCCGGCGAGGTGGTGGGTCTTGTGGGGCCCTCCGGTTCGGGCAAGAGCACGCTGCTGAAATGCCTGGGTGCGATCATCGAGCCCACCAGCGGCAAGATGACTTTGGGCAACGAGGTGATTTACGACAACGGCTGGAAAGTGCATGACCTTCGGGCGCTGCGGCGCGATCGCATCGGCTTCGTGTTTCAGGCCCCGTACCTCATCCCATTTCTGAACGTGACGGACAACGTGGCCTTGCTGCCGATGCTGGCAGGGCGCTCGAACGCCGAGTCCCGCGCCCGTGCTGTGGAGCTGCTCACCGCGCTGGACGTGCAACACCGCGCTGCCGCCGAGCCGTCGCAACTCTCCGGCGGCGAGCAGCAGCGCGTGTCCATCGCCAGGGCGCTGGCCAACAAGCCTCCTGTCATCCTGGCCGATGAGCCGACTGCGCCGCTGGACAGCGAAAGGGCAATGGGGGTGATGCGCATCCTCAACCAGATGGCCTTGCAGGCCAACACCGCCATCATCGTGGTGACGCACGACGAAAAGATCATTCCGACCTTCAAGCGGATCTACCACATCCGCGATGGTCAGACGGTGGAGGAGGAGGGCGAAGGACGGGCGCTGACATAGGCGCCGGTCGCGAAACGGTACTCCCGCGCCGCCATCGGACAAGACGAACCGAGGTCATCTGCCCATGCCCTTTCAACCGTCTCCAGAGCCACGCCGCCAGACCCGCGCGCTGGCTCCGATCTTCCTTCTGACCCTCGCACTTTGCACCATCACCATGCCTGCCCACGCCACAGAAGAGCCCGAGTACCGGGTGGTTCGCGAACTGCCCGGCATCGAGCTGCGGCAATAAGCGCCGTACACCGTGGCCGAGGTGGTGGTGGCCGGTCCGGCAAGCGAGGCGGGCAAGCAGGCTTTCCCTATCCTTGCGGGCTACATCTTCGGCAAAAACAAAGGCGAGCGAAAGCTCGAGATGACGGCACCGGTGACGCAGACCGCCGTGCCCGTGAAGCTGGAGATGACCGCACCGGTCACGCAAAGCGCGACCACCGGCGGCTTCCTCGTGCAGTTCGTGCTGCCTGCGGGGGTCACCATGGCCAACGCGCCGCAGCCGCTGGACGAACGCGTCCGGCTGCGTGCGGTGTTGCCGACCCAGGTGGCGGTGATCCGCTACTCGGGTTTCTGGTCTGAATCGAACGACAGCGAACAGCTGCTGAAGTTGCAGACGGCGCTGCGCGCAGCCAGCCTGTCCTGGACCGGTGAGCCCGCGTATTCGCGCTACGACCCTCCGTTCAAGCCCTGGTTTCTGCGGCGCAACGAAATCTGGTTGACGGTGCCGGAGCCGCAGTGATGCGGTTCAGCACGAGGCCGCCGGTTTCATCGGACTTTGTCCATTGATGCCTTGAGGTGGCAAGCCCCATCGAAGCACGCCCGAAGCGCGCCGGCAATGGCCCAGGCTTCCTCGCGGGTGGTTCCGTTCATGAGTCGAATGGAGATGCGGGTGCAGACCGGCGCGGCGTCGGGCG
>NZ_JALHLX010000101.1:0-2920 GCF_022844385.1 Hydrogenophaga sp. | reverse complement strand
CGTCGGGCGCAGTGTGGGCAAGCAGATCGGTACCGTGAGGCACGGGCGGCTGTTTTTCGGCTGTCTCGTGGTGAGTGGCTGAGCGCAAGGGTGCGCCGGGCCCCGCCATGAACCCACGGCTGCTGTCAGTCATCGCTGTCATGCTGCCCCTCGCGCATCGCCACGTCTTCCCTTGAGATCCAGTGCCAGGCGTTCTTGCAGCCCAGGCCCAGGCCGACCACCATCAGTGCCACTGTCCAGAGACGGGCTCCCGGATACTGTTGGTCCAGCCAAAGGCCGAGCGCTGCGCCCAGCAAGGTGGGCACGGCCACGGACCAGCCGACCAGGCCCATCAGGCCCAGACCCAGCCAGACGCCCTGCAGGTCGTCGCGGTGCAGCGTGGGCTCGCACGCGGCCAGAGCGCCCAGCGGAACAGCCAGCGCGGGCATGCCCGGCGGCGGCCCCCGGCGAGGGGTCGGCAGGTTTTTCGTCATGACGGGCACGCGCGCGGCGCGCAGGTGGGTTCGGCCAGGCCGGTCCGGCCCGCGTCAGCGTCGGCCTGTGTGGCTGCAGGTGTTCGGTTCATTCGGTTCCGTCCTGGTTGTGTCGGCAGCGGCCGGCAGTGGGCTGCGGCAGATGGCGAGATGGGCGGGGTGGGCGGGCCAGCCATGTGCGGGCTGGCGGATCGGCCCTCGGTGGGTGCTGTGCAGCCCGCAGTCTGCGCAGCGCAGCCCGCACCGTCTGTACGACGACCAACACAGGGGCGACCGCTGGACGCGTGCTGCCGAAGGGCAACCCGGCGGTCAACGGTCAAAGGCCGTGGTGCGACGGTTTGGTCTGCCCGCCGGGCAGTTCAACCGACCTTTGAAACAGGGGTGTCGATCGACATGCAATCCATGCCGCGCCCGCAAGCACATGCCGGTGGGTGAGCGCCGTTCACCCGCCTGTTCGGTCAACCCAGCATGGCCTTCCACATGCCATTGCCCCAGCTCACCGCAGCGGCCCCCGAGCGCGCGTTGGCCTCAGCGTCCACGGTGAACTTGAGCTTGGGGGGTTCGCCCGCCACCACGGTCCCCGAGACGTTGATGTTGATGGCCTCCTTGTGCGTCACATTGGCCCAGCAAATGCCCAACGGGAGATCCACCGCGCCGGTTGACACCACCGGGCTCTTGCCGGCAATGCGCTCGGTAATGGCCTCGGCCACCCGCTGGCCACTGCCAAACGCCACGTGTCCGCTCTTGGGCAGGGGCGTGCCCTGCGAGTCGCCAATCACATAGATGCGATCGTCCACCTGGCTTTGAAAACTCGGCAGCCTGATATTGGCCCAGCGTTCGCCCAGACCAGCCTGGCGGATCAGCGCAGGTGCGCGCATCGGAAGGATCAGGTTGGCGTGAGCGAACGGCACATCCCCGGAGGAGGTGACCAGTTGGCGTTTGCCCATGTCCACTGCGCTGATGGAGGTGTCGGTCAGGTACTCGATCTGGTTGGCATACAGGCCCTTCATGCCTTTGAGAATCGGTTGGGCGATCGCCGGCGGCATGGGGTTGGGGTTGGCGTCGATCAGGATGATCTTGCCCTTGGTGCCGCGTTGCTTCATTTGCTCTGCGATCAGGAAGGCCCTCTCATACGGTGCGGGCGGGCAACGGTACGGTGGCTTGGGCGCACTGATGACAAAGTCGCCTCCCTTGGCGAGAAACTCGTCCACCTGCTGGCGCACCGCCATTTGCTCAAAGGCACGAAAGCCGACCGGCAACTGTGCGCGGGCTTCGGCATAGCCTTGAATGCCGTCCTCCATGTAGTCCACACCCGGTGAGAGCACCAGAAAGTCGTAGGGCAGGCGCTGGGTGGCCGTGACCACCATCTTGCTGGTTCGATCAATCTCCAGCACACGCTCGCGGACGCGGCGCGCGCCCAACTGGTCCACCCGCGAATAGCTTCGTTGAAAGTCCGTTGCGGGCTGGTGACCGGCGATGAAATGCGCGCTCAAGGGACAGGACATGAAAGCTTCGTTCGGTTCGACCAGGGTCACATCGGCAGCCGCCGTTGCCAGCAAACCGCGCACGGCTCCCAAGCCGCCCCAGCCACCACCCACCACCACCACGCGCGGTCTGGCGGCGGTCGACACAGAGGCGCATCCCGTTGAAAGCACCGCCACGCCCAAGGCGGCGGCTTGCAGCAGTTGACGGCGGCGAGGTTGAGCGATGGGGTGCATGTGGGTCTCCAAGGAGGTTTTGGAAGTGGATGAACACTTATATAACCATACAAGCATAAATGTCTTTGCTTATCAAGGGAAAACCCTGCACGACCCCCATGGGCGCGCATATCCATCAAAGCTCCTGAAGCCGCAATGCACTTGACACAAGGCAAAACACCGCGGGTGCCGGCGGTGTCCAATCGCGCCATGAACCTCTTGGCTGCGCGCATCGTGAGGCGCTGGATGGCCCCGCTCCTGCTGTTCGGGCTGTGGCTGGGCGCGCTGGCTGCGCAGCCCACCGCGCCGGCGGTACTGGAGCCGCCCGTGCTGCAGGTCTTCGTGCGCGACGGTTGCCCCTACTGCAACGACGCGAAGACCTTTTTCGACGGCGTGCAGCGCCAGCGGCCCGAGCTGCAGATCGTCTACCGCCACGTCGACAACGATCCGGCTGCGCGCGACGCGTTGAGCGCACTGTCTCACGCCCATGGTGTCTGGCCCCCGGGGGTGCCCGCCTTCCTGGCCGCCGGGCAGCTCATCGTGGGCTTCGAGAGCGCATCGACCACCGGGCAGGATCTGCTTCGAATCATCGACGCCGGTACCGCGGTGCAGAAGCAGACGGTGGACAGCGCGCTCTTCGGCACGCTCAGCGAGCAGCGCCTGGGGCTGCCGCTGTTCACGCTGGCGCTGGGTCTGCTGGACGGCTTCAACCCCTGCGCGATGTGGGTCCTGCTCTTCCTGCTGGCCATG
>NZ_JALHLX010000100.1 GCF_022844385.1 Hydrogenophaga sp. | reverse complement strand
CGGCTCGACTTCTCATGCGCGTTGTTCGACGCCCAGGGCAACCTGATCGCCAACGCGCCGCACATGCCGGTGCACCTGGGTTCCATGGGCGAGAGCATCAAGACCGTCATCCGCGAGAACGCTGGAAAGATGCAGCCGGGTGATGTGTACGCGCTCAACGACCCGTACCACGGAGGCACGCATCTGCCCGACGTCACTGTGATCACGCCGGTGTACCTCGGCGGAGAACCCACGTTTTACGTGGGTTCTCGCGGCCACCACGCTGACATCGGCGGCACCACGCCGGGCTCCATGCCGCCGTTCTCCACGCGCATTGAAGAAGAGGGCGTGCAGATCAACAACGTGAAACTGGTGGACCGTGGCGTGCTGCGCGAGGCCGAGATGGTGGCGCTCCTGCAAAGCGGCGAATTCCCGTCCAGAAATCCGCAGCAGAACATGGCTGATCTCAAGGCGCAGATCGCGGCCAACGAAAAGGGCGTGCAGGAATTGCGCAAGATGGTCGAGCAGTTCGGTCTGGACGTGGTGCAGGCCTACATGCGGCATGTGCAGGACAACGCAGAAGAGTCGGTGCGTCGCGTGATCACGCGCTTGAAGGACGGCGCGTTCACCCTGCCGCTGGACAACGGTGCGCAGATCCAGGTCGCGGTGCGGGTGAATGCCGCACAGCGCAGCGCGGAGATCGATTTCACCGGCACCTCCGCCCAGCAGCTCAACAACTTCAATGCGCCCACGGCGGTTTGCATGGCTGCTGTGCTCTATGTGTTTCGCACGCTGGTGGACGACGACATTCCGCTCAACGCGGGCTGCCTGAAGCCGCTCAAGGTCATCATTCCGCCGGGCTCCATGCTCAACCCCAACCCGCCGGCTTCGGTGGTGGCGGGGAATGTTGAGACGTCCAGTTGCATCACCAATGCCTTGTACGGCGCCCTGGGTGTGATGGCGGCGAGCCAGTGCACCATGAACAACTTCACCTTCGGCAACGCGAAGCACCAGTACTACGAGACGATCTCGGGCGGCAGTGGGGCGGGCGAGGGTTTTGACGGCACGAGCGTGGTGCAGACCCACATGACCAACTCGCGCCTGACCGACCCCGAGGTGCTGGAGTTCCGTTTCCCGGTGCGGCTGGAGAGTTACGAAATCCGCCAAGGCTCGGGCGGCGCCGGCCGCTGGCGCGGTGGGCACGGCGGTGTGCGGCGCGTGCGGTTCCTCGAAGACATGACGGCGAGCATCCTGTCCAACGGCCGCCTGCATGGTGCCTTCGGTATGGCCGGTGGGCAGGCCGGGGAAGTCGGCATCAACCGCGTGGTGCGATCAGATGGCTCCGTCGAAGCGCTGGGCCACATCGGCCAGTCCGAGATGAAGCCTGGCGACATCTTCGAGATCCACACCCCGGGTGGTGGGGGTTACGGAAAGGTCTGAGGCGCTCTACAGCTCTTCAACCCGGCGAGCGGGGTAGCTGTCCCAGGCCTGGCAGCCGGGGCACTGCCAGAAGTGCTGGCGCGCCTCGAAGCCACAGGCCGCGCAACGGTATCGCTTGAGCGGGCCGCTGGCTTGCTCCAGGGACCGTTGCACCTGAACCTGGGCGACCTCGCTGGACAGCGTTTCGCCCGCCAGCCACTTTGCCGTGATGACCAGCGACGGTTCGCGTTCGAGGTGGTTGAGGTAGCGGTTGCGCGTGGCTTCAGGTTCGCCGCACAAACTCGCCAGTGCTTCGGTGATGTCGATCGATGGTGCGCGCTCCTGGCTCGCTTCCAATACCGCCACCGCTTCGGCTTGTCTTCCCGTTTGCCGTGCGAGATCGGCCAGCGCGCTCGCTGCCAGCGGCAATCCCTGGGGCGCATGCTGGTTCAGGCGCAGCAGGGCATCGAAGGCGCCGACTCTGTCACCGCTCTGCGCCTTGTGGGTGGACAGCGCCATCCACCCGCGAGAGAGTTGCGGCGCGTGTTGCACGGCCTCTTCAAGAAGGCGCAGTGCTTGCGCACTGTCGCCACCCCGCTGCGCAATGTCGGCCTCTTCGCACAGGTAGTGAGCCAGTCGGGTGGCGAAACTGCCTTGTTCTGCGGCTTCCAGTCGTTGGGCGATCACTTTGGCCTGTGGCCAGTCGCGCGAGCGTTCATAAATGCCCAGCAACGCCAGCAAGGCCTCGCCTTCGAACGCCGAGCCCTTGAGTTTGTTGAGCGCAGCTTCGGCGCGGTCGAGCAGGCCGGCCTTCAAAAAGTCCAGCGCCAGGGCGTGCTGTGCCCGGTCGCGGTCCTTGCTGCTGAGGTCGGCGCGCGAGAGCAGGTGCTCGTGCACACGCACAGCGCGGTCGTAGTCGCCGCGGCGGCGAAACAGGTTGCCCAGCGCAAAGTGCAGTTCGGCCGTGTCGGGGTCGCCCTGCACGGCTTCGATGAAGGCGTCGATCGCCTGGTCCTGCTGCTCGTTGAGCAAGTGGTTCAGGCCACGGAAGTAGGCCTTGGGCGCCTGGCGGCTTTCCATGCGCCACTGGCGAAGGTCCAGGCGGGAAGCGCCCCAGCCCGCCGCAAACGCCAGGGGCAAGCCCCAGAGCAGCCAGGTGAAATCAAAGTCCATGGCGGCGATCGCTGGGGTCGGGGAATAGGGTGGAGTCCGCGTCAAACGACGTGTTGGCTGCAGCCGCCGACGCGGCGCGGCGTCGCGATCGTTTGGCGCGCAGCCATAGCGGCAGCATGACCAGCACGCCGAGAAACACGCCCAGCACGAGGGCGACCAGGATGACCAGCACCAGCGGCGCTTGCCAACTGGCGCCAAAGAACAGGTTGAGCGTGACGCTGTCCTGGTTGTTCAGCGCGAAGGCGAACAACACAAAAAAAATGGCTGCGTTGAGCAGCCACATCAGGTATTTCAAATCGTCCCCTTTGTGGTGGGGCGATTGTAGCGATCAGGTCGCTGCCGGGGCAGCGACCGTCACGTCGGTTTCTTCGGCTCCAGCCCGAGAATTTCGGCCGTCCTGGCGTCCACCTGTTCGCGCAGGGCCTTGCCCGGCTTGAAGTGCGGCACGCGCTTCTCGGGAATCATCACGCTCTCGCCGGAACGCGGGTTGCGACCCACGCGCGGCGATCGGCGATTGACCGAAAAACTGCCAAAACCACGGATCTCGATCCGGTGGCCTTTGACCAATGCGTCGCCCATGGCGTCGAGGATGGCCTTGACGGCGAACTCGGCGTCGCGGTGGGTCAGCTGGCCAAATCGGCTGGCCAACGCTTCAACGAGGTCGCTGCGGGTCATGTGTTCGGGTTTGGACTTGGGCATTCAAGGACCGGCGCCTGGTCAGCGCACCGCGGTGAGGCGGATGACTGACCAAACGCCGGCGATGGTGCTCAGCCGTTGTTGTCCAGCTTGGCGCGCAGCAGGGCACCCAGGCTGGTGGTGCCGGCGCTTTCGCGCGAGGACTGCTGGCTCAGGCTCGCCATGGCTTCCTGCTGGTCAGCGGCATCCTTGGCCTTGATGGACAACTGGATGTTGCGCGTCTTGCGGTCGATGTTCACCACCACGGTGGTCACTTCGTCGCCTTCCTTCAGCATGTTGCGTGCGTCTTCCACACGGTCACGGCTGATTTCGCTGGCGCGCAGGTAGCCCAGCACGTCTTCACCCAGGTCGATCTCGGCACCCTTGGCGTCCACAGTCTTGACCTTGCCGGTCACGATCGAACCCTTGTCGTTCACCGCCGCGAAGGTGGTGAATGGGTCGCCGTCGAGCTGCTTGATGCCCAGGGAGATGCGCTCGCGCTCCACGTCGATGGCCAGCACGATCGCTTCGACTTCCTGGCCCTTTTTGTAGTTGCGAACGGCGGCTTCGCCGGTTTCGTTCCACGACAGGTCGGACAGGTGAACCAGACCGTCGATGCCGGCGGCCAGACCCACGAACACGCCGAAGTCGGTGATCGACTTGATCGGGCCCTTGACACGGTCACCGCGCTTGGTCTGCTCGGCAAACTCGTGCCATGGGTTGGCGCGGCACTGCTTCATGCCCAGGGAGATGCGGCGCTTGTCTTCGTCGATGTCGAGCACCATGACTTCGACTTCGTCGCCCAGCGACACCAGCTTGGAAGGGGCCACGTTCTTGTTGGTCCAGTCCATTTCAGACACGTGCACCAGACCTTCGATGCCTGGCTCGAGTTCCACGAACGCGCCGTAGTCGGCGATGTTGGTGATCTTGCCGAACATGCGGGTGCTTTGCGGGTAGCGACGGGCCACACCCATCCAGGGGTCATCGCCCATCTGCTTCAGGCCCAGCGAGACGCGGTGCTTCTCGGTGTCGAACTTCAGGATCTTGGCGGTGATTTCCTGGCCAGCCTGCACCACCTCGCTTGGGTGACGCACGCGACGCCATGCCATGTCGGTGATGTGCAACAGGCCGTCGATGCCGCCGAGGTCCACGAACGCACCGTATTCAGTGATGTTTTTCACCACGCCGTGAACGATGGCGCCTTCTTTCAGGGTGTCCATCAGCTTGGCGCGCTCTTCGCCCATGGAGGCTTCCACCACGGCACGGCGGCTCAGCACCACGTTGTTGCGCTTGCGGTCGAGCTTGATGACCTTGAATTCCAGGGTCTTGTTCTCGTACGGGCTGAGGTCCTTGGTCGGACGGCTGTCGACCAGCGAGCCTGGCAGGAAGGCGCTGATGCCGTTGACCATGACCTTGAGGCCGCCCTTGACCTTGCTGGAAGTCGTGCCGGTGACGAATTCGCCCGACTCGAGTGCTTTCTCCAGGGACATCCACGACGCCAGGCGCTTGGCCTTGTCGCGCGACAGCAGGGTGTCGCCGAAGCCGTTTTCCACGGAGTCGATGGCGACGGAAACGAAATCACCCACCTGCACTTCGAGTTCACCCAGGTCGTTCTTGAATTCGGCCAGCGGCACGTAGGCTTCCGACTTCAGACCAGCGTTGACCACCACGTGGCTGTGTTCGATACGAACGACTTCAGCGGTGATGACTTCGCCCGAGCGCATCTCGGAGCGCTTCAGGGACTCTTCGAACAGGGCGGCAAAAGATTCAGACATTGAAATTCCTAAAACCACTCAGCGTCGGCGCCTTCAACCAATGTGACTCGGTTTGCGCAGGGATCGACGTGTGGGCGGCGTTGACATTGCGGTGCGAAACACCGCGGGGTTGGTTGAAAAGTACCTTCAGGCATGCGGGCTGGGAGCGCCCGGCTGTGCCGTCAGGGCCAAATGTGGAAGCGCGCTCAGTTCCCCGAGAACGCCGTTTTGCCCTGCCACCAGTTCATCACCACCCGCACCGATTGCTCGATGTCCAGTTCGGAGTTGTCCAGTTTCAAGGCATCTTCGGCGGGCTTGAGGGGCGCGTGTGTGCGGGATGAGTCCCTCAGATCACGTTCTCGCAAGTCTGCCAAAAGACTGTCGATGTTAGCAGCAATTCCCTTTGAAATCAATTGCTTATGGCGCCGCTGAGCGCGCTGTTCGGCGGTGGCGGTCAGGAACACCTTCAAAGCCGCGTCCGGGAAGATCACTGTGCCCATGTCGCGCCCGTCGGCCACCAGGCCGGGCAGGCGCCGGAAGCTCTGTTGCAGACCGTGCAGCGCGGTTCGCACCGCCAGGTGTTGCGACACTCGGGACGCCATGCCGCCGGTGGATTCCAGGCGCAGCGGATCGGTGATGTCGCGGCCACCGAGAAACACCTTGTGGTCGCGGAACGCCAGCGGCAGTTGGGCCGCGAGGCGGGCCAGGGCAGGTTCATCGTCAAGCGACACCCCGGCGTCTTTCGCCGCGAGCGCTGTGGCGCGGTAGAGCGCACCGGAGTCGAGCAGGTGGTAGCCCAGGCGTTGAGCCACTTCGGAGGCCAGTGTGCCCTTGCCTGATGCTGTCGGGCCGTCGATGCAGATGACTGGAATGGCGCTGGCCGGCGCGTTGCAGACCTCGAACAAGGTCTCGAAATAGTCCGGAAAAGTCTTGCCCACACATTTCGGGTCTTCAATGCGCACAGGCAAACCCGCCGGGTTGAAGGCGGCGAGCGAGAAGCACATGGCCACCCGGTGGTCGTCGTAGGTGTGGATCGATGCGGGCCGCCAGTGCTTAGGGCTCGCTGGAGGTGTGATTCGGATGAAATCCGCGCCTTCTTCCACCGTGGCGCCGAGCTTGCGGCATTCGTTGGCCATGGCGGCGATGCGGTCGGTTTCCTTCACGCGCCAGCTGGCGATGTTGCGCAGCGTGGTGGTGCCGTCGGCGTAAAGCGCCATCACTGCCAGGGTCATGGCCGCATCGGGAATGTGGTTGCAGTCCAGCTCGATGGCCTTGAGCGGCCAGGCACCTCGCCGGATGTGCAGGCGGTTGGCTTCGCCCGTGATGTCGGCGCCCATGAGCCTGGCGGCTTCAACAAAGCGGATGTCGCCCTGGATGGACGACAAACCAACGCCTTCGATGGTGATGGGCTGGGCACCGGATGCAATGGCACCGAGCGCGATGAAGTAGCTGGCCGACGACGCATCGCCCTCGACCGGTACGCGCCCGGGCGAGCGGTAGCGGCTGCCAGCCGGAATGGTGAAGCGCTGCCAGCCATCGCGTTGCACCTGCACCCCGAAGCGCGCCAGCAGGTTCAGCGTGATCTCGATGTAGGGGCGCGAGATCAGTTCACCGACCACCTCGATGACGATGGCTTGTTGTTGCGCCACCAGCGGCAGCGCCAGCAGCAGGGCCGTGAGGAACTGGCTGGACACGTCGCCCCGCACGCAGATCGGCTGCGCCAATTGCAGTGTCAAAGGTGAGCCTGTGCCGAGCTTGAGTGGTGGATAGCCTTCCTGCCCCAGGCAGTCCACCGCGCAGCCGAGTTGGCGCAAGGCATCCACCAGGTCGCCGATGGGCCGCTCGTGCATGCGCGGCACGCCACTGAGCTCAAAGGCCGCGCCGTGGGTGGATGCGAGCAGGGCCAGGGCCGCGGTGAGCGGGCGCATGGCGGTGCCGGCGTTGCCCAGAAACAGCTGCGCCTGCCGCACGGGGAGCTGACCGCCCAGGCCATGCACGCGCAGGGCGCCATCGGGTTGCGGTTCGATCCGGCAGCCGAGCTGGCGCAGGGCGTTCAGCATCACCTGGGTGTCGTCGGAGTCCAGCAGGTCGGCCACGTCGGTGTGGCCTTCGCTCAGTGAGGCGAGCAACAGCACCCGGTTGGAAATGCTCTTGGAGCCCGGCAGGCGCACGGTGCCGCCAGCACTGGCCAGCGGGGGGAGGTCGAGGAAAGGAATGGAGTACATGCGCGGTGACGCGAGCAAGCCGCCTGCGCGGCCTCAGCCCTGGGGCTTGATGGCGGACATGCGCCAATGGGCGCGGGCACTGCTGGCCTGGTCGATCAAGGCCTCCAGCGCGTCCGGGTTGTCGGCGTTGATAGCGGTTTCCAGCGCATGCAGGGCGCGCTGGAACAGGCGCGACTGCGCCAGAAGTTCTTCGCGGTTGGACATCAGGATGTCCCGCCACACCACAGGGTCGCTGGCGGCAATGCGCGTGAAATCGCGAAAGCCCGGTCCGGCCAGTGAGAGGAAATCGTCGGCCTGCGGCTGGCTGTGGATGCCGTTCATCAAGGCAAACGCCACCAGGTGGGGCAGGTGGCTCACCGCGGCATAAGCGGCGTCGTGCGCCTCGGGCGACATCTGTTTGACATGGCAGCCCAGCGCGGTCCAGACCTTGTGCGCCTTTTCCAGCTGTGCGGTGAGCGTGCGCTCGATCGGCGTGAGGATGACCTGGCGGCCTTTGTACAGATCGGGATCGGCATGGTCGACGCCGGCGAGTTCCTTGCCCGCTATCGGATGTGTGGGCACGAACACGCCCACCTGATCTTTCAGCACGCGGCGCGCCGCGTCGATCACCTCGCGTTTCGTGGAGCCCACGTCCATGATCAGCACATCGCCGCGCACGAGATGCCGGATGGCTTTGAAGGTGGCTTCCGTGGCCGACACCGGCACCGCCAGCAACACCAGATCGGCGCCAGAGACGGCCAGCAGCGCAGAGGGCGCTTCGACATCGATCACGCCGAGCTGGCGTGCGCGTTCGGTGGTCGAAGGTGACTTGCTGTAACCGACCACACGCTTGACCAGACCGGCGCGCTTGAGTGCCAGCGCAAACGAGCCGCCCATCATTCCGCAGCCGATCAATCCCAGTTGTTCAAACATAAGCTTCCAGCATGAGTGCCGCAGGGCCGCCCCAAGGCACGAAGGCCCCCTCGGGGGGCAGCGCATTACACGAAGTGACAAGCGTGCGGGTCATTCCGTCACCGGGTATGCGCCCAGCACCTTGTAGAAAGCGCACAGACCCTGGAGCTCTTGCAGTGCGGCAGCCACGTGAGGCTGCGATGGATGACCAGCGATGTCGATATAGAAGTAGTACTCCCACTGTCCCGACTTGGCAGGGCGCGATTCGAAGCGCGTCATCGACACGCCGTTGTTCTTGAGCGGCACCAGCAGGTCGTGTACCGCGCCGGGCCGGTTGGGCACCGACACGACCAGACTCGTGCAGTCGCGTCCCGAGGCGGGCGGCATGGCCAGCGTCTGGGGCAGGGCAATCACGGCAAAGCGCGTGCGGTTGTAGGCCTCGTCCTGGATGGCGTGTGAAACGATGTGCAGTCCGAACTGGGCGGCAGCGCGCTCGCTGGCAATGCCGGCCCACGCGGGGTTGGTGGCCGCCAGACGCGCGCCCTCCGCATTGCTGGACACGGCCCGTTTCTCGGCTTTGGGCAGGTGCTGCGACAACCAGTTCTGGCACTGCGCCAAGGCCTGGGGATGCGCCATCACCACTTCTATGCCATCCAGCGTGTTGAGCTGGCGCAGCAGGTTGTGGCGAATCAACATGCTCACCTCGCCGACCACGTGCACGGGTGAACGCAGGAAGAGATCGAGCGAGCGGGCCACCACGCCCTCGGTGGAGTTCTCCATGCCGACCACGCCGTATTGCGCGGTGCCGGCGGCGGTGGCGTGGAAGACCTCGTCGAAGTCGGCGCAGTAGATCAGGTTGGCCGCGCTGCCGAAGAATTCGATGGCTGCCTGTTCGCAGAAAGTGCCCTGTGGGCCCAGCACGGCCACGCGTTGTGGTGCTTCGAGGGCCAGGCAGGCCGACATGATTTCGCGCCAAATGGAAGCCACATGCTGGTTCAGCAGCGGTCCCTGGTTGGCACCCTGGATCTTTTCGATCACCTGGGCCACGCGGTCGGGTCTGAAGAACGGCGAGCCTTCGTGGCGCTTGATGACGCCGACTTCTTCGGCCACGCGTGCGCGCTGGTTGAGCAACGACAGCAACTGCTGATCGAGCGCATCGATCTGCACGCGCAAGGCCGCGAGGGCGTCGGACTGGGTGGGTTGGGTCATGTCTCTTTGTTCTGGAGCCAAAATTCAGGCCCGTGTTTTTTCAAAGTCACGCATGTAGTTCACCAGCGCCTGCACACCTTCCAGGGGCATGGCGTTGTAAATGCTGGCGCGCATGCCGCCCACAGACTTGTGACCCTTGAGTTGAAGCAGTCCTGCGGCCTTGGCGCCCGCCAGGAAAGCGTCGTTCAAGGCTTCGTCGCGCAGGAAGAACGGAACGTTCATGCGCGAGCGGCAGTCCAGTGCCACCTTGTTCACATACAGCGCAGAGTCATCAATGAAGTCGTACAGCAGTGACGCTTTGGCGATGTTGCGCTGCTCCATCGCCGCCACGCCGCTCAGGGCGCCCTCGGTCTGGCGCTTGAGCCACTGAAACGTGAGGCCCGCCATGTAGATGCTGAAGGTGGGCGGTGTGTTGTACATCGAGCCGTTGGCCGCCACCGTCTTGTAGTCGAAGGCGCTGGGGCAGGCGGGCAGGGCGTGGCCGAGCAGGTCGTCGCGCACGACCACCAGGGTCAGGCCGGCCGGCCCCAGGTTTTTCTGAGCACCGCCAAAGGCCAGGCCCACGCGCGACCAGTCGACCGTGCGCGAGGCCACGTGCGACGAGAAGTCGATCACGAGCGGCGCGTTGCTGCCCAGCGCCTTCAGGTCGGGCAACTCATGAAACTCGATGCCGTGGATCGTTTCGTTGCTGCAGATGTGCACGTAATGGGCGTCTGCGCTGAGCTGCCACGAGCCTGGAGCGGGGAGGGTGGTGTGGTTGGAGTTTGCATTGCTGGCAGCCAACGTTGCCTTGGCATACCGGGCCGCTTCCTTGATGGACTTCTGGCTCCAACTGCCTGTGACGACAAAGTCCACCGGGCCGCCGCGCGAGAGGTTCAACGGAACGATGGCGTTCTCGGCCAGCCCGCCGCCCTGCATGAACAGGATGTGGAAATTTTCGGGGATGGCCAGCAGTTCGCGCAGGTCGCCCTGCGCCGATTCCATGATCTCGCCGAACTCCTTGCCGCGATGGCTCATTTCCATCACGCTCATGCCGCTGCCGTGCCAGTCGAGCATTTCGTCAGCGGCCTGTTGCAGTACCTCGGAAGGCATGGCGGCCGGACCGGCGGAGAAGTTGAACGGGCGCGCCATCACGCCTCAAGACCCGGATCGTCAGCCTCGTTGGGCTCGTCCAGCTCGGGCACGTTGGCGTCGTTTTCAACAATGCGTTGCAGGCCCGAGAGCTCGGCGCCTTCGTCCAGCGCGATCAGCGTGACGCCCTGCGTGGCCCGACCCATCTCGCGGATCTCGGAGACCCGGGTGCGCACCAGCACGCCTTTGTCGGTGATGAGCATGATCTCGTCGTCGGTGTGCACCAGCGTGGCGGCCACAACCTTGCCGTTGCGCTCGCTTTGCTGGATCGCGATCATGCCTTTGGTGCCGCGCCCATGGCGGGTGTATTCAGAAATCGGCGTGCGCTTACCGTATCCGTTGATGGTGGCGGTCAGCACGCTCTGGTGTTCGTCTTCTGCCACCAGCATGGCAATCACGCTCTGCGTCTCTTCGATCATCATGCCGCGCACGCCGCGCGCGTTGCGGCCCATGGGGCGCACGTCGTTTTCGTCAAAGCGCACGGCCTTGCCACCATCGCTGAACAGCATCACGTCGTGCTGGCCATCGGTCAGCGCAGCGCCGATCAGGAAGTCGTTTTCGTCCAGGTCCACCGCGATGATGCCGGCCTTGCGCGGGTTGCTGAATTCGTCCAGTGCGGTTTTCTTGACCGTGCCCATGCTCGTCGCCATGAACACGTAGCGGTCCGACGGGAAGGTGCGCATCTCGCCGGTGAGCGGCAGCACGACGTTGATCTTCTCGCCTTCCTGCAGTGGGAACATGTTGACGATGGGGCGGCCGCGCGATCCGCGCGATCCTGCCGGCACTTCCCACACCTTGAGCCAGTACAGGCGGCCCCGGTTGGAGAAGCACAGGATGTAGTCATGCGTGTTGGCGATGAAGAGCTGGTCGATCCAGTCGTCTTCCTTGGTCGCCGTGGCCTGTTTGCCGCGCCCGCCGCGCTTCTGTGCCCGGTACTCCGAGAGTGGCTGGCTCTTGATGTAGCCGCTGTGACTGAGCGTGACCACCATGTCGGTGGGCGTGATCAGGTCTTCGGTGGCCAGGTCTTGCGCGTTGTGCTCGATCTCGCTGCGGCGAGCGCCCAGCTTGGTCTGACCAAATTCCTGCTTCACGACCACCAGCTCGTCGCCAATGATGGTCGAGACGCGCTCAGGCTTGGAGAGGATGTCGAGCAGATCGTCGATCTCGCCCATCACTTCCTTGTACTCGGCCACGATCTTGTCCTGCTCCAGTCCGGTCAGGCGCTGCAGACGCATCTGCAGGATTTCCTGCGCCTGGGTTTCGGACAGTCGGTACAGACCGTCATTGCCCATGCCAAATGCCTTTTCAAGACCATCAGGGCGGTAGTCGTCGGCATTGATCACGCCGCCGTCGGCGCGTGTGCGAGTGAGCATTTCGCGCACCAGCTGGCTGTCCCAGGGGCGAGCCATCAGCTCGGCTTTGGCCACCGGCGGCGTGGGCGACTCGCGGATGATCTTGATGAAATCGTCGATGTTGGCCAGAGCCACGGCGAGGCCTTCAAGCACATGACCGCGCTCGCGCGCCTTGCGCAGGTTGAACACCGTGCGGCGTGTCACCACTTCGCGGCGGTGTTCCAGAAACACCTGGATCAGGTCTTTCAGGTTGCACAGGCGGGGCTGACCATCGACCAGCGCCACCATGTTGATGCCGAAGGTGTCCTGCAACTGCGTCTGTTTGTACAGATTGTTCAGGACCACCTCGGGCACTTCACCGCGCTTGAGCTCGATCACCAGACGCATGCCCGACTTGTCGGACTCATCCTGGATGTGGCTGATGCCCTCGATCTTCTTTTCGTGAACCAGTTCGGCAATGCGCTCCTGCAGCGTCTTCTTGTTCACCTGGTAGGGCAGCTCGTCCACGATGATGGATTGGCGTTGACCGCGGTCGATGTCCTCAAAGTGGCATTTCGCGCGCATCACCACGCGCCCACGACCGGTCCTGTAGCCATCCTTCACGCCATTGATGCCGTAGATGATGCCGGCCGTAGGGAAGTCGGGCGCCGGGATGATTTCCATCAATTCGTCGATGGACGCTTCCGGGTTCTTCAGCAGGTGCAGGCACGCATCCACCACCTCGTTGAGGTTGTGCGGCGGGATGTTGGTCGCCATGCCCACTGCAATGCCCGATGACCCGTTGACCAGCAGGTTGGGCAGGCGCGAAGGCAGCACCAGGGGCTCTTTTTCGGAGCCGTCGTAGTTGGGCCCGAAGTTGACCGTTTCCTTGTCGATGTCGGCCAGCATCTCGTGCGAGATCTTGGACAAGCGGATTTCGGTGTATCGCATGGCCGCGGCGTTGTCGCCGTCCACCGAGCCGAAGTTGCCCTGACCGTCCACCAACATGTGACGAAGCGAGAAATCCTGCGCCATGCGCACAATCGTGTCGTAGACCGCGCTGTCACCGTGTGGGTGGTACTTGCCGATCACGTCACCGACGATGCGGGCGGACTTTTTGTAGGGCCGGTTCCAGTCGTTGTTGAGTTCGTGCATGGCAAACAGAACGCGCCGGTGTACGGGCTTGAGGCCATCGCGCGCATCAGGAAGTGCTCGCCCGACAATCACGCTCATCGCGTAGTCGAGGTAACTGCGGCGCATTTCCTCTTCAAGACTGATGGGCAGGGTCTCTTTGGCGAACTGTGTCATGAGCTGGGGCTGGAATGCGTCGGGTGGGCCAAAAGGCAACTCGCCATTTTACGGGTCGCACAGAAGTGCATTCGTGAGCATGCTTTGTTGTAACACCACAACGAATGAAGGTGTCGCCGGAATACAGTCGCCGACGCACCCGAGCCGCCGGTCGGCTGTATAGCGCTTGTGGCACAATGAAATCCAGCGTTTTGAGTGGTGGTCACTTCAAGCGTCTTTTTTTGTACGCAGATTGTCTGCGGCTTACCAAGAGGAAAACCATGAAAAAACTCAACA
>NZ_JALHLX010000099.1 GCF_022844385.1 Hydrogenophaga sp. | reverse complement strand
CTGCGCCTCGCTCAGGTGCGGGTTGGCCCAGTTCGACGTGGCGGCCTTCTTCGATTTGAGGAAGCGCCGGTTGAACAGCACCGCCACGGCGCCTTTCACGCCCATGTCCTTGCGGTAGCCGCGTTCGCGAAACACGGTGTTGAGCTCCAGCACCGCGGCCGGCTCCACGGCAAGTTTGGAGACGATGCGTTTGGTGTCGTCGCCCAGACCAAAGCCGGCCTTGGTGTGAGCACCGTTGGCCAGCAAGGCCGCCACCTGGTCGCGGCAGGCTGGGTCGTGCAGCTGGAACACCCAGGCGCGCTGCAGCGTGGCGAGCTGAACGATGTGTGGCCCGTCGGAGAGCTGGTCCTTGAAGAAAGTGGGCTTGGACTCGGTGTCAAACCCCCAGACGGCTTGGTCCATCAGTTCGGCGCAGGCTTCGCGCGCCTGCGCAGCGGTGTTCACCAGCACGATGCGGTCCAGGCCCAGGCGCTCAAAAGGTTCGAGCAGGGCGATCTCGTCCTTGCTGGGCGTGGGGTGTTGTTCGCGGGCTGTCATGTGCGACGCAGGATACCCCGGCGCGCATAATCGCGCCCTTCATTCCCGGACTTGTTCCCTGACTTCGCGCCGCCCGCGCCAGACCGCCATGAGAAAAACCTTTCAGCTGACCCAAGAGGGCCGCCACCCCGACCGCGTGCTCGAGGCCGTCAAACACGAAATCCGCAAATACCTCAAGCGTGAGCGCCGCCGCGACTTGCCGGAAGGGGTGGATTTTCTGGACTTCGACTGCCGCTGCGGCGCGACGAAAGACACAGCCGAGGTGGTGCATCTTTCCGCCCTGATGAGCCGGTTGGACGAGGTGGCGAAAGAGGGCGCCACCGAGGCCTACGTCGAGGTCCTGGCCAAGCCCGGCGTTCGCCAGGCCCGCCCGCCCGGCACCAGCGCCAAAGATGACCATCCGGCACAATCTGCCGATGCTCCCGATCACACTGCCCCAACCACCGAAGACCCCGCTGCTTGAGGTGGACAACGGGCCACCCGCCGAGGGTGAGTTCGTTCGCTTTCCTGGCTCGCCTTTCGAGCTGTTTTTGCCCTATCCGCCTGCGGGTGACCAGCCCGAGGCGATCCGCCAGCTGGTGGAAGGCGTCAACGACGGCGAAGTGTTCCAGACCCTGCTGGGCGTGACCGGCTCGGGCAAGACCTTCACCATGGCCAACGTGATCGCGCGGCTCGGCCGCCCGGCCATCGTGTTCGCGCCCAACAAGACGCTGGCCGCGCAGCTCTACAGCGAGTTCCGCGAGTTCTTTCCGAAGAACGCGGTCGAGTACTTCGTCAGCTACTACGACTACTACCAGCCCGAGGCCTATGTGCCGCAGCGCGACCTGTTCATCGAGAAGGACAGCGCGATCAACGAGCACATCGAACAGATGCGGCTGAGTTGCACCAAGAGCATTCTGGAGCGGCGCGACGTGATCATCGTGGCCACCGTCTCGGCCATCTACGGCATCGGCAAGCCCGAGAGCTACCACCAGATGGTGATGACGCTGCGTGTGGGCGACAAGGTCGGCCAGCGCGACCTGATTGCGCAGCTGGTGCGCATGCAGTACGCGCGCAACGAGCAAGATTTTTCGCGCGGCAAGTTCCGCGTGCGCGGCGACACCATCGACGTGTTTCCGGCCGAACATTCCGAGATGGCGATCCGCATCGAGCTGTTCGACGACGAGGTCGAGACCCTGCAGCTGTTCGACCCGCTCACCGGCAAGGTGCGGCAGAAGATCCCCCGATTCACGGTCTACCCCAGCAGTCACTACGTGACGCCTCGCGAGCAGGTTCTCAGTGCGGTCGAAGCGATCAAACTGGAACTGGCGGACCGGCTCAAGGAGCTGGTGGGCATGGGCAAGCTGGTGGAGGCGCAGCGGCTGGAGCAGCGCACGCGTTTTGATCTGGAAATGCTCAGCGAGGTCGGCCACTGCAAGGGGATCGAGAACTACTCGCGCCACCTCTCCGGCAGCCTGCCGGGCGAGCCACCGTCCACCCTGACCGACTACTTGCCCAAGGACGCGATGATGTTTCTGGACGAGAGCCACGTGCTCATTGGCCAGTTCGGCGGCATGTACAACGGCGACCGCGCGCGCAAGACCACGCTGGTGGAATACGGCTTTCGCCTGCCCAGCGCGCTGGACAACCGACCCTTGAAGTTCGACGAGTTCGAGCAGCGCATGCGCCAGGTGGTGTTTGTCTCGGCCACGCCGGCCGACTACGAGAAGACGCATGCCGGCCAGGTCGTCGAGCAACTGGTGCGGCCCACCGGACTGGTGGACCCTGAACTCGAAGTTCGTCCCGCCACCCACCAGGTGGACGATGTGCTGCAGGAGATCCGCATCCGCGTGGAGAAGAACGAGCGTGTGCTGATCACCACTCTGACCAAGCGCATGGCCGAGCAGCTCACCGACTACCTGACCGAAAACGGCGTGAGGGTGCGCTACCTGCACAGCGACGTCGATACGGTGGAGCGGGTGGAGATCTTGCGCGACCTGCGCCTGGGCGCTTTCGACGTGCTGGTCGGCATCAACCTGCTGCGCGAGGGCCTGGACATTCCCGAGGTGTCGCTGGTGGCCATTCTCGATGCCGACAAGGAAGGCTTCCTGCGCTCCGAGCGCAGCCTGATCCAGACCATCGGCCGTGCCGCGCGCAACCTCAATGGCCGCGCCATTTTGTACGCCGACCGCATCACCGAGTCGATGAAGAAGGCGATCGACGAAACCAACCGGCGCCGCACCAAACAGGTGGCGCACAACCTGGCCATGGGCATCGAGCCGCGCAGCATCAACAAGCGCATCAAGGACCTGATCGACGGCGTTTACAGCGAGAAGGCGGGCAGGGAAGCCGATCGCCTGGCTGCCGAGAGCGCGCACCGCGCCAGCATCGACGAGATGAGCGAGAAGGACGTGGCGCGTGAGATCAAGCGGCTTGAAAAGCTGATGCTGGAGCACGCGCGCAACCTCGAATTCGAGAAAGCGGCCAGCGTACGCGACCAACTGGGGCGTCTGAAGGCCTCGGTGTTTGGCGCGTCTGGCATGGACAACGTCGCCTGAACCCGGGCACTGAAACGTGCCCGGCCCACAAGCAGCCGCGCGTTGCGCTCGTGAAGCGACTTTGTTTTTCCCTTGTGGCTGAACGAACTGTGCGAAAACCAGTCTCACTTGGGCGTCCGCCCAGTGAGCTGCGACCATCCAGTATCTTTGTGATCTTTGTGGTCATAAACGCTGTTTGTCATGGACAAACAGCGTTTATGGTTTAAGATGCTGAGCAAATCACTAGGCTTTTACGCTATACTCGACGAAAACAGTCGGGAAAGCCTTCGATGAAGCGACCAGCATCGGTCGGGGTGGGCGGAGAAGGGGTTCAAGGGGTCAAACCCGTGGGCCAGTCAACGACAGTCAAGCCAACATTCAAGGAGCTTGAAAAATGCGCCTCACGACCAAAGGCCGCTTTGCGGTCACAGCCATGATTGACCTGGCCCTGCGCCAGAACAACGGACCCGTCACGCTCGCGGCCATCAGCCAGCGACAGCAGATTTCGTTGTCCTACCTTGAGCAGTTGTTCGGCAAGCTGCGCCGCCACGAACTCGTCGAATCGACGCGTGGGCCGGGCGGTGGCTATACCCTGGGCCGCAAGGCATCAGAGATCACCGTTGCCGACATCATCGTGTCGGTGGACGAGCCGATCGATGCCACGCAGTGCGGCGGCAAGGAGAACTGCATGGGCGAAGGACACCGTTGCATGACGCACGAACTTTGGGCCGCGCTGAACACCAAGATGGTCGACTTCCTTGACTCCGTGTCCCTCCAGTCACTGGTGGACGACCAACTCGCCAAAGGCGTGGTGGTGGAGAACGCACCCATGATCAAACGCGCGATTTCCAGCGCGCCGGTGGTCAAGCCCATTCGCGTGAACGCGCCCAACTCGGTGTTTGCACTGGGTGGAGCCGCGTTCTCCAAATGAGCTTGCGGGCCCGGAGCTCTGCTCCGGGCTGCACGAAGCAGTTTCATCGTCATCCATTGTTCGAACAATCCAGCCAGCCCCGAGGCCGTCAGCCATGAGCACTCCCCACTTCCCCATCTACATGGACTACAGCGCCACCAACCCCTGCGATCCGCGGGTGGTGGACGCCATGATTCCCTGGTTGCGCGAGCACTTCGGCAACCCGGCATCGCGCAGCCACGCATGGGGTTGGGAGGCCGAGAAGGCCGTAGAGACGGCGCGCGAACAAGTGGCCGCCCTGATCAACGCCGATTCGCGCGAAATCGTCTGGACCAGCGGTGCGACCGAGTCCAACAACCTCGCCCTCAAGGGTGCAGCGCATTTCTACAAGACCAAGGGCAAGCACCTCATCACGGTGAAGACCGAGCACAAGGCCGTGCTCGACACCTGTCGTGAGCTGGAGCGCCAGGGTTTTGAAGTGACCTACATGGATGTGCAGGCCGATGGGTTGCTCGATCTTGAGGCCTTCAGGGCTGCGATCCGCCCCGACACCATCATCGCCTCGGTCATGTTCGTGAACAACGAGATCGGCGTGATCCAGGACATCGCAGCGATTGGTGCCATTTGCCGCGAAAAGGGCGTGATCTTGCACGTGGACGCAGCGCAAGCCACCGGCCGTGTCGATATCGACTTGCAGACACTGCCAGTCGACCTGATGAGTTTGACCTCGCACAAGACCTACGGCCCCAAAGGCATCGGCGCTTTGTACGTGCGTCGCAAGCCGCGCATCCGCATCGAAGCGCAAATGCACGGCGGTGGCCACGAGCGTGGCATGCGCTCAGGCACGCTGCCGACCCACCAGTGCGTGGGCATGGGCGAGGCCTACCGCATTGCCAAGGCCGAGATGCATGAAGAAAACCAGCGTATCCAGGCCTTGCACGACCGCATGTTGGCCGGTCTGAAGGACGTGGAAGAGGTTTTCATCAACGGCCACGAAACGAAACGCGTTCCGCACAACCTCAACATGAGCTTCAACTATGTTGAAGGCGAGTCGCTGATCATGGGCATCAAGGGTCTGGCGGTGTCGTCGGGTTCGGCCTGCACCTCAGCCAGTCTTGAGCCCAGCTATGTGCTGCGCGCCCTGGGCCGCAGCGATGAATTGGCCCACAGCAGCCTGCGCATGACGATTGGCCGCTGGACGACCGAAGAAGAAGTTGACTACGCGATCGCCACGATCAAGGAGAACGTGGCCAAGTTGCGCGAGTTGTCCCCCTTGTGGGAAATGTTCAAAGACGGAATCGACTTGTCCACCATCCAGTGGGCAGCGCACTGAAGGAGAAAGACCATGGCTTATTCAGAAAAAGTGGTTGACCACTACGAAAACCCCCGCAATGTGGGGTCGTTTGAAAAGGGCGACGACAGCGTTGGCACCGGCATGGTGGGCGCGCCCGCTTGCGGCGACGTGATGAAGCTGCAGATCAAGGTGAACCCGACCACGGGCGTGATCGAAGACGCGCGCTTCAAGACCTACGGCTGCGGCTCGGCCATCGCCTCTTCGTCCCTGGTGACCGAATGGGTCAAGGGCAAGACGCTGGACGAAGCGGCGGCGCTGAAGAACAGTCAGATCGCCGAAGAGCTGGCGCTGCCGCCGGTGAAGATTCATTGCTCCATCCTGGCCGAAGACGCGATCAAGGCCGCGGTGGACGACTACCGCAAGAAGCACAGCCACTGAGCTGCAAGGCGCCATGTCCATTTCCATTTCCGAAGCCGCTGCGCGGCACGTCACCCGCTACATTGCCAAGCGCGGCAAGGGCGTGGGCGTGCGCCTGGGCGTGAAGACCACGGGCTGCTCCGGCATGGCCTACAAGCTGGAGTACGCCGACGAGATCGCCCCGGAAGACGTGGTGTTCGAGGACAACGGCGTGAAGGTGCTGGTCGATCCCAAGAGCCTGGCTTATATCGACGGCACACAGCTCGACTTTGTGCGCGAAGGCCTCAACGAGGGCTTTCGCTTCAACAACCCGAACGAGCGCGACCGGTGCGGTTGCGGCGAGAGCTTCCGGGTCTGATGTTTTGTAATGTCCTTTCAAGCCGCCCGCGCGTCAAAGCGTCGGCGGCTTTTGTTTTATGAACCTGAATTTGCAATCGAACGACTTCGAGATATTCGGCATTGAACCCGGCTTTGCTGTGGACCGCGACGCTCTCGATGCCCGCTGGAAGGACCTGCAACGTGAAGCCCACCCCGACCGCTTTGCCACCGCCGACGCGCAGGCACAGCGCCAGGCCATGCAGTGGTCGGTGCGCATCAATGAGGCTTACCAGCGCCTGAAGGACCCGCTCAAGAGGGCCGCGTACCTGTGCGAGATGCATGGCGCACCAATCCAGGCCGAGAACAACACGGCCATGCCGGCGGCATTCCTCATGCAGCAAATGCAGTGGCGCGAAGACCTGGAAGAAGCCAGTGGGCTGGATGATCTGGAGCGCATGGCCGACGACGTGGCCAAGGCGCGCCGCGCCATGTTGCATGGCCTGCAGACCACTGCCGACGCGCTGCGCGACTGGCCCGCACTGGCGCAGCAGGTCAGAGCCCTTATGTTCGTTGAGCGCTTTGCGCGCGATGTGGAAAGCCGCATCGATCTGCTGGGACAATAGGCGGCTGTTTTCTTTGAACCGATCGTGACCCATGGCGCTTCTGCAGATCTCCGAACCCGGCCAATCCCTCGACCCGCATCAACGCCGCGTGGCGGTGGGTATCGACCTGGGCACCACGCATTCGCTGGTGGCCGCCGTGCGCCACGGCATCTCCGAATGCCTGCCCGCCACCGATGGCCGCGTGATCCTGCCCAGCGTGGTGCGCTACCTTGATCCCGCGCAAGGCGGCTCGGGTCGGCAGATCGGTTTTGACGCGCTGGCCGCGCAGGTGCAGGACCCCGCCAACACGGTGAGCTCGGTCAAGCGCCTCATGGGTCGCACCCGCGCGCAGGTGGTCGATGTGGACAAACTCTCCTACAACGTGGTCGAACAAGACGGTATGGCCGTGGTCGAGACCGTGGCAGGCCGCAAGACACCGATGGAGGTGAGCGCCGAGATCCTCGCCACGCTGCGCTTTCGCGCCGAGGACAGTTTTGATGACGAACTGTATGGCGCCGTGATCACCGTGCCGGCGTACTTCGACGACGCACAGCGCCAAGCCACCAAAGACGCGGCACAACTGGCCGGCATCAACGTGCTGCGCCTGATCAACGAACCCACGGCTGCTGCCATTGCCTACGGCCTGGACAACGGCTCGGAAGGCGTCTACGCCATCTACGACCTGGGCGGTGGCACCTTCGATATCTCCATCCTGCGCCTCACCAAAGGCGTGTTTGAAGTCATGGCCACCGGCGGTGATTCGGCCCTGGGCGGCGACGACTATGACCAGGCGCTGGCCGCCTGGGTGCTGGCCCGGGCAGGTGTGACCGGTTCGCCCAACGCCTCGGAACGTGCCGCGGTGCATGCCGAAGCACGCCGCGTGAAAGAGGCCCTGTCGTCTTCCGCAAGTGAAACCTTTCGGGCCGTTGTGGCGGGCAAGACCCTTGAGCAGGTCGTCACGTCCACCGATTTTGAGACCTGCACGGCTGCACTGACCGCCCGCACCATGACGGCGGTGCGCAAGGTGCTGCGCGACGCCGGTATCACCAAAGACGAGGTCAAGGGCGTGGTCATGGTCGGTGGTTCAACCCGCATGCCCGTGGTGCGCCGCACCGTTGGCGAATTTTTTGGCCAGGAGCCGTTGACCAATCTCAACCCCGACGAGGTGGTGGCGCTGGGCGCCGCCATCCAGGCCAACGCACTCGCCGGCAACAGCCGAGACGGCGACCTGCTTCTGCTGGACGTGATTCCGCTGTCGCTTGGCATCGAAACCATGGGTGGCCTGGTTGAGCGCATCGTGCCCCGCAACAGCGCCATCCCGACTGCGCTCGCGCAAGATTTCACCACCTACCAGGACGGCCAGACCGCGCTGGCGCTGCACGTGGTGCAGGGCGAACGCGATCTGGTGGCCGACTGCCGCAGCCTCGCACGTTTCGAGTTGCGCGGCATTCCACCCATGGTGGCCGGTGCGGCGCGCATCCGCGTGACCTTCACGGTGGACGCTGATGGCTTGCTGTCGGTGAGTGCGAAAGAGCAGGGCAGCGGTGTTGAAGCGAGCGTGAACGTCAAGCCCGCCTATGGCCTGTCTGACGAGCAGATCGCTGCCATGTTGCAGGACAGCTTCGCCACCGCCGAGCAAGACATCAAGGCGCGTGCACTCGTCGAGGCCCGCGTCGACGCCGATCGCATGATCGCCGCCACTCGCACCGCCCTGGCTGCCGACGCCGACCTGTTGGAGCCCGGCGAGCGAGAGCAGATCGACGCCCTCATCGCTGCGCTGGCGGCCACCGCTGCAGGCGACGACGCTCAGGCGATCGAAGCTGCGACCACCGAGCTGGCCAAGGCCACCGAACCCTTCGCCGCGCTGCGCATGAACCGCGGCATCCAGCAAGCCTTGTCCGGCAAAAAACTCGAAGAAGTCTGAACCCCATGCCCATCATCAAGATCCTGCCCCACCCCGAATACTGCCCCCAGGGCGCCAGCATCACGGCGCCTGCGGGCACCTCGATCTGCGAAGCCTTGCTCGACAACAAGATCAACATCGAACACGCCTGCGACATGAGCGCGGCCTGCACGACCTGCCACGTGATCGTGCGCGAGGGCTTCAGCAGCCTGAACGAGCTCGACGAGACTGAAGAAGACCTGCTTGACCGTGCCTGGGGCCTGGAGCCGAACTCGCGCCTGTCGTGCCAAGCCATCCTGGCGCAGGGCGATGTCACGGTCGAGATTCCGAAGTACTCGATCAACCACGCCAAGGAACTGCACTGATGCGCCAGATCGTTCTTGATACGGAGACCACGGGCCTGTCCGCCGACAACGGCGACCGCATCATCGAGATCGGTTGTGTGGAGCTGCTCAACCGCAAGCTGACCGGCAACAACCTGCATTTCTACGTGAACCCGGAGCGCGACAGCCACGAGGACGCGCTCAAGGTGCACGGCATCAGCAACGAGTTCCTGCGGGACAAACCCAGGTTCGCCGCCATCGCCGACGAGTTGCTGGAGTACCTGCGCGACGCCGAACTGATCATCCACAACGCGCCGTTCGACATCAGCTTTCTCAACAAGGAACTCGATCGAATGGGCCGCCCACCGCTCAAGACCGTGATCGGCCAGGTCACCGACAGCCTGGTGATGGCCAAGGAGATGTTCCCGGGCAAACGCAACGGCCTGGACGCTCTGTGCGACCGCCTCGGCGTGGACAACTCGGGCCGCACGCTTCACGGTGCGCTGCTGGACGCCGAGCTGTTGGCCGATGTGTACATCAACATGACGCGTGGCCAGGACGCGTTGCTGATGGATCTGGGCGACGCGCCCGACGAGAACGGACTCACGGAAATGCTGGATCTGAGTGGCTTTGACTTGCCGGTGCTGCGCGCCAATGAACAGGAAGCGCTGGCGCACGACAGTGTGTTGGCCGACTTGGACAAGGCCAGCAAAGGAAAAACCGTGTGGCGTTCGCTTGAGGCAGCCTGAACACGTCGAAAACCTGGCTATAATCTGAGGCTTCCGACAGATCGACCACGCAGACGGATCCGATTTTTCGGGCGGTTAGCTCAGTGGTAGAGCACTGCCTTCACACGGCAGGGGTCGCAGGTTCGAACCCTGCACCGCCCACCAGCCCACAGCTGTGAACCAAGCCCTTGCGAGACATCGCAAGGGCTTTTTTCATGGTTCTTGCGAATCGTTGTTGCTGTTCTGCGCTGCAGCGCGCAGCTTGTCCTTCTTGCTGGGCCGTTTGCCCTTCACGCCGCCCCCAGCTTCGCTCACCGGCGCCACCTCAAGGGGCTCCAGGCCAGGGACCACCTCCAGCGGCAGGCTCAGACCCTGGCGTTTTTCGATCAGCCGCCAATGCGCCTCGGTGGCGGGCGTCACGAAGCTCACAGCCAGGCCGTTGGCGCCAGCACGGCCGGTGCGGCCGATGCGGTGCACGTAGTCCACGGCCGAGCGGGGCAGGTCATAGTTCACCACCACCGGCAGCTGGCTGATGTCGATGCCTCGGGCGGCCAGGTCGGTGGTCACCACCACGTCCCAGCGTTTCTCCTTGAACTCGTCGAGCGCCTGTTTGCGCGCGCCCTGGCTCAAGCCACCGTGGAACGAGGTCGCGTAGAGGTCGCCCTGGTGCAGTTTGGAGGCCACGCGCTCGGCCAGGTACTGCGTGGCCACGAACACCAGCACACGCTGCCAGCCTTGTGTCTTGATGAGCTGGCGCAGCAGCTGCGTGCGGCGGGTCGTGTCCACCAGATAAGCCTGTTGCACGACCACCGCCTCTTTCACGTCGACACTGGGCGCATCGATGCGCTGTGGCTCGCGCAGCAGGGTGTTGGCCAGCTCCTGCACGGCGTTCGGGATGGTGGCCGAGAAAAAGAGGTTCTGGCGCACGGCGGGCAGCAGGGCCAGCACGCGGGCCAGTTCTTCGGCAAAGCCGAGGTCGAGCAGCCGGTCGGCTTCGTCGAGCACGAGCAGTTCCACGCTGGCGAGTTTCAGGGCGTTGTGTTCCACCAGATCGAGCAGCCGCCCGGGCGTGGCGACCACCACATCGGCACCTCCGCGCAGGGCGAGCATTTGAGGGTTGATGGAAACGCCACCGAACACCACGGCGGTTTTGGTCTTGCCTGGCAGGTGTTGCGACAGGCTGCGCACGACTTCGCCCACTTGCGCTGCCAGTTCGCGCGTGGGCACCAAGACCAGCGCGCGCACGCGCCGTGGTGTGTGACCCGTGCCGACCATGAGGCGCTGCAGCAATGGCAACACATAGGCGGCGGTCTTGCCGGAGCCGGTCTGGGCGGTGGCGAGCACGTCGCCCCCGCTGAGCACCGCAGGAACGGCCGCCTCCTGAATGGGTGTGGGGGTGGTGAAGCCGAGTTCGGCAGCGGCTTGGGCGAGGGCGGGCGCGAGGCCCAGGGCGTGGAATGGCATGGTGTCGGAATGGTTCGGCCCAGTGTACCGGTCGGCCGCGCTTGACAGCGCAGGGCAGGCTACGATCCAGCCCCATGAAAAACAAGCTTTCCACCGGGGGTCTGGTGTATTCCACCGAAGCAGGCCGCATGTGCCCCGATTGCCGTCAACCGGTGGCGCAATGCGCGTGCAAACGGGCTGTTGTGCCTGCGGGTGATGGAGTGGTGCGGGTGTCGCGCGAGACCAAAGGGCGCGGCGGCAAGGCGGTCACGCTGGTGAAGGGCGTGGCGCTGATGGGCCAGGAGCTGGCCGAACTGGGCAAGCGGCTGAAGGCGGCTTGTGGATCGGGTGGCACCGTCAAGGACGGCGTGATCGAGATCCAGGGCGATCACGTGGACAAGGTGGTGGCCGCGCTCCAGGCGCAAGGCCACACCGTCAAACGCGCGGGCGGCTGAGCGCCCGCAGCGGGGTCAGAAAGTCTTGCGTCCGCTGATCAGGCGCAGCAGCACCATGACCACGGCAATCACCAGCAAGACATGAACGAAGCCGCCCAGGGTGGTGGAGGTGACCAGGCCCAGCAGCCAGAGGACGAGCAGAACGACGGCGATGGTGTACAGCATGGTGTTTCCTTATTTCAACGGGGCAATGGGAAGAGTGGGTGACCGTTTTCGAACCTGTGTCCACCAGGCCAGCGCGCCGATGGCCGTCACGGTGATCAAGGTCAACAAGGGCCGGCGGCGCAGCAGGCCCAGGCCTGTGCCCAACGCCAGAACACCGGCGGTCGAGGAGCGCGCAACGCGCGGCTTCATCCACCACTTCGTGAGCGCCCCCACGGCCAGACTGGCCAGGGGATGGCTGCCGATGCTTCTGACCCACGGCAATGCCGCGAGTTGGCCAAGGCCGCTGTGGGCAAACGCGTCGCGCCGGTCTTGATCGTGGTCGAGCCACTGCACCACCAGGGCGCGACTGCGCTCCAGGCGTTGCCGGGCAGATTCGGGTCGGTTCATGGTGCGGTGGTCCGGCGCAGCAGCGCAGCGTCTTGTGCAAACTGCTCACGCAAGGTGGCAAAGGCCGGTGGCGCGTTGTCACCTTTCGCCGCGAAAAGTGCAAAGGCACCCAGCACGGCAGGCAGCAGTGGGGTGAACCACAACAGCCAAGGTTGCTGCAGTGAGCCTGCGGGCAATGCAGCCCACAACAACACGGCCACACCGCCCAGGATGGCTGCCACCATCAGGCCCAGGAGCCCGACGATCTGCAGTGTGATGCGGCGTTTGAATTGCAAACCGCTGCTGGTCATTTCTTCAGCCAGCAAACCGGCGTAGCCGGCCGCGTGCTCCGCGAGCAGTTGCGGCTGTGACGCCGCCAGGCGGAACACGGGGTGAAGCATGGGCAGGGCCTGTGCGATCAGCGACCGTTGTGGTTGTTGCGGCTGAACAGCGCCACCAGCGCCATCAAACCTGCACCCACGGCAGCGGCCATGAGCACCGACTTCATGGGCTCATGCTGGATGTAGGTGGTTGCGGTGTCCCGGGCGTGCAGCGATTTCTCGCGCAGCTGACCCGACGCGTCGCGCACCTTGTCCATGCCACGGTGCAGCAGTGCGTCCGATTCGGAAGCGAGTTGACGCAGGGCGTTGCCGGTCTCCGAGCGTGCGTGCTCAAGGCCGCTGGACACCTCTTGCAAGCCTTGGCCTATGCCCTGGCGTGCTGTGTTGGCAGCACGTTCGGCGGTTTGGGCCACGCTGGAGAGTTCGTCGCGGACGGATTTGTCAGATGTGATCATGAGCGTCTTTCGTGAAGGGGTGGGAAGGAGTCGAAAGCCGGCCGAAGCCGGCATCGATCACTTGCCGACCTGGTTGCCGATCAGGCCACCGATGGCTGCGCCACCCAGTGTGCCGATGGTGCTGCCACCCGTCAGCACAGCGCCGCCCACGGCACCAGCACCTGCGCCAACGGCGGTGTTCTGGTCTTGGCGAGACATGCCGCTGCAGGCGGTGAGGCCAGCCAGCAGGGCGATGGATGCTGCGATCGTCATTGAGCGCGTTGCAATGGATTTCATGGTGATCTCCTGAATGGATAAAAAGGGGAGCGCGAGGCTCAGGTCACTTCTTCAGACGCATGTCGTTCTTGACCGAGGTCACGCCGGAAACGCCTTGCGTCACAGCGACGGCGCGCTGGATATCGGCTTGCGAGTTCACGAATCCGCTGAGCTGCACGGCGCCCTTGAAGGTCTCGACGTTGATTTCGGCGGACTTGAGGGATGCGTCGTTGAAGATCGCAGCCTTCACCTTGCCGGTGATGGCGGTGTCGTCGATGTACTGGCCGGCGCTGGCCTGCTTGGGGCCGGTGGAGCAGCCTGCCAGGGTCATGACGGATGCGGCAACGGCGAGCATGGCGATGGGGAAGAATTGACGTGTTTTCATGGTGTTCCTTGGAGTGGTTGGGTCGCGTGGCCCAACGTTTTCGCAAGGTCACCGCATGGTGCGGGGCATCAAGCCCCGGCGCCAATGTGTTGACTCTAAAAGGAGATTTCGCAACCGTCTGTGCGCTGACGCACCTTC
>NZ_JALHLX010000098.1 GCF_022844385.1 Hydrogenophaga sp. | reverse complement strand
ACGATACCGGGCGTGCGGCCGGTGTTGCGGAGACGGCGGCTCGCACCCGTACCCTGCTTGGCGCGCTCAAAAGCGACGAATTGCATAACTGACTCCTGTGGAGGGGTTCCGCGACCAGAACGCCTCTGTTTCGAAAGAGCGACCTCCACCATGGAGGTCACCCGCTTTTTGCTGCCTTCAGAGCCTCTTAGAAGAGGTTGTCCTGATCGGCAAACAAACTCATGACCGACTCGCCCGAAGCAATGCGCGCGATGGTTTCGGCCATCAGCGGTGCTACGGAGAGTTGGCGGATCTTGGCGCAGGCCTGGGCTGCTTGCGACAAGGGAATCGTGTTGGTGACCACCACCTCGTCGAGGGCGCTGCCCTTGGCGATGCGCTCGATGGCCGGGCCCGAGAAGATCGGGTGGGTGCAATACGCGTAAACGTGTTTGGCGCCGCGCTCCTTGAGCACCTCGGCGGCTTTGACCAGCGTGCCGGCGGTGTCGATCATGTCGTCCATGATCACGCAGTTGCGGCCGTCGATGTCGCCGATCACGTGCATGACTTCCGACACGTTGGCCTTGGGCCGGCGCTTGTCGATGATGGCCATGTCGCAGTTGAGCTGCTTGGCCAGCGCGCGGGCGCGCACCACACCGCCCACGTCGGGCGAGACCACCAGCAGGTCGGGGTAGTTTTTCTGGCGCAGGTCGCCCAGCAGCACGGGCGAGGCGTAGATGTTGTCCACCGGGATGTCGAAGAAGCCCTGGATCTGGTCGGCGTGCAGGTCCATGGTCAACACCCGGTTCACGCCCACGGCGGTCAGCATGTTGGCAACGACCTTGGCCGAGATCGGCACACGGCCGGAACGCGGGCGGCGGTCCTGGCGGGCGTAGCCGAAGTAGGGGATGACGGCCGAGATGCTCACAGCCGATGCGCGCTTGAGCGCGTCGACCATGATGATGAGTTCCATCAGGTTCTCGTTGGTCGGCGAGCAGGTGGACTGGATCACGAACACGTGGCGCGCACGCACGTTCTGGGTGATCTCGACCGTGACTTCACCGTCGGAGAAACGCCCCACATTGGCCGCACCGAGCTGGGTGCCCAGATGCTGTGCGATCTCTGCGGCCAACACCGGATTGGCGTTGCCGGTGAAGATCATGAAATCCGGCGGCTGAACTTGCATGGGGTTCCCAGCTGTTTGAACGACGGCCCAGATGGATCGCCGTCAAAAAATGGCCGTTCGTGGAACGGCCGGTTGGGTACGTGATGTGATGAAAACGGTGGCAGGGGAGGAAGGACTCGAACCCTCGCATGCTGGAATCAAAATCCAGTGCCTTTACCAACTTGGCGACTCCCCTACGCAGGCGATCTGTTCAACGTAAAGCCGGACAGACCACCAAAAAACCTTGTCGCAGGTTGCGCAACCACTGCCTGGGCTGAACGCTTGCCGATTCTAATCGGAGCACCAGTCGAGCAATGGATGAACATCCATGTTGCTGCACTCACGAACCGTCCAGTCGCCCGGGGCGGTGGTCAGTTGCATGGCGTGCGGCATCTGCGCAAACACCGCCGTGCCCGATCCGGTCATGCGCCCCTGCAAACCCTGGTCTTGCAACCACTGAATGCAGCGCCCCACGTCAGGGCACAGCGCCTGCGCCACGGGTTGAAGATCGTTGTGTCCGAAAGCCAGGATTTTCTGGATATCGACCACCCCAATCGCTTGGGCATCTTCTCGCGAGTCGTTTGCAGCAAAGCCTTGGATTGTAGCAGTTTTTGTGTCCCGTTTGAGTTCAGGCGCGCTGAAGATTCGTTGGGTGGACGCCCCGCCGGGGGGCTTGACCACCACAAAACGCGCAGAGGGCAGCGCCAGGGGCGTGAGCTGTTCTCCCACGCCCTCGACCCAGGCGTGGCGCCCGCCGATGAAGAAGGGCACGTCTGCGCCCAGTGTGAGACCGATGGCCGAGAGTTGTGATCGCGACAGGCCCAGCCCCCAGAGGCGGTTGAGCGCGAGCAGGGTGGTGGCCGCGTCCGATGAGCCGCCGCCCATGCCCGCTTCGGCCGGGAGGTGCTTTTCAAGTGCGATGTGCACGCCGTGGGTGCAGCCGGTGGCGGCCTGCAAAGCACGGGCAGCTCGCACCGAAAGGTCTTCGGCCGGCAGCGACCCCGGCGTGAGGTCTTCGCGGCTGATGTGGCCGTCCACACGAAAGTCGAAATGCAGCCGGTCACACCAGTCGATCAACATGAAGACGGACTGCAGCAGGTGGTAGCCATTGTCCCGCCGCCCGGTGATGTGCAGAAACAGGTTCAGCTTGGCGGGCGCCGGCACATCCAGCAGGCGACGCAAGCGGGTCCCCGGCGTCATGGTTGCACGACGACCCGAAGTTCGGCTGTGGGCACTGGGGAAGTGCGGCGAGCCGTGATGCGCCCTTCGGGTTGGCGGGTCAGGTCGGCCTGCCAGCCCGGCACCTCGCCTGCCTGTCCGCGCAGCCATCCAAAGAGGGCGGCCACCGGTACCGGGGTGCCGCTGAGTTCGGTGGTGAGCTCGTCCAGGCTGCCCCGGCGGGTGACCTGACCGCCCTGGCGCATTTCGGCGCTGCCGGGGAGCCAGATTACGGTGGCGAGAGATGTACCCAATGGCGAGGTGAGTTGCAACTCACCCGCGTCCGGTGTGCCGCGCAGTTCAAAGCCCGCCGAAAAGGACTGGGGAGGATCGCTCTGCACGGTCATGGCCAAACGGCCACTCCAGAGCTCTTCACCTGGCTGGACGGCGCGTTGCGGGGTGGCGCAGGCGGAGAGCATCGCCACGGTGACCAGCAAGGCTGTCCACCTCATGGCTTGACGCGCAGGCGTTTGAGCGTTCCTTGCAGGGTCTCGTTGTCGGCCGACAGCATCAGTCCCTCCCGCCAGATCTTGAGGGCTTCTTCACGCTGGCCTTTCACCCACAGCACTTCGCCCAGATGCGCTGCGATTTCCGGGTCCGGGCGTTTGCCATAGGCGGCTTGCAGGATCTCGAGCGCGCGGGCTGTGTTGCCCAGACGGAATTCGACCCATCCCAGGCTGTCCTGGATGTAGGCGTCGCCGGGCGCCAGCTCCACCGCCTTCTCGATCAAGCGCTTGGCTTCCGGCAAGCGCTCGTTGCGGTCGGCCAGCGAATAGCCCAAGGCGTTGTAGGCGTGGTGGAAGTCGGGCTTGGCGGCGATCAGTGCGCGCAGCAACACCTCCATGTCGGCAGGCTTGCCCGCCTTCTCGGCCATCATGGCCTGGTCGTAGCGCAGATCGGCCTCATCGGGGAATCGCGCCACGGCTTCGCCATAGACCTCGTAGGCTTCTTTCCAGGCCTTGAAGTCGCGCAACAACTGCGCCTCGGCCACCAGCTTCAGGCGCGCGTCTTCGGGACGCCGCTCGGGTTGGCTGCGCAACAAGGCCCGGGCCTGTGGCATCTGGCCTTGGCGGGCCAGGAGCGATGCGCGGCGCATTTGCGCCGCCATGATCTCGTCGGCGTTTTCTATGCGGTCCAGCCAGGCATTGGCCGCAGCAAAGTCCTGACGTTTTTCCGCGATCTGCGCCATCAACAAATAGGCCTGCGTGAGGCCACGGGCCGAGCGTTCATCGCCCGCTTGCCGGGCGAGCGCCATGTATTTCTCAAGCGAAGCGGTGGCCGCTGGCAGGGCGTTTTCCTGCAGTTGCAAGGAGCCGAGCAAGAGCCAGGGCTCCGCCTGATCGGCCTGGCGTGCTGTGAGCCTTTCGAGTTGCACGCGGGCTTCCATGTTGCGCTGCGTGTCGATCAGGATCCGCGCATAGGCCAGCGCCACCGCAGTGTCGGCGGCCGTGTTGATGTTGCCGGCCTCGATTTGCTGGCGCACGATGGGTTCGGCCTGTTGCTCTCCGCGCTCCATGAGCTCCAGGGCCAGCAAGGCCGGGAAGGCAGACGCCGGCTCGGCCGTGTGGCCCAGACGCGCAGACACCAGCGCTTCGGGTAGCTGGTCCTGCGCCAGGTACATGCGGCCAATCGACGTGAAGGCCGTGGCTGCGTGGGCGGGCTGTTTGAGGTAGGGGCCAAGGGCCTCACGAACCACGGCAGCCGCCTGGTTCTTGTCGGTCACGCGCGCATAGGTCTGGGGAATCGCGTTGATGGTGTCGTTGCGATCGGCGGGCGAGGCCTCGTTCAGTATGGATTGCAGCACCGGCCCCGTTTCACCGACCCGGTTGAGTGCGAGCAGGATTTGCAGTTCGAAGCGTCGGGCCTCTGCGCTGCCGGGCAGCTCTTGTGTCCAGGCGCGCGCGGCCGCCAGCGCGGCTTCGCCGGATCTGGCCTGCAGTGCCACCTCGACAGCCCGGCGGTAAAGCAGGGGGTCTCGTTGTTTGCGCGCTGCGTCGAGGATGAACGAGTAGCCTGTGCCGGGCTCGCCCCCCCGCACATTGAGTTCACCGAGCAGCAATTGGTAGAACAGGGGCGCGTTCAGTGCCGAATTGACCACTTCGCCGGCGCCCGGGGTCGCCGCAGCGGCCGGCGCGGCCTGGTTGGGTGTGCTTTGGGCAGACACACCCCAAACGCAGACAGCTGCGGCGATGGCCAGGACCGACTGCCGCACCAACCTTGCAGGATTCGCGCAACCGAAAGTCGGCGGGCGAGCTCGCTGGGTGGACGAGCCTTCTACGCGGTGCAAGGTATTCATCGGGTCATGATAATGGAAGGTTTTCGGGGCGCAGGGGTCTGATCTGAAGACCGCACAAGCGTTCCGGATGCTGCAAAGAAAACACCGTCCCATGCCCGAACTCCCCGAAGTTGAAGTCACCCGGCGCAGCTTTGCCGACCGCATTGCGGGGGCTTCGATCCTGCGGGTGCAAATGGGTAAACCGTTGCGCTGGCCGCTGGGTTGCGAAGAGGCAGCATTGCAGGGCCGTTCGGTGGTGTCGGTGACCCGCCGCGGGAAGTATTTGCTGCTCAACCTCGATCGGGGCGTTCTCTTGCTGCACCTGGGCATGTCGGGCAGCTTGCAGTTCGACCAGGCACTCCCTGCCCGGGGTGTTCACGATCACTTCGAATTGCTGACCAGTCGAGGGACGTTGCGCTTGCACGATCCCCGGCGGTTCGGTGCGGTGGTCTATGCCGATGCGCTCGACAGCGCCACGGCCGCCAAGCTGCTGGGAGGCCTGGGTGTGGAGCCGCTGGAAGGTGGCTTTGATCCGCTCGCTTTTCACCGTGCATTGCAACTGCGCCGCTCGGCCATCAAACAGGTGTTGTTGGCCGGTGGCATTGTGGTGGGCGTGGGCAACATCTACGCGTCGGAGGCCTTGTTCATGGCCGGCATTCGGCCCACGTTGCGCGCGGATCGGCTGAGCAAGCCGCGCGCGGCGCGTCTTCACATGGCCATCGTTCAGGTGCTCACCCGCGCGGTGGCGCTGGGGGGCAGCACCTTGCGGGATTTCTCCAGCGCCGAGGGACAGTCGGGGTACTTCCAGCTGGATGCTTTTGTTTACGGCCGGGAAGGGAACCCCTGCAGGGTATGTGGTACACCCGTCAAGGCCATTCGCCAAGGGCAGCGTTCGACGTTTTTCTGCACCACTTGCCAGAAAAATTGAAGGGTGAATCGGCCCGGCTGTCGGGCATGCAGGCCGCCCGGCTTTGCGAGGGGGGCCGATGCTATATTGACCAGTGGTTACAACATCAGACCTATGAGTTTCAATCAGGAATTTGATCAGCACGGCGTGTGGCGCAAGCAGTTTGCGTTGAGGTTGCGCCTGCTTGCCGAGTGGTTGACCGACCACGACCTGATGGAGCCCGGCATCCGCGAGCGCCTCGATGGCCTGCATGCCCAGGTCAAGAACGACAAGATCATGGTGGCCTTCGTGGCCGAGTTTTCGCGCGGCAAATCGGAGCTGATCAACGCGGTTTTTTTTGCCGGCTATGGGCGCCGCATCATGCCGGCGAGCGCCGGGCGAACCACGATGTGTCCAACGGAGTTGGGGTACGACGCGGAAGTGCCTCCTTGCCTGAGGTTGTTGCCCATCGAGACGCGCCTGCAACCCCTGTCCTTGCTGGACTGGCGCAATGCCCCCGACAAGTGGGAGCGCGTTGATCTGGATGTCAACGATCCCAAACAATTGGCGCGTGCCATTCAAAAGGTGGCCGAGGTGCGGCGCGTCACGCTGGACGAAGCGCGGGGTCTGGGTTTCTGGAGCGATGAATCGCCCGAAGACAACCCGCTCACCGGCGCCGATGGCACGGTGGAAGTGCCCAAGTGGCGCCACGCACTGATCAACATGGCGCACCCGCTGCTCAAACAGGGTCTGGTGATCCTGGACACGCCTGGTCTCAACGCCATTGGTGCCGAACCCGAGCTGACCGTGAGTCTGTTGCCGCAAGCGCAGGCGGTCGTGTTCATCCTGGCGGCCGACACCGGCGTGACCAAGTCCGACCTCACCATCTGGCGCCAACACCTCTCCGTGTTGGGCGAGGGCAAAGAGTCTCGTCTGGTGGTGCTCAACAAGATCGACACCATGTGGGACGCGCTGAGCTCGCCCGAGCAAGTGCAATTGCAGATCGCATCGCAGCGCACCGACTCCGCCGAGATTCTGGGTCTCTCGCCGCGCCAGGTGCTGGCCGTGTCGGCCCAGAAGGGCTTGCTGGCCAAGGTCAATCGCGACAAGAAGTTGCTTGAGGCCAGCAACCTGATGGAGCTGGAAACGGCCCTGGGCGTGGACCTGCTGGGCCAGCGGCGCAAGATCCTGAGCGCGGCGGTGGCCACCGGCATCCAGTCCTTGCGGGTGGAGACCACGCGCATGGTGCACACGCGCTCGCGCGATCTGGTTGAACAAATCCAGGAGCTGGAAGGCTTGCGCGGCAAAAACGCCGGCGTGATCAAGCAGATGCGCTTGCGCATCGAGCAGGAGCAGGCCGATTTCGACGCCAGCGGCGCCAAGATCCAGGCGGTGCGCTCAGTGCACTTGCGTTTGCTCAAAGACCTGTTTGCCATGTTGAGCTCCACGCACCTCAAGGCCGAGGTGGCGGTGTTGTCCAAGGCGCTTCGGCAGCCAGGCATCAAGCTGGGCGTGCGCCGTGCGTACGACCACACCTTTGACCGGTTGCGCGCCGACATGTCCAAAGCCGACGGCATGGCGGGCGACATCCAGTCCATGCTGGAAGGCAGCTTCAAGAGCCTGAACGCCGAGTACGGCTTCTCCTTGCAGGCACCCACGTCCCCTCAACTGGCCCAGTATGTGAAAGACCTCGACCTGATCGAGAAGAGCCACCTGCAGTACCTGAGCCTGGGCAATGCGCTCAAGCTGGCGAATCCCGAATTTGCGGAACGCCTGGCGCGCGCGCTCATGAGCCGCTTGAGGGTCGTGTACGACACCGCGGTCAACGAGGTCGAGCTGTGGAACAAATCGGCGGCTGCACAGCTCGATGCCCAGCTGCGTGAGCGCCGTCGCAACTTCACCCGGCGCATTGAAGCGGTCTCGCGCATCCAGCAAGCGGCGGGCGGTCTTGACGAGCGCATCCGCGAGCTGCAGACCCATCAGGCCAAGCTCAATCTGCTGGATACCAAGCTGTCCGAACTGACCGACCACCTGCTGGCCGCGCCCGACGAAGAGCCCGCCGAAGCCCTGGCGGCATGAGGGGTGTCGGTGGCCCGAGCGGCGATCTGCCTTCCACCTTTGCACCCCTGCTGATCGACTGGCAGCGCCGCGCCGGGCGCAGCGGCATGCCTTGGCAGGGCAGTCGTGATCCCTACCGCGTGTGGCTGTCCGAGGTCATGCTGCAGCAGACCCAGGTTGGCACCGTGCTGGGCTATTACGCGCGGTTTCTGGAACGTTTTCCCACTGTGCGCGCGCTGGCCGCCGCTGAAGGCGACGAGGTCATGGCCTTGTGGAGTGGACTGGGCTACTACAGCCGCGCGCGCAACCTGCACCGCTGCGCACAAGCAGTGGTGGAGCAGCACGGTGGTGAATTTCCTTCAACAGCCGCCGGGCTCGAGACCTTGCCCGGTATTGGCGCTTCCACCGCCGCCGCCATCGCATCGTTCTGTTTCGGTGAACGTGTGTCCATCGTGGATGGCAATGTGCGCAGGGTGCTCACACGCTTGCTCGCGTTCGAGGACGATCTGGCGCAGACAAAACCCCAGCGCAGGTTGTGGGAGCTGGCCCAGGCGCTGTTGCCGACCCATCCATCGGCCGACGATATGACGGCTTACACACAAGGGCTCATGGACCTGGGTGCGACCGTGTGCACCCGCAGCCGTCCGGCCTGCGGGCAGTGCCCCATGCAGGGCATTTGCCGGGGCCACCAGACGGGGGATCCGCAGCGTTTTCCTGTGAAGACCCGCACCTTGAAGCGGCGCCACGAAAGCTGGTGGTTGCTGCTGGTGAGGCTCTCCGAAGGGCCGGAGCGCGTCTGGCTGCAGCGCCGGCCCGCCAGTGGCATCTGGGCCGGTTTGTATTGCCCGCCGGTGTTTGAAAGCGAGCAGGCTGCCTGCGCTGGCTTGCCTTCAGCCTGGCTGGGTCGGCTGGTCGCACTGGACGCGGTCTCGCACAGCCTCACCCATCGTGAATTGCGGCTGCACCCCTTGCTGCTGGAACTCAGGTCAGAGCCCTTGCCCGGCGAACTGCCTCCAGGACAGTGGGTGGACGCTATGCGCCTGGGCCAGCACGGCTTGCCTGCGCCAGTGAAGCTCCTGTTGCAGACTGTGTGGACGCCCGACCTGTTTGCGCAGCCTTAAACGCCAGGCACCATCGGCGTGGGCCAGCTGTCGGCTTCCCGGTGTCTGACCCGCGTTGACCAGTCCGCGCCAAACACCCGCGCGAGCTGCTCTACCAGATACACCGACCGGTGCTGTCCGCCCGTGCAGCCAATGGCCACGGTCACATAGCTGCGGTGATCGCGCAGCATCTGCGGCAGCCAGTGCGCCAGGAAGTCGGTGATTTGCCGCTCCATCTGCTGAACCTCGGGCTGCGCCTCCAGGTAGGCCGCCACGGCCGCGTCTCGGCCGGTCAGAGGCTTGAGGTGAGGCTCGTAGTGCGGGTTGGCGAGCATGCGCACATCAAACACAAAGTCGGCGTCCATCGGAATGCCGCGCTTGAATGCAAACGACTCGAACACCAGCGTGAGCGGGGCTTGCGTGGCACCCAGCAGGTCCTTGATCTGGCTGCGCAGGTGCGTGGGCCGGATCAGGCTGGTGTCGAGCACCAGCGCCTGGTCGCGCAGTTCGGCGAGCAGGTCGCGCTCTTGTTCGATGGCGTCTGTGAGGGCCCGGTGCTGGTCATTGAATTGTTTGAGCGAGAGCGGATGCAGGCGCCGGGTTTCCGAGAAACGGCGCACCAACGTGTCGGTGGTCGCGTCGAGGAAAACCGTGGTCAGGTGGACCGGGCGCTGTGCGTGGTGCTGCAACCGGGCCAGCCGTTTGGGCAGCCCGGGCAAGGAGCCTGCACTGCGCACGTCCATGGCAATGGCCACCTTGCTGGCCTTGTGGCTTTGTTCGAGTTCGATGAAGGACTCGAGCAACTCGGGCGGCAGGTTGTCCACACAATAGAAACCCACGTCTTCCAGGGCGGTGAGCGCGACCGACTTGCCCGAGCCGGACATGCCGGTGATCAGCACCAGATGGATCGGGGTTTCGTTCGTGGCAGCCATGGCGGTTGGAGCGCTCACGCGGAGAGGAGTTCGCGGGCGTGGGCCAGCGAGATTTCCGACTTCTCGCTGCCGCCCAGCATGCGCGCGAGTTCGATCACGCGCGCCTCGTGCCCGATGGGCGTGACCGTGCTCAGCGTTTGCCGGCCCACCATCTGTTTGCTCACCAGCAGGTGGTGGTCGGCGCAGGCCGCCACCTGGGGCAGGTGGGTCACGGCCAGCACCTGACGGTCGCGCCCGAGCTGGCGCAACAGTTGACCCACGGTATGCGCCACGGCGCCACCAATACCGGAATCCACCTCGTCGAAAATCAAGGTGGGTGCCTGTCCGAGCCGGCTGGTGACCACCGAGATGGCCAGCGCAATGCGCGAGAGTTCCCCCCCCGAGGCTACCTTGCCCACCGGTTTGGGAGTAGCGCCGGCATGGCCCGCCACGCGAAACTCCACCTGTTCCCAACCGTGGGCCTGGGGTTCTTCGAGTCGTTGCAAGGCCACTTCAAACACGCCGCCCTGCATGCCCAGGGTCTGCATGCTTTGCGTCACCGCCTTCGACAGCTTGGGTGCTGCCTTCTGGCGTTCCTTGGTGATGCCCAGCAGTTCGGCGTTGAAGGCCTTCCAGGCCGAGCGCTCGGCTTGCTGCAAGGCGTTGAGGTCCAGTGCCTGGTCGATGGCGGCGAGCTCACGTTTCCACTGCGCGAGCACATCGGCCAGCTCATCCGGACTGCGGCGGTAACGGCGCGCCAGCGACACCCATTGCGCCAGGCGCTGGTCCAGCTCTTCCAGGCTGGCGGGGTCCTGGTCGGTGTGGCGCGCGTACTGGTGCAGGTTGTGCACAGTGTCCTGCACCTGGGCCAGCGCGGCCTCCAGCGCGGCGATCCCGTCCGCAAACCGGGGCTCGATGTGCGCCTGCGCCTGCAGTGCCGTGAGTGCACGGTGGATCAGTGCCGCGGCGTTCGATTCTTCGTCGTCGAGCGCAGTGACGGCGGCTTGCGCGGCGTTCAGCAGGCCTTGCGCATTGGCCAGGCGGCTGTGCTGCGTGTTGAGTTCTTCCCACTCGCCTGGCAGGGGAGCGAGTTTGTCGAGCTCGGCGATCTGCCAGGCGAGCCGTTCGCTCTCCTGCTGCAGTGTGTTTTGTCTTTCTGTGGCGTTGTCCAGCGTTTTGCGTTGCTGGCGCCACCGGCCCCAGGCCTGCATGGCCGCGGCGGTGCTGATGCCGGCGTAGGCGTCGAGCAGGTCGCGCACGGCTTCTGCCCGCGTGAGGCTCTGCCAGGCATGTTGGCCGTGGATGTCGACCAGACCATCGGCCAGGGACTTGAGCTGCGCCATGGTGGCGGCGCTGCCATTGATCCAGGCGCGGCTGCGGCCCTCGGTGTCCACCGTGCGGCGCAGCAGCAGGCTGTCTTCGACCGGGAAACCTTGTTCTTCCAGCCAGGGTGTGACAGAGGCGGGTGCGTCGAACTCGGCGGCGATTTCGCAGCGTGCGGCGCCTTCGCGCACCACGCCACTCTCGGCCCGGGCGCCCAGCGCCAGTTGAAGCGCGTCGATCAGGATCGATTTTCCCGCGCCGGTCTCGCCCGTGAGCACACCGAAGCCTCGGTCCAGTTCCAGGTCGAGGGACTGCACAATGACGAAGTCGCGCAGGGCAATGCGGCGGAGGCTCATGTCGGGGTGTGTGAGGTTGGGGACAGGATGGATTCTGCCGGGTCCTCAGACACCTTCGTTCCAGTGGAGCTTTTTGCGCAAGGTATCAAAGTAACTCCAGCCCACCGGGTGCAGCAGGCGAAGGGCATGCTCGGAGCGGCGCACCACGATGCGGTCACCGTGCAGCAGGCTGGTGAAAGACTGCATGTCGAAATTGGCGCTGGCCTCCTTGCCCGAGACAATTTCCATGGCGATCTCGCTGTGCCCGGGCAACACCACCGGCCGGTTGGACAAGGTATGTGGCGCGATCGGCACCATCAGCCAGCCGCCGATGGCCGGGTGCAGCAGAGGGCCGCCAGCTGAGAGCGCGTAGGCGGTGGAGCCGGTGGGCGAGGCAATGATCAGACCGTCAGCGCGCTGGTTGGCCACAAAGTGCCCGTCCACCTCCACCCGAAGTTCGATCATGCTGGCCGCACCACCGCGGTTGACCACCACGTCATTGAGTGCGGTGGCCTCGAACACGCAGCGGCCGTCGCGCCACACGCCTGCTGCCATCAACGAACGTGGGTCATCCTCGAACGCGCCGCGAAGGATGGGGCGTAGCTTGTCGCGAAAGTCTTCAAACGGAATGTCGGTGATAAAACCCAGGCGCCCCTGGTTGATGCCAACCAGCGGCACGCCGTAGCGCGCCAGCTGGCGGCCGATGCCCAGCATGGTGCCATCGCCACCCACCACCAGCGCCAGATCGCAGTGTTGACCCATCTCAGGCACGGTGAGCGCTGGGTACTGCGTCAGGCCGGTGTTGAATGCCGTCTCTTGCTCGATCGACACGTCGCAGCCTTCGTCGTGCAGGAAGTGGGCGATCTCGTCGACCGCGTTTCGCGATCCAGGTGCATGGTATTTGCCGACGATGACCACATGCGCGAAGCGCAGGGCACGGCCCGTTTGGGTGGGGGTGGACCGTGTGTCGGGGGGCATGCTCATGCGTAAATTACAACATAGCCCGTTTGTGGTGGATTGCCCGAAAACCCTCGCCCACAAACGGTACTGTGCAGCGGTCTCTCCGTAAAATGAAACGATGTTGGATGACCGCGCGAAGCTGCTGCTCAAAACCCTCGTCGAGCGTTACATCGCCGACGGCCAGCCTGTGGGTTCGCGCACGTTGGCTCGCGCAGCCGGCATGGAGTTGTCGCCAGCCACCATCCGCAACGTGATGAGCGACCTCGAAGAACTCGGCCTGATCGCCAGCCCGCACACCTCTGCCGGACGCATTCCGACAGCGCGCGGCTACCGGATGTTTGTCGACACCATGCTCACCGTGCGCCGCGAAGGCTTGTCGCCCGTGAACGAGATGACGGCGCCAGGCATCGAGGCCGGCCAGCCGCACCGCGTCATCAGCCACGCGGCCAACATGCTCTCCAGCCTGTCGCAGTTCGTGGGCGTGATCACGGCCCCGCGCCGCGCCTCGGTGTTCCGGCACATCGAATTCCTGAGCCTGTCGGATCGCCGCGTTTTGGTCATCATCGTTTCGCCCGAGGGCGAGGTGCAGAACCGCATCATCCACACGCAGGCCACATTCACCCAGTCGCAGCTGCTTGAAGCCGCCAACTTCCTCAACAGTCACTATTCGGGGCTGACCATGGAGGCGGTGCGAGAACGGCTGAAGCACGAAGTCGACGCCTTGCGCGGCGAGATCGCCGACCTCATGAAAGTCGCGGTGGACATCGGCGCCGAGGGGGACGCGGCGCAAGACGAGGTGGTGGTGTCGGGTGAACGCAACCTGCTGTCGGTGACCGAGTTTTCCAGCGACATGGGCAACCTGCGCCGCATGTTTGATCTCTTCGAGCAGAAGACCCAACTCATCCGCCTGCTTGATGTGTCGGCCCAGGCCGACGGTGTGCGCATTTACATCGGCGGAGAAAGCCAGGTGGTGCCCTATGAAGACCTGTCGGTCGTGACCGCGCCCTACGAGGTCGATGGTCAGATCGTCGGCACGCTGGGCGTGATCGGCCCGCAGCGCATGCCTTACGAGCGCATGATCCAGATCGTGGACGTGACGGCCAAGCTGGTAGGCAACGCACTGAGCCACAACAAGTAACCAGCGAGACGGCTCGGGGCGACCCCTACAATCCTTCTGCGCAGGGCCGTTAGCTCAGTTGGTTAGAGCAGAGGACTCATAATCCTTTGGTCGTTGGTTCAAGTCCAACACGGCCTACCAAAAATTGCTGCTATAATTCGAGGCTTCGCGGCTGTAGCTCAGTTGGATAGAGTACTTGGCTACGAACCAAGGGGTCGTGGGTTCAATTCCTGCCAGCCGCACCA
>NZ_JALHLX010000097.1 GCF_022844385.1 Hydrogenophaga sp. | reverse complement strand
CTGGCCACCGACGAGCTCACCGACATCACCGCACAGACGCCTGAAGAGGCCACCGCGCTGATCATGCTGGCACGCGCTCACTGGTTCACCGGTGACGAAGCGCAATCCACGACCTGACCAGCGGAGGCCCATCGGAGAATAGAGACCTATGACAAGTACCACCGTCGCCGAACTGGCTGCCGAGCTGAACAAGCCCACCACCGTCCTGCTGGAGCAACTCTCCGCAGCGGGCGTGCCCAAGTCATCCGGGGCCGATCCGGTCACCGAATCGGACAAGCAATCGCTGCTGGGCCACCTCAAAGCCAGCCACGGCACAGCCGGCGGTGAGCGCAAGAAGATCACCCTGGTGAAAAAATCGACCTCCGAGATCAAGCAGGCCGACTCCACTGGCCGTGCCCGCACGATCCAGGTGGAAGTCCGCAAGAAGCGCACCTTCATCAAGCGCGACGATGAAGTGGCCGTGCCCGAGGTGGTTGAAGAGCAGGTGGCTGCGGCACCGGTGATCGACACCGAAGAACTGGCACGCCGCGAAGAAGAAGCGCGTCGCCAGGCCGAACTGCTGCGCCGCCAGGAAGAAGACTTCAACGAAAAGCGCCAGGCCCGCGAGGCCGAGGAGGCCCGCCAGGCACAGGCCATCGCCGAGCAGGAACGTGCCGCCGCGGCAGCCGCTGATGCTGCCGAATCCGCTGCTCGCGCTGCCGCCGAAGCCGCTTCGCCCGAAGGCATTGCCGAAGCGATCGCTGCGCGCACCGCCAAGGACGCCAAGGCCAAGACCGACTCCCTTGAGAGAGACTCTGCTGCCCGCGTGATCGCGGACCGCAACGCGGAAAGCAAACGTGCAGACGACCTGCGCGCGCAGGATCTGGTGGAGCGCCGCCGCAAGGCCGAAGCCGAAGCCGCGAACATCCGCGCCATGATGTCGGCACCCGCCAAGACCATGGTGGCCAAAAAGCCTGAGCCAGCGCCTGTCGACCCGAAAGCCGGCATCAAGGGCACGCTGCACAAGCCCGCCGGCACACCCGGCAAGCCCGCGACCACCGCTGCAGGCGCAGCCACGGCCGGTACGGCCGGCAAGAAAGAGGTCAAGTCCGAGAACCTGTCGTCGACCTGGAAAGACGACGCGGCCAAGAAGAAAGAGATCAAGACGCGTGGCGATACCAGCGCCGGGCGTTCGACCAACTGGCGCGGAGGCCCGCGCGGTCGCCGCGACTCGCGCGATTCCCGTGATTCGGGCGCCAGCAACTTCGTGGCACCGACCGAAGTCAAGGTCATTGAAGTGCACGTGCCGGAGACCATCACGGTGGCCGAACTCGCGCACAAGATGAGTCTGAAGTCGTCCGAGGTCATCAAGCAGTTGATGAAGCTCGGCCAGATGGTCACCATCAACCAGCCGCTGGACCAGGACACCGCCATGATCGTGGTGGAAGAGCTCGGCCACAAGGCGGTGGTGGCGGCTCTGGACGATCCAGAAGCGTTTGCCGATGACGAAACCGCGCAGCAAGAACACGAGCTGCTGCCGCGCGCACCAGTGGTCACCGTCATGGGCCATGTGGACCACGGCAAGACTTCGCTGCTGGATTACATCCGCCGCGCCAAGGTGGCCGCTGGCGAAGCCGGCGGCATCACGCAGCACATCGGGGCGTACCACGTCGAGACCGAGCGCGGCATGATTTCCTTCCTCGATACCCCGGGTCACGAGGCGTTCACCGCCATGCGTGCCCGTGGTGCCCAGGCCACCGACATCGTCATCCTCGTCTGCGCAGCCGACGACGGGGTGATGCCGCAGACCAAGGAAGCCATCAAACACGCCAAGGCGGCGGGCGTGCCCATCGTTGTGGCGCTGACCAAGATCGACAAGCCGGGCATCAACCTGGAAAAAGTTCGATCCGAACTCGTGGCCGAAGAAGTCGTGCCAGAAGAGTTCGGTGGTGATGTGCCTTTCGTGGGCGTGTCTGCCAAGACCGGCCAAGGCATTGATGCGCTGCTGGAGCAGGTGCTGCTGCAGGCTGAAGTGCTGGAGCTCAAGGCGCCGGTGGAGTCCATGGCCAAGGGCCTGGTGATCGAAGCGCGTCTGGACAAAGGCCGCGGTGCCGTGGCCACAGTGCTGGTGCAAAGCGGCACGCTCAAGACCGGCGACGTGGTGCTGGTGGGCCAGACCTCTGGCCGCGTGCGTGCCATGCTGGACGAAAACGGCAAACCGATCAAATCGGCTGGTCCGTCGATCCCGGTGGAAATTCAGGGTCTGTCGGAAGTCCCACAGGCCGGCGACGACTTCATGGTGATGACCGACGAGCGCCGTGCGCGTGAAATTGCCACCTACCGCGCCGGCAAGTTCCGCAACACCAAGCTGGCGCGCCAGCAAGCCGCCAAGCTGGAGAACATGTTCTCCGACATGTCGGCCGGCGAAGTCAAGCTTCTGCCCATCATCGTCAAGTCCGATGTGCAGGGTTCGCAGGAAGCGCTGGCCCAGTCGCTGCTCAAGCTCTCGACCGAAGAGGTCAAGGTGCAGCTGGTGTTTGCCGGCGTGGGCGGCATCAGCGAGTCCGACGTGAACCTGGCGATTGCCTCCAAGGCGGTGATCATCGGCTTCAACGTGCGCGCCGACGTGGGTGCGCGCAAGCTGGCCGAAGGCAACGACGTGGATCTGCGTTACTACAACATCATTTACGACGCCGTCGATGAATTGCGTGCAGCCATGTCCGGCATGCTGGCGCCCGAGAAACGCGAAGAAGTCATCGGCTCGGCCGAGATCCGTACGGTGTTCGTGGCCACCAAGATCGGCACCATTGCCGGCTGTATGGTCACGGCTGGCCAGGTCACCCGCAGCGCGCACTTCCGCCTGCTGCGCGACAACGTGGTCATCTACACCGGCGAGATCGACACGCTCAAGCGCCTCAAGGACGACGTGCGCGAAGTCAAGGAAGGCTTCGAGTGCGGTATCAAGCTGAAGAACTACAACGACATCAAGGAAGGCGACCAGCTCGAATTCTTCGAGGTCAAGGAAGTGGCGCGTACGCTGTAAACCATGCCCCGCAAAGCTTCATCCGTCCCCAACCGCGGTTTCCGTGTGGCCGACCAGATCCAGCGTGATCTGGCCGAGCTGATCGCGCGCGAGTTGAAAGACCGCCGGGTGGGCATGGTCACGATCAACGCGGTCGAGGTGACACCCGACTACGCGCACGCCAAGGTCTTCTTCAGTCTGCTCACGGGTGACCCGGCGGAAACGCTGGAAGGCCTCAACGCTGCTGCGGGTTTCCTGCGCAGCGGCTTGTTCAAGCGGCTGCATATCCACACCGTGCCCACGCTGCATTTCGTGTTTGACCGCACCACCGAGCGTGCGGCCGACATGAACGCCTTGATTTCCAAGGCGGTTTCCTCTCGTTCAAAGGAAGAGTGAACATGAGCACCGCAGGGCCGCCCCAAGGAGCGAACGCCCCCTTGGGGGGCAGCGATGCTCGTGCAACGAGCAAGCGTGGGGGCAACATCAACGCGCCACGCACGAGGGTGCAACGGCGCCCTGTGCATGGGGTGCTGTTGCTCGACAAACCGCTGGGTCTCTCCAGCAACCAGGCCTTGCAAAAAGCCAAGTGGTTGCTGCGCGCCGAAAAGGCAGGCCACACCGGCACGCTCGATCCGCTGGCCAGCGGTGTGCTGCCGCTGTGTTTTGGTGCGGCCACCAAATTCAGCCAGATCCATCTGGATGCCGACAAGACCTACGAGACCGTGGTGCGCCTGGGTGTGAAAACCAGCACCGGCGACGCCGAGGGCGAGGTGATCGAGACCCGAACCGTGGCTTGCACGCCGGGGCAGGTGGTCGAAGCGCTCGACGGTTTCATGGGCCCTATCGCCCAGGTGCCGCCGATGCACAGCGCCTTGAAGAAAGACGGCAAGCCGCTCTACGAATACGCCCGTCAGGGTGAGACGGTGGAGCGCGAAGCGCGCCACGTCGTCATTCACGACCTGGACCTGCTGGACATGCAGTTGCAGGGGGACGCACCGTTTCTGCGCCTTCGCGTGCGCTGCAGCAAGGGCACCTACATTCGCACGCTGGGTGAAGACATTGCCGAAGCCCTGGGCTGTGGCGGTCACCTGAGCATGTTGCGCCGCACCGAAACCGGTCCATTCGATGCGTCGCAGTGCATCGCGCTCGATGCCCTGGAAGCGCTGGACGAGCACGAGCGCATGGCGCTGTTGCTGCCAGTGCAGACCTTGCTGGACGGACACGAGACCGTCACGCTGGAGGCTGAGGATGCGGGGCGCTTTCTCAGCGGCCTGCGCCGCCGCGGTGCTTGGACCGACCACGAGCGCGTGGCCGTGTTCGGCCCTGTGGTGCCCACTGGCGACGAATCGTTTTCACAAGAAGCCGTGCTGCTGGGCAGCGCGCACACCCAAGCGGGTGAACTGATCCCGGGGCGGCTGCTGAGCCCCATCGAAATACAGCAAATCCTGGAAACCTCACCGGAACTCGCATCATGAGCAAACAAATCCGCAACATCGCCATCATTGCCCACGTTGACCATGGCAAAACCACCATGGTGGACCAGCTGCTTCGCCAGTCGGGCACCTTCGCCGAACACGAAAAAATCGTCGACACGGTGATGGACAACAACGCCATCGAACGCGAGCGTGGCATCACCATCCTGGCCAAGAACTGCGCCGTGAGCTGGGAAGGCACGCACATCAACATCGTCGACACCCCCGGCCACGCCGACTTCGGTGGTGAAGTTGAACGCGCCCTGTCCATGGTGGACGGTGTGGTTCTGCTGATCGACGCGCAGGAAGGCCCGATGCCGCAGACGCGTTTCGTGACCAAGAAGGCGCTGGCCCTCGGCCTGAAGCCCATCGTGGTGGTGAACAAGGTCGACAAGCCGGGCGCTCGCCCCGATGCCGTGATCAACGCTGCGTTTGACCTGTTCGACAAACTGGGCGCCAACGACGAGCAGCTCGATTTCCCCGTGGTGTACGCCTCGGGCATCAACGGCTGGACCTCGCTGGTCGAAGGCGCACCGGGCGAGCAGTGGGGCCCCGACATGTCGGCCCTGTTCAACACCGTGCTCAAGCACGTGAAGCCGCAAGATGGTGACCCGGCAGCGCCGCTGCAACTGCAGGTCTCGGCGCTCGACTTTTCGACCTTCGTCGGCCGCATCGGCGTGGGCCGCATCAGCCAGGGCACGATCAAGCCCAACATGGATGTGGTGGTGATGGAAGGCCTGGACGGCAAGGTCGTCAAGGGACGTGTCAACCAGGTGTTGAAATTCCAGGGTCTGGACCGCGTGCAGGTGACCGAAGCCGGCCCGGGCGACATCGTGCTGATCAACGGCATTCCCGACATCGGCATCGGCGTGACCGTGACCGATCCGCTGACGCCGGCTCCGCTGCCCATGCTCAAGATCGACGAGCCGACGCTGACCATGAATTTCTGCGTGAACACCAGCCCGCTGGCTGGCCGCGAAGGCAAGTTCGTCACCAGCCGCCAGATCTGGGACCGCCTGCAGAAAGAGCTGCAGCACAACGTGGCCCTGCGCGTGAAGGAAACCGACGAAGACGGCATCTTCGAAGTGATGGGACGCGGTGAACTGCACCTGACGATCCTGCTGGAAAACATGCGCCGCGAAGGCTACGAACTCGCGGTGTCCAAGCCGCGCGTGGTGTTCCGCGACATCGACGGCGTGCGCCACGAGCCTATTGAAATGGTGACGGCCGACATCGAGGAACAGCACCAGGGCGGTGTGATGCAGGCACTGGGCGAGCGAAAAGGCGAGCTGGCCAACATGGAGCCCGATGGCCGTGGCCGCGTGCGCCTGGAGTACCGCATTCCGGCGCGTGGCCTGATCGGTTTCACCAACGAATTCCTGAACCTGACGCGCGGCTCCGGCTTGATCGCCAACATCTTTGACGGCTACGAGCCGCACAAGGGCGACATCGCCAGCCGCAAGAACGGCGTGTTGATCTCCATGGACGACGGTGAAATCTTCACCTACGCCCTGGGCAAGCTTGACGATCGCGGTCGCATGTTCGTGCGCGCCGGCGATCCGGTGTACGAAGGCATGATCGTGGGCATCCACAACCGTGACAACGACCTGATCGTCAACGCCACACGCACCAAGCAGCTGACCAACTTCCGCGTCAGCGGCAAGGAAGACGCCATCAAGATCACGCCCCCGGTCGACCTCAACCTCGAGTACGGCGTGGAATTTATCGAGGACGACGAACTGGTCGAGATCACGCCCAAGAGCGTGCGCCTGCGCAAGCGCTTCCTGAAGGAAAGCGACCGCAAGCGCGCTTCCAAGAGCTGATCCGGGCGGGCCGCAGTCCCGCGCTGCGGCTGCTCCGACCTGAGCTGGCCATGCCTTTTCAAGCCCTCAACCGCCTGACGCATACCCAGGCGGTTTTTCTCATGCTGGCGGTGACGCTCATGTGGTCGATCGCCGGCGTGGTGTCGCGCCAGCTGGAATCGGCGGCACGGTTCGAAGTCACGTTCTGGCGCAGCGCTTTCACCGCCCTGTCCTTGCTGGTGATCCTGCCCATCTGGCGACAGGCGGACCGCAGCCAGGGGCTGCTCGACGAGACCCGTTCAGGTTCCGCTTTGCGCGGCTGGCTCAAGCGCCACTGGGGCCTGATTCCCGAATCGGCCGCGTTCTGGATCTCGGGTGTGTGCTGGTCGGTGATGTTCACCGCCTTCATGCTGGCCCTGACCTTCACCAGCGTGGCCAATGTGCTGATCATCATGTCGATCGGCCCGCTGCTCACCGCGCTGGTGGCGCGCATCTTCATCGGGCAGCGGCTGGCCGTGCGCACCTGGCTTGCCATCCTCGCGGCCGGCGCAGGCATCGCCTACATGTACGGCAGCCAGTTCGTTCAGGCCCTGACCCATCCCGAGATCGACACCGGTGGCCTGCTGCTGGGTTCGCTCACCGCGCTGTGTGTGCCGATTGCCGGCGCCATCAACTGGACGGTGGTGCAACGCGGCCAGACCCACGGCGAGAAGATCGACCTCGTGCCGTCGGTGCTGCTGGGTGCGGTGATCTCGTCCTTGCTCACGCTGCCGCTGGCACTGCCCTTCGCGGCGACGGCCAGCGACGTGGCCTGGCTGGCCATGCTCGGGCTGGTGCAACTGGCCATCCCCTGTGCACTCTCGGTGGTCTGCGCCCGCGTGCTCAAGGCACCCGAAGTCTCGCTGCTGGCCTTGCTCGAGGTGATTTTCGGCATCCTGCTGGCCTGGGTCTGGGCCAACGAGGTGCCGGGCGACGAAGTGCTGCGTGGTGGCAGCCTGGTGATTGGCGCCCTGGTGATCAACGAGCTGCTGGGCTGGCGTTCCCGCGCAGGGACGCCGCGCATCCAGACCGTCGACCAGCAGCCACAATGAACGAACTTTCCGGAAGAAAAAGATGAACGCCCCTGCTCCCGAGACTCACGTCATTGCCGAAATTCTGGGCCGCGTCGGCTGCATCACGCTCAACCGCCCCAAGGCGCTCAATGCCCTGTCGCTCGACATGATCCGCAGCATCACGCGGGCCTTGGAGTCCTGGCGTAACGACGATCAGGTGCAGGCGGTGGCCATTCGCGGCGTCAACAAGGACGGCCCATTCGGCAGCTTCTGCGCCGGTGGCGACATCCGCTACTTCCACCAGGCCGCTTTGTCGGGTGACGCGTCGCTGGAAGACTTCTTCACCGAAGAGTACGCACTCAACCACCTGATCCACACCTACCGCAAGCCCTACATCGCCTTCATGGACGGCATCGTCATGGGCGGCGGTATGGGCATCAGCCAGGGCGCGAGCCTGCGCATCGTCACCGAACGCAGCAAGCTCGCCATGCCCGAAACGCATATCGGTCTGTTCCCCGACGTGGGTGGGGGCTACTTCCTGAGCCGCTGCCCGGGCCGCCTGGGCGAGTACCTTGCGCTCACCGGTCAGGTGCTCGGTGGGCGCGACGCCATGGCTGCCGGCCTGGCCGATGGTTTCATTGAATCCGGCCGCCTCGCCGGTTTGTGGCATTCGTTGGCGCAAACCCCGTTCGAGAACGGTGCAGCGGTAGAACGCTGGTGCGCCAGCCACCTGAGCATCACGGTGGCCGCAGGCAGCTGGCCGGCCAAGGAGATCGACCGCGTGTTTGGCTTGCCCGACGTGCACGCCATCATCTCCACGCTGGAGTCGGGCGACGGCGAATGGGCCAAGGCCACCGCCGCAACCTTGCGCCACCGCTCGCCGCTGATGCTGCATGTGGTGCTGGAGCAGGTGCGCCGCGCGCGCGGTCTCGGCCTGGCCGACAACCTGCGCATGGAGCGCGGCATGGTCCATCAGTGTTTTCATCTGCGGCCGGGTGAGGCCAGTGAAACAGTGGAGGGCATCCGCGCGCTGGCGATCGACAAAGACCACCAACCGCGCTGGAACCCAGAGCGCATTGAAGAGGTGGGCAGAGGGCAGGTGGCGGCGTTCTTTGAAAGCCCGTGGGCAGCGGACGCGCATCCGCTCATGCACCTGCGCTGACCGGCTTCGTGAACGTCGCGCGCCGCCTCAGCGGTGGCGCGACTTCATCACCCGTTCGACCTCGCGCTTGCCTTCCCGGTCCTTGATGGTGTCGCGCTTGTCGTGCTCGGCCTTGCCCTTGGCCAGTGCCAGTTCGCATTTCACCTTGCCGTTTTTCCAATGCAGGTTGAGCGGCACCAGTGTGTAGCCCTTCTGCTCGACTTTGCCGATGAGCCGGCGGATCTCGTCCTTGTGCAGCAGCAGCTTTTTGGTGCGCACGGCATCGGGGCTGATGTGGGTGGAGGCCGTGTGCAGCGCGTTGATCTGGCAACCGATGAGGAACAATTCGCCGCTGCGGATGACCACATAACCGTCGGTGAGCTGCACCTTGCCTTCGCGCAGGGCTTTCACCTCCCAGCCTTCGAGCACCATGCCGGCTTCAAAACGTTCTTCGATGGCGTAGTTGAAGAAGGCCTTCTTGTTGTCGGCGATGCGGCTGTCGAGGCCTTTGGTGGGAGTTGCTTTGCTGTTTTTGGTGGCCATGACGCGCGAGGTGCGGCCGTTTCAGGCCAATACAATGAGTTCGATTGTATGAAAACGATTCACAAGTCTGTCTTGCTCTCCCACAGCGCCCATGAAATGTTCGCGCTGGTCACCAACATCGAGCACTACCCCCGGTTCCTGCCCTGGTGCGACCACGGCGAAGTGCTGGAACTCAACGACGACGGGATGCTGGCCCGCGTGGGCATGGCCATCAGCGGGCTGCGCCAGAGCTTCACCACCCGCAACATCCATGAGACCGACCGCAAGGTGCTGATGGAGCTGGTCGACGGACCGTTCTCCCAGCTCGACGGCGTTTGGGCATTCACACCGTTGGGCGACGGCACGCTGCGCGCCTGCAAGGTGGAGTTCACGCTGAGCTACGGCTTCTCCAGCAGCACCCTGGCCGCTCTGGTGGGTCCGGTGTTCGACAAGATCGCTGGCAACCTGGTGGACGCATTCGTCAAACGCGCCGATCAGGTGTACGGCACGGACTGAGCCACGCATGCAGATCACGTTGATGTATTCGCCTGCACCTCGTCAGGTGCTGGAGCTCAACCTGCAGGTGTCCGAGGGGTGCACCGCCCAGAGGGCGCTGGACCAGGCGGGCTGGACCACGGCGTATCCCCAACTCGGCACTCCGGCACTCACGCTGGGGGTGTGGGGGCGTCGCGTGAGCCGTGAACATGTGCTGCGCGATGGTGATCGCCTGGAGGTGTACCGGTCGCTGCGCGTGGACCCGAAAGTGGCCCGTCGGGAACGCTTCGTTGGGCAGGGCGCGCGGGGAACAGGTTTGTTTGCCCGAAGAAAAGCCGGCTCAAAGGCCGGCTACTGAAATCCTGCTGTGCTGATGCGGATCACTGCTTTGGCAGGGGTCCACATTCGCTGCGGATGATCGCTTCCATGCGCTGGGTCTCGGCGGCCTTGGCCTTGTCGTCCATGATCTCGCGCTCACCCTTGGCGTTGGTCGTGGCGAGTCGCACGCCTGAGTCCATGGTGATCTTGGCTTTGCGCGCACGTTCGCAGTTGTCGGCGCGTGCTTTGGCCACGCGCTCGGCTTCGGCCTTTTTCCTGGCCTCTTCGGCCTGTTCAGCCTGCTTCTTCTTCGCTTCGAGTTCGGCGTCGCGTGCGGGGATTTGTGGCGCTGCCGGTGCGGCGGTGGCCGCGGCGGTTGCAGTCGGCTCTGTGGTCACTGCCGGCGGGGCCATGCCCGAACCGGGTTTCTTCAGGATGCTCTTGTCGGGAATGCTGGCCGGTGGCGGTGTGTCGCTGAACACCTTGCGCCCGGTGCTGTCGACCCATTGCCACTGCGCCATGGCCAACGTGCTGCAGGTGAGCAGCAGGCCCGTCAACAGAGGGGCGCGCCAGTACAGTTTGAAGGTGGGGGCTTGTGACATTTCGCGAGTTTAGCCCTGAGTTCCCGGGCGGCCCCATTCCATCGGCGCCGGGCGCCGCACCAGCAGACGCAGCGGTGGTTTTTCTGCACTGAGCGGTCAATCCGTGGCGTTCCCCCATGCGGGTTTGCCCGCAGGGCGGGCGGCTACAATCGACGCTTTTGGAGCTTTCCCATGCGCCTACTCGGCAAAGCGCTCACCTTCGACGACGTGTTGCTGGTGCCAGCGTACTCCCAGGTCCTGCCCAAGGACACCTCTCTCGCCACCCAGTTTTCCCGCAACATCCAGCTCAACCTGCCCCTGGTCTCCGCGGCCATGGACACGGTCACCGAAGCCCGTCTGGCGATCGCCGTGGCCCAGGAAGGTGGCATCGGCATCATCCACAAGAACCTCACGCCGCAAGAGCAGGCGGCCCAGGTGGCCAAGGTCAAGCGCTACGAGTCGGGCGTGCTGCGCGACCCGGTGGTGATCTCGCCGCAAACCACCATCCGCCAGGTCATGAAGCTGTCGGACGAGCTGGGTATCTCCGGCTTTCCCGTGGTCGAGGGCGGCCGCGTGGTCGGCATCGTCACCGGCCGCGACCTGCGCTTTGAGACCCGATACGACCTGCCGGTGAGCGAAATCATGACGCCGCGCGAGCGCCTGATCACCATGCCCGACGGCACCACGCCGGCCGAGGCCAAGACCCTGCTGAACAAGCACAAGCTGGAGCGCCTGCTGCTGGTGAACGACGGGTTCGAGCTCAAGGGCCTGATCACGGTGAAGGACATCACCAAACAACTGAACTTCCCGAACGCCGCACGCGATCCGTCGGGTCGGTTGCGCGTGGGCGCCGCCGTGGGCGTGGGCGAGGGCACCGAGGAGCGCGTGGAAGCACTGGTCAAGGCCGGTGTGGACGCCATCGTGGTCGACACCGCGCACGGCCACAGCAAAGGCGTGATCGACCGTGTGCGCTGGGTCAAACAGAACTATCCGCAGATCGACGTGATCGGCGGCAACATCGCCACCGGTGGTGCCGCCATGGCGCTGGTGGAGGCGGGCGCTGATGCGGTGAAGGTCGGCATCGGCCCGGGCTCCATCTGCACCACGCGCATCGTGGCCGGCGTGGGCGTGCCGCAGATCATGGCCATCGACAGCGTAGCCACCGCGCTGCAGGGCACGGGCGTGCCCATGATTGCCGACGGCGGCATCCGCTACAGCGGCGACATCGCAAAGGCCATTGCGGCTGGCGCCAACACCGTGATGATGGGCGGCATGTTCGCCGGCACCGAAGAGTCGCCGGGCGAAATCGTGCTGTACCAGGGCCGCAGCTACAAGGGCTACCGCGGCATGGGTTCCATTGGTGCCATGCAACAGGGCAGCGCCGACCGCTACTTCCAGGAAAGCAGCACCGGCAACCCCAACGCCGACAAACTGGTGCCCGAAGGCATTGAAGGCCGTGTGCCCTACAAGGGTTCGGTGGTTTCCATCATCTTCCAGATGGCCGGCGGCCTGCGCGCAGCCATGGGCTATTGCGGTTGCCCGAGCATCGAGCACATGCGCCACAAGGCGGAGTTCGTCGAGATCACCTCGGCCGGCATCCGCGAGAGCCATGTGCACGATGTGCAGATCACCAAGGAAGCTCCCAACTACAGAGCAGACTGAGCGCCCGAGCGCCGGCGGCCGTCCTGATGGACGGCCTTTTTGCTTTCTGAACAGCCCAACCCGACAACGCCATGCAGCACCAGAAAATCCTCATTCTCGATTTCGGCTCCCAGGTCACCCAGCTGATTGCCCGCCGCGTGCGCGAGGCGCACGTGTACTGCGAAGTGCATCCCTGCGACGTCAGCAGCGACTGGGTGCGCGAGTTCGCGGCCGACGGCCAGCTCAAGGGCGTGATCCTGTCCGGCAGCCACGCCAGCGTGTATGAGGTGGACGACAAGGCGCCCGATGTGGTCTACGAACTGGGCATTCCGGTGCTGGGCATCTGCTATGGCATGCAGACCATGGCGCAGCAGCTCGGCGGCAAGGTCGAAGGCTCGAACTCGCGTGAGTTCGGCTACGCCGAGGTGCGCGCGCGCGGCCACACCGCGCTGCTCAAGGGCATCGAAGACTTCCACACGCCCGAAGGCCACGGCATGCTCAAGGTGTGGATGAGCCACGGCGACAAGGTCACCGAGCTGCCGCCCGGCTTCAAGCTCATGGCGAGCACCGACAGCTGCCCGATTGCCGGCATGGCGGACGAAGCGCGGCGCTTCTATGCCGTGCAGTTCCACCCCGAAGTGACGCACACGGTGCAGGGCCGGGCGCTGCTGGAGCGCTTCGTGCTCGACATCTGCGCCACCCGCGCCGACTGGGTGATGCGCGACCACATCGAAGAGGCGGTGCAGAAGATCCGCGAGCAGGTGGGTGACGAGGAAGTCATCCTGGGCCTGTCCGGCGGCGTCGATTCGTCGGTGGCCGCAGCACTCATCCACCGCGCCATCGGCGACCAGCTCACCTGCGTGTTCGTCGACCATGGCCTGCTGCGCCTGAACGAAGGCGACATGGTGATGGACATGTTCGTCGGCAAGCTGCACGCCAAGGTGATCCGCGTGGACGCGGCCGACCAGTTCCTCGGCCACTTGGCCGGCGTGAGCGAGCCGGAGGCCAAACGCAAGATCATCGGTCGCGAATTCGTCGAAGTTTTCAAGGCCGAAGCCGCCAAACTCATTTCAAGTGGTGCATCAACAAAAGGCGCCAAGTGGTTGGCACAAGGCACTATTTACCCCGATGTGATTGAATCCGGTGGTGCCAAGAGCAAAAAAGCCGTGACCATCAAGAGCCACCACAACGTGGGTGGCCTGCCCGAGCAACTCGGCCTGAAACTGCTGGAGCCGCTGCGCGATTTGTTCAAGGACGAGGTGCGCGAACTCGGCGTTGCCTTGGGTCTGCCGCACGACATGGTTTACCGCCACCCGTTCCCGGGCCCCGGTCTGGGCGTTCGCATCCTGGGCGAGGTGAAGAAGGAATACGCGGATTTGCTGCGTCGGGCCGACGCGATCTTCATCGAGGAACTGCGTTCCACCATCGACCACCCCAGCGGCAAGAGCTGGTACGACCTCACCAGCCAGGCCTTCACCGTGTTCCTGCCGGTGAAAAGCGTGGGCGTGATGGGTGATGGCCGCACCTATGACTACGTGGTGGCGCTGCGTGCGGTGCAGACCAGCGACTTCATGACCGCCGACTGGGCCGAGCTGCCCTACGCGCTGCTCAAGAAGGTGTCCAGCCGCATCATCAACGAGGTGCGCGGCATCAACCGGGTGACCTACGACGTGAGCAGCAAGCCTCCGGCCACGATCGAGTGGGAATGA
>NZ_JALHLX010000096.1 GCF_022844385.1 Hydrogenophaga sp. | reverse complement strand
GCCGAGAAAAAGATGATGCAGGACATGATGGCCAGGCAGGGCATGTCGATGCCGGACGCAAGTGCGGGCGGTGGCATGGCCATGAAGGTCTGCATCACGCCCGAGATGGCGGCGAAGCAGGACATGCCGGTGCAGGCCGACGGTGAGTGCACGACCACCATCACCTCGCGCAGCGCCAACACCCTCAAGATGAACTTTGTCTGCAAGAAACCCCCGTCCTCGGGCGAAGGCACCTACACCTTCAGCGGTGACACCGCCTACACCATGAAGATGCTGATGAAGACCACGCACCAGGGCAAGCCGGTGAGCACGACCCTGGACGGCCAAGGCAAGTGGCTGTCGGCTTCGTGTGGAACGGTCAAGCCCCTGAAGTGACCTTGGCAGGCCGGCTGCCAAAGACGCCACGGCCCACGCGCACCATGGTCGAGCCGGCGGCCACGGCCGCTTCCAGGTCGTCGCTCATGCCCATGGACAAGGTATCGAGCACGAGGCCCTGCGCATTGAGCTGATCGAACAAGCCCTTGGCGCGCATGAACAGGTCACGCTGGGTCTCAAAGTCTGGTACCGGTTCGGGGATGCACATGAGCCCGCGCAACTTCAAGCGAGGCAAGCGCGAAACCGCCAGCGCCAACTCGGCCAGCGCCTCAGGCTCCACGCCCGATTTGTTCGCACCGCCGTCCACATTGACCTGCAGGCAGATCTGCAAGTCGGGCAAGTCCGCAGGGCGCTGTTCGCTCAAACGCTGCGCGATCTTGAGCCGGTCGACCGATTGAACCCAATCAAAACGCTCGGCCACCGGCCGTGTTTTGTTGCTTTGCAACGGTCCGATGCAATGCCATTGCAGCGCAACACCCGGCCTGAGTCGGCGCAGGGTCTCTATCTTTTCCGTGCCTTCCTGCACATAGTTTTCGCCAAAAGCATGCTGGCCGGCATCGAGTGCCAGACAGACGGCGTCTGCGTCAAAGGTCTTGGAAACCGCGAGCAAGGCAACGGCGTTCGCATCTCGGCCCGCCAGCGTACAAGCCTGCTTCAAGCGCTCGTGAACCTGTTGGAGATTGCGTTCAATGGTCGTCATAATCTGCCGTCATACCTCAACACCGCACGGGACCCCGGGATGGATATCACCCAATTGCTTGCCTTCAGCGTCAAGAACAAAGCATCCGATCTTCACCTCTCGGCCGGTCTGCCACCCATGATACGGGTGCATGGTGATGTGAGGCGCATCAACGTCGAACCGCTGGACCACAAGCAGGTCCACGGCATGGTGTACGACATCATGAACGACAGCCAGCGCAAACAATACGAAGAGTTCCTCGAATGCGACTTCTCGTTCGAGATCGAGGGCCTGGCCCGCTTCCGCGTCAACGCCTTCAACCACAACCGCGGTGCCGGCGCGGTGTTCCGGACCATCCCGAGCAAGATCCTCACGCTGGAGCAGCTCAACGCGCCCAAGATCTTTGGCGACCTCGCCTTGCGTCCACGCGGCCTGGTGCTGGTGACCGGCCCCACGGGTTCGGGCAAATCGACCACGCTGGCCGGTATGGTCAACCACCTCAACGAAACCGAATACGGCCACATCCTCACGGTGGAAGACCCGGTGGAGTTCGTGCACGAATCCAAGAAATGCCTGGTGAACCAGCGCGAAGTGGGACCGCACACCCTGAGCTTCTCCAACGCCTTGCGTTCGGCTTTGCGCGAAGACCCGGACGCGATTCTGGTGGGCGAGATGCGCGATCTGGAAACCATCCGCCTGGCCATGACGGCTGCGGAAACCGGCCACCTGGTGTTCGGCACGCTGCACACATCGAGCGCGGCCAAGACCATCGACCGCATCATCGACGTGTTCCCGGCCGAAGAGAAAGACATGGTTCGCGCCATGTTGTCCGAATCGCTGGTGGCCGTGATCTCCCAAACCTTGTGCAAGACCAAAGATGGTTCGGGTCGCGTGGCAGCGCACGAGATCATGCTGGGAACCAGCGCCATCCGAAACCTGATCCGCGAGGCCAAGGTGGCGCAGATGTACTCGGCCATCCAGACCGGCAGCAACGTGGGCATGCAGACGCTGGACCAGAACCTCTCGGAGCTGGTCAAGCGCAATGTGATCAGCCCGGCCGAGGCACGCGGCAAGGCCAAGATCCCGGAAAACTTCCCCGGCTGAGCACAAGAAGGCAAGACACATGGAACGCGACCAGGCATCCAAATTCGTCAACGACCTGCTGCGCCTGATGCTCAGCCGCACAGGCAGCGACCTCTTCCTCACAGCCGACTTTCCACCCGCCATCAAAGTTGACGGTTCGGTGGTCAAGGTGTCTCCGCAACCGCTGAACGCCTCACACACGCTGGCGCTGGCGCGCGCCATCATGAACGACAAGCAGGCGGCGGAATTCGAGCGCACCAAGGAGTGCAACTTCGCGATTTCGCCACCCGCCATCGGACGTTTCCGAGTGAGTGCCTTTATCCAGCAGGGCAAGGTCGGCATGGTGATGCGGACCATTCCCGCCGTGCTGCCCACCATCGACAAGCTCGGCCTGCCGCAGGTGCTCAAGGACGTGTCGCTGTCCAAGCGCGGTCTGTGCATCCTGGTGGGCGCCACGGGTTCGGGAAAATCCACCTCGCTCGCAGCCATGGTCGACTGGCGCAACGAGAACACCCACGGTCACATCATCACGATTGAAGACCCGGTGGAGTTCGTGCACCCGCACAAGAACTGCGTGGTGACGCAGCGCGAAGTGGGCCTGGACACCGACAGCTGGGAAGCGGCGCTCAAGAACACGCTGCGCCAGGCGCCCGACGTGATCCTGATGGGTGAGATCCGTGACCGCGAGACCATGGAACACGCCATCCAGTTCAGCGAAACCGGCCACCTGTGCCTGGCCACGCTGCACGCCAACAGCGCCAACCAGGCGCTGGACCGCATCATCAACTTCTTCCCGGAAGAACGGCGCGCCCAGCTGCTGATGGACCTCTCGCTCAACCTGCGCGCGCTGGTGTCGCAACGGCTGATTCCGCGCCAGGACAACAAGGGTCGCCACGCCGCAGTGGAAATCATGCTGAACTCGCCATTGATCTCCGACCTGATCTTCAAGGGCGATGTCGCCGAGATCAAGGAGATCATGAAGAAGAGCAACCAGATGGGCATGCAGACCTTCGACCAGGCGCTCTTCAACGCGTTCGAGGCCAACCTGATCACCTTCGAGGATGCGCTGCGCAACGCAGACTCGCTCAACGATCTGCGCCTGCAGATCAAGCTCAACAGCCAGCGGGCCAAAACCCTCGACCTGGCTGCGGGCACCGAGCACCTTACGATCGTTTGACCCCCCGCGCCGCGCCTTGCGGCGCGTCACCCCCCAGGGGGCAATGCCTGCGGCCTGGCGGAGCCAGTTCCGCGGCATTCTTGTTTTAGAACCCTTCCAACCTCCGAGACCATCTCATGAGCAACATTGCAGAGAAAACCTACGAGTCATCGCCCACAAAAAAAGTCGCCTTCATCGGCCTGGGTGTCATGGGATATCCCATGGCCGGGCATCTGGCTCGCGCTGGCCATTCGGTGACGGTTTACAACCGTTCCAGCGCCAAGGCTGCTGCCTGGGTGGCTGAATTTGGTGGTTCGCACAAGCCCACGCCGCGCGAAGCGGCGCAGGGTGCCGAGATCGTGTTTGCCTGTGTGGGCAACGACGACGATCTGCGCTCCATCACACTGGGTGCCGATGGTGCGTTTGCCGGCATGGCGTCGGGAGCGATCTTTGTGGACCACACCACGGCCTCGGCCGATGTGGCGCGTGAGCTGTACCAGGCCGCAAAGACCTTGGGTCTGTCTTTCGTCGACGCACCGGTGTCGGGTGGTCAGGCGGGCGCTGTCAACGGCTTGCTGACCGTCATGTGCGGCGGGGACTCAGCTGCCTTCGACAATGTGAAACCTGCGGCGATGGCGTTCTCGCGCGCCTTCACACTCATGGGTGATACCGGGGCCGGACAGCTCACCAAGATGGTCAACCAGATCTGCATCGCCGGCCTGGTGCAAGGCCTGTCGGAAGCCATTGCCTTCGGCCAGAAGGCCGGGCTGGACATGAACCAGGTGCTGGACGTGATCGGCAAAGGCGCAGCACAAAGCTGGCAGCTCGACAACCGCGGCAAGACCATGGTGGCCGACAAGTTCGACTTTGGTTTTGCCGTGGACTGGATGCGCAAGGACCTGGGCCTGGTGCTCGACGAAGCCAAGCGCAACGGCGCCCGCCTGCCGGTCACCGCGCTGGTTGACCAGTTCTATGCCGACGTGCAGGCCATGGGCGGCAACCGCCTGGACACGTCCAGCCTGATCAAGCGGCTGAAGTAAAAAACAGCGCCAAGGGCGCTGTTTGTGGATTACTTCGATTCGTTGGCAGCCGGCCGGGGCTGCATGTTGGCGAGTTCCTGCTCGGTGATGATCTCGAAGGTTCGCACCACGCGCGACACACCCGGAGTGTTGCGAGCGAGGTCGGTGGCTCGGTCGGCTTCGCGCTGCGTCACGCGGCCCATCAGGTACACGGTACCGCGCTCCGTGACCACCTTGAAGGCGCTGGCCGCGAGGTCTTTGGCGTCCACCAGCGACGCCTTCAGGCGGCCGGTGATCAGCGTGTCGGTGGCGCGCTCCTTGAGCGTGGGGCTGTTGGTCACGCCGAGCTCGTTGATGACCTCGCGCACGTTGCTCACGCCGGAAACGATCTGAGTGATCTGCGTCTTGACCGCCTCGCTCGCCGCCTCGCCCGTGAGCAGCACGCGGCGGTTGTAGCTCGTCACGGCCACACGCGCGCGCGCATCGCCCAGCTCGTCTTTCAGGCGGTTGTTCGATCGCAATTCAATGCCTTGGTCATCGAGTTGGGCGCCCGAGGTGCGGCGGTCCACCGCCACCAGGGCACCCACCGCGGCGCCACCCACCACCAGGGGAGCGCACGCACTGAGCGTGGCGCCGAGCGCAGCGACCAGCAAGGTGGCCACGGTGATGCGTTGCAAACGGGGAGATGCGGTTGGCTTCATGAGTCACTTTCCATGTGGGGGGTTGACACGTCGGGCAGGCCCAGCAACTGGGCATCCACTCCGTCGCAAATGCAGTGCAACACCAGGTGGTGCACCTCCAGAATCCGGGCGGCGAGATCGTGAGGCACACAAATGTGCACATCGGTGTCGCGCAGCAACAGGGCAAGCTGGCCACCGCGCGCGCCGGTGAGGGCCACCACCGTCATGTCGCGTTCGTGCGCGGCCTGCACCGCAGCGATCACGTTGGGCGAGTTGCCCGAGGTGGTGAGCGCGAGCAACACGTCGCCGGCCTGGCCGAGCGCGCGCACCTGGCGCGCATAGACCGAACCGACGTCGAAGTCGTTGGCAATGCCGGTGAGCACCGCGGCGTCGGCCGACAGCGAGAACGCTGCCAGCTCGGGGCGCTCGCGGTCGTAGCGGCCAACAAAGCTTGCCGCGAAATGCTGGGCGGCCGCAGCCGAAGCGCCGTTGCCGCAGGTGAGCACCTTGCCGCCGCCGGTGACACTGGCCAGCACCGCACTGGTGGCCGCCTCGACCAAGGGCGCGAGGGCCTGTGCGCACTGGTACTTCAGGTCGGCACTGTCGATGAACTGTTGCTGGATGCGTTGCAGAAGCATGGGGCGATCATAGCGGTGGGGTCTGTATCCAAATGCTCAGGACGCATCGAAGGCTGCGCGCAACCAGTCGATGTGTCCGCTGGTGCCGTCGATGAGCACCACGTCGAAGCGGCATGGAGGCTCTGACCCGAGCCGCAGCAGAAAGTGCCGCGCGGCAAACACGATGCGGCGTTGCTTGAGCCCGGTGATGCTGGCGCCCGCGCCGCCCTGGCGCTGGCTGGCGCGCTGGCGCACCTCGATGAAGACCAGCGTGCCGTCGGGCTCACGCATAATCAAATCGATCTCGCCACCGCCCCGTCCGGGGGTCTTGAAATTGCGCTGAACCAGCCGCAAACCCTGGCGCTGCAGGTGCTTGAGCGCAGTGTCTTCGGCCGCATCACCCCGGGCCTTGGTGGTCGGTGCAGGCACCACTGGCGCCACGTCTTTTCTGGAACTCCACATTGTCTGCAAGCTCTCCATCCCTGTTGGCGGCCGCGCGCGACGCGGCGGCGCACCAGCATTATCCGCAGGGTGCGCTCTACATGGTCGCCACCCCCATCGGCAACCTGGCCGATATCGGCCTGCGCGCGTTGCAGGTGCTCTCGCTCGTGGACACCGTGGCCTGCGAGGACACCCGCCACACCGCCGCGCTGCTGCAGGGCTACGGCCTGCACAAACCGCTGCTGGCCTTGCACGAACACAACGAAGCCGAGGCCGCGCAGACCGTGGTGCAGCGCCTGCAGGCCGGCCAGCGCGTGGCCTATGTGAGCGACGCCGGCACACCCGGCGTGAGCGACCCAGGCGCGCGCCTGGTGGCGGCCGTGAACGCTGCAGGCCTGCGCAGCGTGCCGATTCCCGGTGCGAGCAGCATCACCGCGCTGCTCAGCGTCTCGGGCACGGTGGCGGGCATGGGCGGGTGGGACGGTCGTTTCGTGTTCGCCGGCTTTCTCGCCAGCAAGGCGGCCGAGCGGCAACGCGAAGTGCAGCTGATCGGTGCCGATGCGCGGGGCTGCGTGCTGCTCGAAGCACCGCACCGCATCGAGGCGCTGGCCAAGGACCTGGGCGCACTGGGCGAACGCATGTTGACCGTGGGCCGTGAGCTCACCAAACAGTTCGAGGAAGTGGCACACCTCAAGGCGCAGGACTTCGGTGCCTGGCTGCAGGCGAACACCAACCGCACGCGCGGCGAATTCGTGTTGCTGGTGCATCCCCAGCCGGCCACCGCAGAAGTCGAAGGGAGCGTGGACGCAACCGCACTGCGCACGCTGGACGTGCTGTTGAAAGAACTGCCGTTGAAAACCGCAGTCAAGCTGTGCGCCGAGATCACCGGCCAGCCCCGCAACGCACTCTACGACGCCGCGCTGGCACGCCGCCAGGGCGGTTCAGACGACTGAGTTCAGCGGATCACGCGCGCCATCGGGTCGTTTCCAGACCGGGGCGTCACATCGCGAGGAGTCGGTGCATCGGGCACTTCGTGGGCCTGCACGTCGACCACATCGCCCATGGGCTGCACCGGGCCACGACCCGGCCAGACACCCTGCGTGTAGCGGTGAGAGGTCTGGCGAAAGCGGTTGAACACCACAAAAGGCGCGGGCTTGCGGCCAGTGATCAGCGCCCAGAGCGACACACCCAGCACCACCACCAACGTGGCCAGCAGCAGGCTGAGCACAAACACCAGCGCGGCCACGCCGAGCACCAGCTTGAGCAAGCCGCGCACCAGGCGGGCGAAAAAGTCGAATAAACCGTTCATGGATGACTGAGCCCCAAGGGCCGGTGTTGGTTCCGCGGGCAGGCTGTGCACCGATCCAGCCCACACCGGTTTCCGGGCCAAACGTCGCACACTTGGGGCCATTGTCCCCGGATGCAAGGTGGGCGGGCGCACCGACGGTTGTCACACTGCCCGGCGAGACTGACTGCTATGCTGCCCGCTGCTCGCGCGCACAGCCCGCGCGAGGACCCTCCAAGGCGCCCCATGAAACCGATCACCCAGTATTTTTTCCGCGGCCTCATCACCTTCCTGCCGCTCGCCCTCACGGTCTACGTGCTCTACCTCACCGTGGCCTGGATCGAGTCGATCGCCATGTGGTTGATCCGGCCCTTCATCGGCGACTTTTACCTGCCCGGCCTGGGCATTGTGCTGGGTGCGGGTCTCATCCTCGGCCTGGGTTTCCTGATCTCGCAGCCCAACGTGGCGCGCTGGCTCTCGTGGATCGAACTGCCCTTCACCAACCTGCCGGTGGTCAAAAGCATTTACTCCTCGCTCAAGAGTTTTGCGGACTATTTTTCTCCCCACAAGGAAACGCAGCAGCAGGCGGTGGTGGTGTTGCGCATGCCGGGCAACGACCTGTCCATCGTCGGTCTGGTCACGCGCCAGAACATGCAGGGCCTGCCTCCCGAGCTGGCCGAGCTGGACCAGGTGGCCGTGTACCTGCCCATGGGCTACATGATCGGCGGCTACACCGTGTTTGTGCCGCGCAGCTGGATCACGCCCATCGACATGTCGGTGGAAGAGGCCATGCGCTCTTCGTTGCTGGCCTGGATGGCGTCGAACCGCACCAGCGGCACCCCTCTCGATCCTGTGGAAACCACCGAACCCAACCGCCCCACCCCCACCCCATGAGCATCCGCCACCTCGACGCCCTCTTCTCGCCCTCCTCCGTGGCGGTCATCGGGGCCTCGATGCGGCCCGCCAGCGTGGGCGGCACGGTGTGGCGCAACCTGAACAACGGCGACTTCAAGGGCCAGCTGTACGCGGTCAATCCCAAACACGTCGAGCTGGATGGCGTGAAGACCTGGGCTTCGGTGGCCAAGCTGCCCGCAGCCCCCGAACTCGCCATCCTGTGCACACCCGCGTCCACCGTGGTGGACCTGATCACGGAGCTGGGTGCCCGCGGTACCCGCGCAGCCATCGTGCTCACCGCCGGACTCACCGCCCAGCAGAAGCAGGCCATGCTCGACGCGGCGCGGGTGCACACCCTGCGCATCCTCGGCCCCAATTGCATCGGCATGCTGGTGCCGCACCTGGGCCTGAACGCCAGCTTTGCGCACACCGGCGCGCTCCAGGGTGAGCTGGCCTTCGTCTCGCAATCGGGTGCACTCGTCACCGCCATGCTCGACTGGGCGGGCTCGCGCGGCATCGGCTTCTCGCATTTCGTCTCGCTGGGTGAACGTGCCGATGTCGACTTCGGCGACATGCTCGACTTCCTGGGCAGCGACCCGAAAACCCGCGCCATCCTGCTCTACATCGAGAGCATCGAAGAGCCGCGCAAGTTCATGTCGGCCGCGCGCGCTGCGGCGCGCAACAAGCCGGTGATCGTGGTCAAGGCAGGGCGCTCGGCCGCCGGGCAACAAGCCGCCGCCTCGCACACCGGTGCGCTCGCCGGGTCGGACGCGGTGTTCGACGCGGCGATCGCACGCGCCGGCATGCTGCGCGTGAACACCTTGCAAGACCTCTTTCTCGCGGCCGAGACGCTATCGCGCTTCAACGGCAACCGCGCCGACCAGTTGATTGTGCTCACCAACGGCGGCGGAGCCGGCGTGATGGCGGCCGACGCAGCCGCCACCGAAGGCGTGCCGCTGGCCGCACTCGGCGATGAAATGAAGGCCCGGCTCGATGCGGTGCTGCCCGCCAACTGGTCGCACGCCAACCCGGTGGACATCATTGGCGATGCACCGGCCACGCGTTATGTGCAGGCGCTGGAAGCGCTGGCGCACGACACCGAGAGCGCAGTGCTGTTCATCCACGCACCCACGGCCATCGTGCCCAGCCTGGAGATTGCGCAAGCCTTGCTGCCGCTGGCCAGCGCGAGCCCCAAGCGCGTGCTGGGTTGCTGGCTCGGCGACGGCGCGGTGGCGCAGGCGCGCGCGCTGTTTCGCGCTTCGGGTGTGCCCGACTTCAACACGCCCGAAGACGCGGTGCGCGCCTTTTCGCTGCTGCGCACCTACCGCGAGCACCAGACCGAACTGCTGCAGACTCCGCCGGCCCGCAGCGCCATGCATGCGGTCGACTTGCCGCGCATCCGCGCCATCGTCGCCGGCGTGCTCGCCAGCGGGCGCGAGCTGCTCACCGAACCCGAAGCCAAGGACCTGCTGGAGGCCGCCGGCCTGCCGGTGGTGGCCACAAGCGTCGTGGGGCCGCTGGCGCGAGACGCGCAGGCAGCCGCCGACGCGCTGGGTTACCCGGTGGCGCTCAAGATCCTGTCGTTCGACATCTCGCACAAGTCCGACGTGGGCGGCGTGCGCCTGAACCTGGGCAGCGCGGCCGAGGTGGGCGAGGCCTGCGCCACCATGCTGGCGCGCGTGCGCGAACAGCGGCCCGACGCGACGGTGGAAGGCTTCACCGTGCAGACCATGGTGCGCAAGAAACACGCGCACGAACTCATCGTCGGCGCCAGCGTGGACCCGGTGTTCGGCCCGACCATCCTGTTCGGCCAGGGCGGCGTGGCCGTGGAGGTGCTGGCCGACACCGCCCTGGCGCTGCCGCCGCTGAACACCACGCTGGCACTCGCCCAGATGGCGCGCACCCGCGTGGCGAAACTGCTGCGCGGCTACCGCGACGAACCTGCCGCCGATCTGGATGCCATCGCGCAGGTGCTGGTGAGCGTGTCGCAATTGCTGGCCGACGTGCCCGAACTCGCCGAGCTCGACATCAACCCCCTGCTGGCCAACCACGAAGGCGCGGTGGCGCTGGACGCGCGGGTGCGTCTCTCGGCCAGCAAACCCGCCGGCGCCCACCGCTTCGCCATCCAGCCCTACCCGCAAGAGCTGGTGGAGTTGTGGGACTGGCAAGGCCAGCCGGTCACGCTGCGCCCGATCCGGCCGGAAGACGAAGCCCAGCACCGCACGTTCCTGGAGAAGCTCGACCCGGAAGACATCCGCCTGCGCGTGTTCTACAGCCGCCGCAGCATTGAGCACAGCGAGCTGGCCCGGCTCACGCAGATCGATTACGCGCGCGAGATGGCCTTCATTGCCACCCGCCCTGGGCCCGACGGCGTGGAAGAAACCCTGGGCGCGGTGCGCGTGGCTATCGACCCGGACAACATCGGCGCCGAATTCGGTGTGATCGTGCGCTCCGACCTCAAGGGCAGTGGTCTGGGCCACAAGCTCATGACCAAGATCATCGAACACCTGCGTGCGCGCGGCACGCAGCGCATCTTCGGGACGGTGCTGCGAATCAACCGCGGCATGCTGGAACTTGCGAAGGCATTGGGCTTCCAAGAGTCGACCAACCCCAGCGATCCCGGCGACTTTGAGACACGGTACGTCGCGCTGGACTTGCAGCAACCTGCCGGACCGTCACCATGAAGCAGCCATCCAACCGCCGTCACCTGTTGATTGCCAGCGCCGCCGCCCTCGCCGCACCCGCCTGGTTGTCGTCTGCCATCGCACAAGCGAAAAACCTGCGCCCCACCCCCAGCCAGACCGAAGGCCCGTTCTACCCCGTCGCCTTGCCGGCCGACAGCGACGCCGACCTGTTGAAGAACGGCCAGGCGAACTATGGCCGGGGCCAGCCGGCCTGGGTCGAGGGCACGGTGGTCGATCTGGCCGGTGTTCCGGTGTCGGGCGCGGTGGTCGAAATCTGGCAGTGCGACCACGCGGGTCACTACCACCACCCGGGCGACGGTGGCCGCGCCGACCCGGCCTTTCAGGGCTTCGGCAAGATGAGCGTGGGGCGCGACGGCCGCTACCGCTTCCGCACCATCCGCCCGGTGCAGTACGGCGGGCGCACGCCGCACATCCACGTCAAGGTGCGGCTGGACCGCATGGAGTTGCTGACCACACAGCTGTATGTGGCGGGCGACCCGGGCAACGAGCGCGATTTCCTGTGGCGACGGCTCAATGAAGAAAACCGGGCGGCACTCACCGTGCCATTCACCTCGGGCAGCGACGGCGTCAAGGCCACCTTTCCCATCGTCGTTCAGGCCTGAGTCCACACCGGGAAAGCCCGAGCAGGCCACGGGGCTCTGCCCCCGCGCTTAAGCTCGCGCCCATGGATTCACTCTCTCAAATTGCCCTGGGTTCGGCCGTTGGCGTGGCCGTGATGGGCCGGCGCACGGCGGTCTGGAAAGCCGCGCTGTGGGGCGCCATCGGCGGCACCCTGCCCGATCTCGACGCCTTCGTCGACCACGGCGACGCCATCCTCAACATGACGCGCCACCGGGCCGAAAGCCACGCGCTCTTCATCCTCACGCTGGCCGCGCCGGTGCTGGCCTGGATCGCATCGCGTGTGCACGGCGAAGCGGCGCTGTTCAAACGCTGGTGGCTGGCGCTGTGGCTGGTGCTCATCACGCACCCGCTGCTCGACACCATGACGGTCTACGGCACGCAGCTGCTGCAGCCTTTCACCGACCATCCGTTCGGCGTGGGCAGCATCTTCATCATCGACCCGCTCTACACCGTGCCGCTGATCGTGGGCGTGGTCGCTGCGCTGCGCCTGAAGAACCCGCGGGGTTTGAACTGGAACATCGCGGGACTGGCACTCAGCACGCTCTACCTGGCCTGGGGTGTGGGTGCCCAACTGCACGCCACGCAAGTGGCACGCGCGTCGCTGGAACAAGAGGGCATTGCCACCTCCGGCCTGCTGGTCACGCCTTCACCGTTCAACACCGTGCTGTGGCGGCTCGTGGCCACCACGCCCACGCACTACCTGGAAGGCCACTACTCGCTGCTGGACGACGACAAACGCGTCGTCTGGACACGCCACGAGCGCGGCGCCGGCCTGCTGGAGCGCCACGCCGACGAGCCTTCGGTGGCGCGCATGGCGGCGTTCACGCACGGCTTCTACAGCGTGTCGGAAACGGGCGGGCGCTTGTACGTGACCGACCTGCGCATGGGCCAGGAGCCGAGCTACACCTTCCGCTTCGACCTGGGCACCGACGCGGCACGCGCCAACGGTGGCCACCGGCCCGAACTCAAAGGACAGCGAGCCGACATCGGCCCTGCACTGGACTGGCTGTGGCGGCGCATGTGGGGTGAGCGCATTCCATCACCCGGGATCTGATCAGCCGCCGAGACCCGCCAACAAATCCGGCTGCACGATCTCGATCCAGTAGCCGTCGGGGTCCTTGATGAAGGCCACGTTTTTCATCTTGCCCTGGTCGGGCCGCTTCACGTATGGCACCTGGTTCTCGTCGAACCAGGCCACGGCCGCGGCGAGGTCGGGCACCGAAAAACAGATGTGGCCAAAGCCCTGCGGCTGGGCGTTGCCGTCGTGGTACTTGAAATCGGCCTGGGTCTCGGTGCCCCAGTTGTGGGTGAGCTCGAGCACACCGCGCTGGCTGAAGGTCCAGCTGGTGCGCGCGCCCACGTCGTCGGGTGCCGCGCCGTCTTCAGGCCGCGCCAGGAAGTACAGCGAAAACGACATCTCGGGAAAGTCCAGCTTGCGCAGCAGTCGCATGCCCATGACGCGGGTGTAGAAGTCCAGCGCCACGGCCGGATCTTTCACGCGCAGCATGCTGTGGTTGAACACGAAGCCGCGCGTGGCGTCGCTCGGCTGCGCGCAAACGCCGGGCTGGTGTTCGGTGGTGAAGCCCATGGTGATCGGCCCGTTCAACCCAGCAACAAGGTCGCGGCGATGGTGGCCACGCCCAGGATCAGGTTGACGCCGACCCAGGTGCGGATCGAGGCCAGCGCGGCGCCGCCGGCGGGCCAGTCACTGGCGCTCACAGCGCGCGAGAGGCGCTTGAACAGCGCAAAGCGGATGTGGCCGAAGACCACGATCATCAGGATGCCCAGCGTGGTCATCACCGTCCAGCCCAGCGGCATGTTGAACGGCAGTCCGGCCTGCACCGTTTCCTTGGCCACTCGGCCAATCATCCACAGGCCCGAGAACAGCACCAGCAGGACGGCAACCTGCACGTAAGTGAAGAAGCGTTTGAGCACGTCGTGCATCAGGCGGATGCGCACCGGTGGCTCCAGCGACTGCACCGCCGGGCGCAGGAAGGCGTGGGCGAAAAACATGCCGCCGATCCAAAGGACGATGGACAGGACGTGGATGAGCTTGAGGCTGGCGTAGATCATGGGGTGTGGGATGAAGTGGGAGGAATAAAGGTTCAACGGCGCACAAGCCATCGGGTGCCGGGCGGATGGTATCGCGTGCGCCGGTGCGTAGAGTGAAGCGGTCCCTTTTCCC
>NZ_JALHLX010000095.1 GCF_022844385.1 Hydrogenophaga sp. | reverse complement strand
CGGCTGTAGTCGGTGGCGCCCGCCGAGGCATTGAACGACCAGCCCAGCATCTGTCCCGCGGGGCGGCTGCCCAGCCGCACCGAGACCGACTGATCGGTGATGTCGGACCTGGTGGCGGTGTCCGTGTCTGCGGTCTGCAGGCTGTAGCGCAATTCGTAGTCGGTGTCGCCCAGGAAGCTGCCGCGCAGGTAGGGCGAGAAACGGAAGCTGGCGGTCTCGGACTGGTTGGTGTCGGAGCGGCCGTTGACGGACTGCGGGCCAAAGGCCGAGATGGCCTGGTTGGACACCACGCCCGACAGGTCGATGAACGCCCGGTTGTCCCAGGCGTTGACCTTGGCGCTGGCGTTGAGCGCGTTGCGAAACTGGTTGCCCGATGTGCCTTGCGCGTAGTACAGCGCGCTCAGCGAGTAATCCACGAAACCCTGCACGCGGGGCGTGTTGAACACCGCACGAATGCCGGGCGTGACCTCGGTGGTCAGCTCGCTGCGTGCGTTGCTGCTGGAGAGGTTGCCGTTGGTGGACAAGGTCTGACCCACCGTGACCCGGCGTTCGATCCAGACCGAGGGCTTGGGGCCTGGCGCATCCACGGCGCTGGTGCTGTCCTGCGCATGTGCCACGGTGCCCAGGGCGGCGGCGGCCAAGGCACCGAGTGCGAACGCCGCAGAGCGCTGCGCGAGCACAGTGGGCACTGGAGAGCGACGGGTCTTCACGGGGTCCGTCCTGGTGCTGCGATTCATGTTGCCGCAGCCACCGGCACATTGGCGTCGGCGGCCTGGCTGGCGGTTTGTCCGTAGCCATAGCCATATCCGTAGCCATAACCATAGGCGTCCTGGTCACCACCGCGGGCCTGGTTGAGCAGCATCAGCTTGACCGGGCAGGCTTCGATGGTGGTCATGGCGTGCTGCACCTGGGATTGCAGCGTTTTCTCTGCCTGCACCACCACGATGATCTGGCCCATGTGGGTCGCCAGCACCCGTGCTTCGGTCGTCAGCAGCAAGGGCGGCGAATCAAAAATGATGATGCGGTCGGGGTAGCGCTGGCCCATCTCTTCAATCAGCGATGTCATGGCGTCGCTGGCCAGCAATTCGGTGGCACGGGGATGGGGCGTGCCACTGAGCAGGACACTGAGTTTGTCGACGTTGGTGCGCAGCAGAACGTCCGACATCTGGGTCTTCCTGTCGATCAGCAGGTCCAGCAAGCCTGGGCTGGCCGCCAACCCCAGCGCCTGGCGCAAGGAGGGCCGGGCCACGTCGGCATCCACCAGCAGCACGCGGTAGTCCAGCTCCATGGCGATGCTCATGGCCAGGTTGATGGCGGTGAAGCTCTTGCCCTCGCCGGGCATGGCACTGGTGACCATGATCAGGTTGCCGTTGGGCACGGGCGCGGCGCCCTTGCCGGTGGCGTTGGCCAGCAGCGGGCGCTTGATCACGCGGAACTGGTCGGCGATGGGCGAACGTGGGGCGTTGGGCGTGACGAATCCGGCCACGCGCAGCGTCTCCAGGTCCATCTGCACCACCTTCGACTGGATGCCGTCGGGAGCGTGGGCCTGGGACGGCGCCGCGCGTGTCGGCGTGGCTGCAACGACGGGCGCCACCGGGGCTTTGTCGGGCACGGCAACTGGCGCGGGCAGGTCGGCCGGAATGTCGGCACCTGCCTGGCGCAACTGCTCGAGTCGTTGGGCGGCCTTTTCAATGAGACTGGACATGATGGGCACTCACCTTCAAAGACCGGCGCGGTAAGACATCACCGCAATACCAATCACAAACACGACCACCAGGGCCAACACGGACACGGCAAAACGCATGAAGCTGCGGCGTTCACGCTGACGCATGGCGTCGTGCTTGACCAGCGTGACCACGCCCAGCAAAGGCATGTCGGTGGCCGAGCGCAGCGAATTCGCATCAAAGAACACCGGCCGCACCTGGCTCATCAGGAAGGTGAATCCCAGGCCGGCGGCCAGGGCGGCCAGCAGGGCCAGCGGCATCAGCAGGATGCGGTTGGGCGCCACCGGTTTCGGCTCGGCGCGCGGTGGATCGATCACGCGGAAGTCGGCCAGGCTGGAGGCGCTTTCCAGCTCGCCGCTCATGGTGATGGACTCGCGCCGCGCCACCAGGTCTTCGTAGTTCTTGCGGTTGATTTCGTAGTCGCGGTTGAGCTGGGCTTGCTCGGCCTCGATCTGCGGAGCAGCGCGCATCAGTTCACGGGCGCGGTTGGCGCGTGACTCGAACTCGGCCACGCGGGCGCGCAGCGAAGCCACCTGCACTTCGGCCGCAGAGTTGATGCGCGAAAGCTCGAACAGGGCGGGGTTGGTTTCCATCGTCGGCTGACCTGGGTTGGCCGCAGCTACGCGCTGCAGCTCGGCCACTTCCTTGCGCTTCTGCTCTTCCAGTTCCTTGATCAGGCGCCGCGTGTTGACCACATCGGGATGCTGCTCGGTGTAGCGCTGCAGCAGGCCGTCAAGGTTGCGTTTGAGCGGGTCGATGCGGGCATCGAGTTCGGGCGTTGCAAACGAGGGCCCACCACCGGCGGCTGGCGTGGCGCGCTGCGCGGCGCGCGCCTGGTCGAGCTGGCGCCGCGCAGCCTCGCGGGCGCTTTCGGCTTCGCGCAGTTCAAGCTTGGCCTGGTTCAGGGTGTTGACGATCTCCGTCATGCGCCCGGCCATGTCCATGCCACCCTGGGTCTGAAGATCCAGGTTGCGCAGGCGGAAGTCCTTGAGTCGCGTTTCGGCTTCCGTCAGGCGGACCTCGTAGTTCTTGATCTGGTCTTCAATGAAGCGGCGCGCCGTGTCCGAATCGGACTTGGAGTCGCCCAGGCTGGACTCCACAAAAATCGTCATCAGCGACTGCACGACACGCAGCGCCTTGTCGGGGCTTTCGCCGCGGTAGGACAGGGTGTAGAGGTTGTCGCGGCCGGTGGAGCGGATGGCCAGCGACTCTGTCACCTGGGTGATGAGCTCTTCCTGTTGCTCCTTGGTCTTGGCGCTCAGGTCCAGGTCGGCCATGCGGATGAGCTTTTCCACGGTCGGCCGGCTGATCAGGGTGCGGCTGAGCATGGTGACCTGCTGTTCGATGTTGGGTTGCACCGCCAGGCCCGACATGAGCGGTCGCAAGATGGACTGGGTGTCCACATACACGCGCGCCGAGGCTTCGTAGCGGTCGGGCATCATGAAGATGACGGTGGCCGTTGCAGCGGCCACCAGCCAGGCGACCAGCACGCCGAGGCGGCGGTACTTCCACATCCCCCGCAAGAAGGTCGTTATTTGATCAATGAGGTCTTGCATGCAAGCAACTGTGGGTGACAGCAAAAAGGAAAGAAAACCACCGTGCGCCAGGCAGCGGTGGTCAGTGCCAGAGGCTCGGGATCAGAACCAGCCCTGGGGGATGATCAGGATGTCGCCGGGCAGCATTTCAACATTGGCGGAGATGTCGCCGCGCTTGACCAGGTCTTGCAGGCGCACGCTGTAGCGTTTGTTGCTCTCGCTGGCCCGGATGATGGTGGCCTTGTTGCCGTCGGCAAACTCGGTGAGGCCGCCCACGGCAATCATCACGTCCATGACCGTCATCTTCTGCTTGTAGGGCAGGAACTGGGGCTTGGCGGCTTCGCCCACCACACGGATCTGCTCGCTGTAAGGACCCACGAAGTTGGTGACGATGACGGTCACGACCGGGTCGCGCACGAATTTTCCGAGCGCTTTTTCCACATCACGCGCGATCTCCGTGGGCGTCTTGCCTTGTGCAACCAGCTCGTCCACCAGCGGGGTGGAGACCTTGCCGTCGGGGCGCACCGGGACGGTGGAAGACAACTCGGGGTTGCGCCAGACATTGATGTTCAGGGTGTCGCCCGGGCCGACCTTGTATTCGTAGGCGGCGCTGGCTGCCGTGGTCGGCGCCGGCGGGCTGGCGCTCTGGGTTGCACAACCCACCACGCCCAACACCAAGGCCGCCAAGGCGGTTCCGCGAGCCAGGGTGCGGATGAGTTCTGAAGTATGGTTTTGCATGGTCCTGGTCCTCAAAAGCACGGTCAAATGTTAATAAAAGTTAACGGTCTTTTTGAATATACCGCACACCCCCACGGCATGACTACCCGCAAAGTGTGACGAAGTACCCAAAGTGAGGAGGGTCGCACACTACAGGAGATTTAGTTTTCCTTATGCGCGCTGCCGCACCAACGGACGCCCTCGCCGCATGCCTGCACAGACCCGCCGACTAAAATGCCGGGTTGCCCCGTCCACCAACCCTCAGGAACCTCAGCATGTCTCTCTTCACCGCCGTCGAAATGGCGCCGCGCGACCCGATTCTGGGTCTGAATGAACAATTTGCCGCCGACGCCAACCCCAACAAAGTGAACCTGGGTGTGGGTGTGTATTTCGACGACAACGGCAAGCTGCCGCTGCTGCAGTGTGTGCAAAGCGCCGAGAAGACCATGATGGAGAAGCCCACCGCGCGTGGCTATTTGCCCATCGACGGTATCGCCGCCTACGACGCTGCGGTCAAAGGCCTGGTGTTCGGTGTGGATTCGGAGCCCGTGAAGTCCGGCCGGGTGGCCACCGTGCAGGCCATCGGCGGCACGGGCGGCCTGAAGATCGGCGCTGACTTCCTCAAGCGCCTCAACCCGGAAGCCACCGTGTTGATCAGCGACCCGAGCTGGGAAAACCACCGCGCGCTCTTCACCAACGCCGGCTTCACCGTGGGCAGCTACGCTTACTACGACGCTGACAAGCGCGGCGTCAACTTCGACGGCATGCTGGCCAGCCTGAACGCCGCTGCGCCGGGCACCATCGTTGTGCTGCACGCCTGCTGCCACAACCCCACCGGCTACGACATCACCGCCGCGCAATGGGACCAGGTGATTGCCGTGGTCAAGGCGCGCAGCCTCACCCCGTTCCTGGACATGGCCTACCAGGGCTTTGGCCACGGCATTGCCGAAGACGGCGCCGTGATCGCCAAGTTCGTGGCCGCCGGTCTGGTGTTTTTCGTGTCCACCTCGTTCTCCAAGAGCTTCAGCCTCTACGGCGAGCGCGTGGGCGCATTGTCGGTGCTGTGCGACAGCGCAGAAGAAGCCTCCCGCGTGCTGTCGCAGCTCAAGATCGCCATCCGCACGAACTATTCCAACCCGCCCATCCACGGCGGCGCGGTGGTGGCCGCCGTGCTCAACAACCCCGAGCTGCGTGCACTGTGGGAGAAGGAACTGGGCGAAATGCGCGTGCGCATCAAGGCCATGCGCCAGAAACTGGTGGACGGCCTGAAGGCCGCCGGCGTGAAGCAGGACATGGGCTTCATCACCAGCCAGATCGGCATGTTCAGCTATTCCGGCCTGAACAAGGACCAGATGGTGCGCCTGCGCAGCGAGTTCGGCGTGTACGGCACCGACACCGGCCGCATGTGCGTGGCTGCGCTCAACAGCAAGAACATCGACTACGTCTGCCAGTCGATCGCCAAGGTCGTTTGACCCGCCTTGCGTGAGCGACAGGGGGCCGCTTTCGAGCGGCCCTTTGTCGTTGGATCATTCCCAGATGATTGAGCGCATGGAGATCGAAGCGCCCTGGAAGCCTTCATTGAAAAAGCGCGGCTCGTCGTCCGCATGCACGGCGCCTGCCGCGTACAGCAGCGGCAGGTAGTGCTCCCAGGTGGGATGCGCCATCTGGGCCACCGCACCCAACTGCTGGAAATCACACAACGACGTCAGGCGCTTTTGTGCGATGTGTTCGGCCGTGATGCGATCAAACTCGATCGCCCAGTCGTAGGCCTGGTTGTCTGCGGCATCGCGGCGCATGGTGCGCAGGTTGTGGACCGTGTTGCCGCTGCCGACGATGAGCACACCGCGCTCGCGCAGTTGGGCCAGCTGCTGGCCGATGACGAAATGCTCGGCGGCGGGCCGGCTGTAGTCCATGCTGAGCTGGATGACCGGGATGTCCGCGTTCGGAAACATGGGCTTGAGGATGGACCAGGCGCCGTGGTCGAGGCCCCAGTCGGCTTCGTCCAGCACCAGCGGCTGGCGGGAGACGGGGTGCAACACGCACTGACTTATGAAGCGGGCAGCCTGCGGCGAGCCCGGTGCCGGGTATTGCTGGTCGAACAGTTCCTGAGGGAAGCCGCCAAAGTCGTGAATGGTGCGAGGCTTGTCCATGGCGGTGAGCTGCCAGCCCGGCGTGAGCCAGTGGGCGGAAATGCACAGAATCAGCCGTGGCGGCTGCTCCCGTGCCAGCAGTTCAGCGCCCAGTGCCTGCCAGCGCTGGCGCCAGCGGTTGTCCTCAATCGCGTTCATGGGACTGCCGTGGCCCACGAACAGCACGGGCATGCGCTCGGTGGCGGGCAGGTCGCTCCAGGGGGATGCGGCGAGTGGAGATGTGTCTGTCATGGGGTGAAGCGGGTCTTCGCCGTCTGGCCGGCGGTGGAAATCGGTGGTCAGGATTCTTTCACGAAGGTGACAGATGCCCCTGTAAATTAGGTGTTATCACGCTAACGCTCCTTGGCGCATGCTGATATATTGCACTGCAACATAACGAAGCCGGACACCCATGCTCTACCAGATTTACGAAACCCAGCGCTCCATGATGGAGCCGTTTTCAGACCTGGCCGAAGTCGCCGCCAAGCTGTTCACCAACCCTTCCCTGCCGCTTGCGCAGTTGCCGATTGCCCAGCGCATCTCGGCCGGCTACGACCTGATGCACCGCCTGGGCAAGGACTATGAAAAGCCGGTGTTCGGCATTCACACGGTGGACATCGACGGCATTGAAGTCGCGGTCCACGAGCGCATCGAGATCGACAAGCCGTTCTGTGAACTGCGCCGCTTCAAGCGCTTCTCTGACGACACCAACACGCTGGCCAAGCTCAAGGGCGAGCCGGTGGTGCTGATCGTCGCACCCCTCTCGGGCCACTACGCCACGCTGCTGCGCGACACCGTGCGCACCATGCTCAAGGACCACAAGGTCTACATCACCGACTGGAAAAACGCCCGACTGGTGCCGCTGTCCGACGGTGAGTTCCACCTCGACGACTATGTGAACTATGTGCAGGAGTTCATTCGTCACCTGCAAAAAGGCTACGGCAACTGCCACGTGGTCAGCGTCTGCCAGCCCACCGTGCCCGTGCTGGCTGCTGTGTCACTCATGGCCAGCCGCGGTGAGATGACGCCGTTGTCGATGACGATGATGGGCGGCCCGATCGATGCCCGCAAATCGCCCACCTCGGTGAACAACCTGGCCACCCAGCGCGCCCACAGCTGGTTCGAGAACAACGTGATCTACCGCGTGCCGGACAACTTCCCCGGCGCGGGCCGTCGCGTGTACCCGGGCTTCCTGCAGCACACCGGCTTCGTGGCCATGAACCCCGACCGCCACGCGTCGAGCCATTACGACTACTTCAAAGACCTGATCAAGGGCGACAACGAAAGCGCCGAGAGCCACCGCAAGTTCTACGACGAGTACAACGCCGTGCTCGACATGGACGCCGACTACTACCTCGAAACCATCGACACGGTGTTCCAGGACTTCAAGCTGGTCAACGGCACCTGGGACGTGAAGAACCCGCAAGGCCAGCTGGAGCGTGTGCGTCCGCAAGACATCCAGCACACCGCCCTGCTCACCATCGAAGGTGAACTGGACGATATCTCGGGTTCCGGCCAGACCGCGGCTGCGCACGACTTGTGCACCGGCATTCCCAAGACGCACCGCATGCACTACGAAGCAGCCGGCGCGGGCCATTACGGCATCTTCAGTGGCCGCCGCTGGCGCGAGTTTGTGCATCCCGTGGTGAAGGCGTTCCTGAAGGTGCATCAGCCCACCGTGGTGGCAGAACCGGCCGAGACCCGAGCTGCAGAGCCCAGGCTGGAGAAGGTCGCTGCACAGGTGCCGGCACAGGCTGCGGCCAAAGCGGTGGTCAAAGCGCCAACGAAAGCACGGGCCAAACCTGCTGTGAAGACCGTGGCGGCGAAGGCCGCGGCCAAGCCCGCAGCGAAACCTGCAGCCAAGGCACCTGCCGCGCGCAAGCCAAAGCCACGCACCGCGACCGCCTGAGCGGTTTCACCCTGTCCCCGGCGCCTGCTCTGGCGCCGGTATATTGGCCGGCATGAATGATCTCGCCCGGCGCATCGACGCCGCCCTGCCGCAAACCCAGTGCACGCGCTGCGGCTACCCCGACTGCGCGAGCTACGCGCTGGCGATTGCCGAGGGCAACGCCCCGATCAACCAGTGTCCACCCGGTGGCACTGAAGGCATCGCCCGGCTGGCCGCCATCACTGGCCAGCCCGCCACATCCCTGAATCCCCACAACGGCATTGAAGGCCCGGTGACGGTGGCGGTGATCGACGAAGACTGGTGCATCGGCTGCACGCTGTGCATCAAGGTCTGTCCGACCGATGCGATCGTGGGCAGCAACAAACGCATGCACACCGTGATTGAACCGGTCTGCACCGGCTGCGAGCTGTGTTTGCCGGTGTGTCCGGTGGACTGCATTTCACTGGAAGTCGTGAGTGGCGAGCGCACCGGCTGGCAGGCCTGGACAGCCGAGCAGGCACGCCAGGGCAAAGAGCGCTACGAGGCCAGGCAGGCGCGGCTGGCGCGCGAGAAGCACGAGCACGACAACCGGCTGGAAGCCAAGGCACAGGAAAAGCTGTCCGACCTGGCCGCGCACTCACAAATCACGGACGAGGTCCTGCTGGACAAAAAGCGCGCCGTGATTGAAGCCGCGCTGGCCCGCTCACGCGCCCGGCGCACCGGCGCCTGAATCAGGCTGCCTGACGCGCAGCAGCGGTCTTGTAGACGCCGCACCCCACGTACAGATCGTCGATCTTCACCACATACGACATCTTGGCCTGGATGCTGCCATTGGCCGGGTTGCCGATGTTGTATTCCACCCAGCCCGGGCCGGCTTCGGCCTGCGACACGATGGCGTTGAGCAGCGCCTGGCCGTCGATGCCGGGGATGTCCTGCACGCGGCTGCCGACCTTCTCGGGCTTGCCACCAAATGACCGGTAAACACCCGTGTGGTCAAGTGCGAAGACGTACATGTCACGATCAAAGAAGTTGTTGGCGGGTGTGGTGATCTCGCGCACAAAAGCGTCGCGGCCGCGCTGCTGACGCATGGCTTGCGCCTTGTCCACCAGTTGCATGGCCTCTTCGGCCGTGCCCTGCTGCAGCATGAACGACGACACCGCCTTGGACAGGTGCGCGGCACGCTGCTCCAGCTGGTCGGCCTGCGCCACGGCGCGCTCCACCATCTGCGCATTGCGCTGGGTGATCTCGTCCAGCTGAGAAACAGCCGACGAGATTTCGCTCAGGCCGGTGCTTTGCTCCGCGCTGGAAGCCGAGATCAGCGACATGTTGGCCGCCACTCCGCGCACACCGTTGGCAATCTGCTGGATGCTGCTGCCCGCGGTGCGGATCTGTTTCACGCTGGCCTCCACCTGCTGGCCCGAGGCCACGATGAGCTGGCGGATCTCTTTGGCGGAAGCAGCCGAACGCTGCGCCAGCGAACGCACCTCGGCGGCCACCACGGCAAAGCCCCTGCCCTGCTCGCCCGCGCGCGCGGCTTCCACCGCGGCGTTGAGCGCAAGGATGTTGGTCTGGAACGCGAGACTGTCGATCACGCCGATGATCTCGTTCATCTGCTGGGCGCTCTTCTGAATGCCTTCCACGGACTCGACCGCACGCCCCATCGACTGCGCGCCCGACTCGGCCACGTCGCGCACCTGCGCGGCCTGCTGATCGGAGTCGCCGGCCGTCTTGGCGTTTTGCTGCACCGTGCTGGAGAGCTCGTGCACGCTGGCTGCGGTCTGCTCCAGGTTGGCGGCTTGTTGTTCGGTGCGGTCGGCCAGGTCGCGGTTGCCGGTGGCCAGGCTTTTGCCGGCGTGGGCCACCAGGGCCGAATTGCTGCGCACCTCGGCCACCATGGACGAGAGGTTGCCGACCATGCGGTCGAGCAGGCGGGTGAGGTCGGCGAGTTCATCGCTCCCGCTGGCCTTGAGCACGGTGCGCAGGTTGCCTGAGGCGGTTTGCTCCATGCTGGCAAGCACCTGGCGGAAGTCGCTCATGAAGCTGGCATAGAAACTGAGCATGAGGTAAACCAGCACCGCCGCGCCACCGAGCTCGATACCCAGCACCCAGGTGCTGACCGAGGGCGGCCCGGAGACCACCCAGATGAACGCCTGCGGCAACAACGAAGCCACGGCCAGCAGCAGCAACTTGCCGCGCAGGCGCAAGCGCCGCATCAGCCAAACGCCGGGAGATAGGGGATGAATGCCGGACATGCGCGTGTGTCTCCTCTGTGGGGTTTCTTCTCTATCGGCCAGAACGGCACCGGCTTGAGACGCTCCGCGACTTCAATGGGGGCGGGTAATCCCCGACTGGCGGGCTTCAAAGTGCCGAAACAGTTGCACCGCCATCACGCGCAGCGCGTCGTCGGCCATGTTGTGGGCGTGCGTGAGCTGCTCCAGGCCGTAGCGCCGGTCGTGCTGCATCAGTGCGCGGCTCACACACATGCCCTGGCTTGACATGCGCAGACAGAACGCTTCAAGCAGGTCGTGGGGCCAGAGCTGAGCAGCGTCGGGCGCGCGGCGACCTGCCGGAGAATTTGCAGTGGCTGGCGTTTGCTGTGTGGGGACCGTGCTCATGGTGAGCTCCTGGAAGGTGTGTGTCCTGGCGCGCAGACAAGTGGCCCCAGAACACCTCAAGCGTAGGCCGCACGAGCTTTGGGTATTCCCCGGAACAACGGCCAAAAACCCGGTTTGCTCGGTGTTTCTGCGGACGGTCGCGGCACAATTCCGCCATGAACACCCCCACCCTCACCCCGGCTCCCCGCCTGATCAAGCTCACCGCCCAGCCCGCCGGCACACCCGACCTCGACCACCCCAAACCCGAGCGCCTGGTGCGTGGCAACCCGCTGCGCGAAACCTGGAACCGGGTCGATGCCGCCTTGCCGGCCGGGCAAGTGTTTTGCGGCGTGTGGCGCTGCGAGCCGGGTCGCTGGCGCATTGCCATGGGCGAGACCGAGCGCGAGCTCTTCACCGTGTTGCTGGGCCGGTGCCGCGTGCACGACGCGTTCGGCGGGTTTGAAGAAGTGGGCTCCGGCGAGGGCCTCTACATACCGCCAGGTTTTGCCGGCGAGTTCGAGGTGCTGGAGCCGCTCACCAAGACCTACATGATCGCGGAGTGATGGCTCCGGCGAGGCTCAGCCTGGCTGTGAGGAGAGCCGGGCAAACGCGCTGACCACCTCGGGCGGCGCCTGCACCAGTTCGATCAGCACGCCCTCGCCCGCGATCGGGAATTCGTCGTTGGCCTTGGGGTGCAGGAAGGTGATGTCGAAACCTGCAGCGCCTTTGCGAATGCCGCCCGGTGCAAAACGCACGCCCTGGGCCGTCAACCAGTCCACCGCAGTGGGCAGGTCGTCGATCCAGAGGCCGATGTGGTTCAGGGGCGTGGTGTGCACCGCGGGCTTCTTGTCGGGGTCCAGCGGCTGCATCAGATCGACCTCGACCTTGAACGGACCGCTGCCGATGGCGCAGATGTCCTCATCCACGTTCTCCCGCTCGCTGCGGAAGGTACCGGTGATTTCCAGGCCGAGCATGTCGACCCAGAGTTTCTGCAAGCGCTGTTTGTCGGGTCCGCCGATGGCGATCTGCTGGATGCCCAGCACCTTGAAGGGACGGGGCGAAGTGGCCGAAGTGCTCATGTGTCAGTGAAAACCGTTGTGGGTATGCGAAGGATGGCTGGCCTGCTCCAGCGTCCACACAGTGGCGGGCGGCAGGTTGGCCCAGATGGACGCGGCGCGGCGCCAGCGCCAACCCACCGGGATGTCCTTGAACGGACGCAGGTGGGGCGACGCGTAGGTGTACTGGATGAGCCGCGAACCAGGGCGGCCCTCGATCAGGGCCACCATGGCGTCGATGCAGCCGTGTGCCTCGTCGCGTGTCATCGACAGCAGGGGCAGGGACGACACCACCGTGACCGGGCTGTGTTTTTCGATGTCCAGCGTGTCGAGCCGGGTGGCGCAATGGTTGAGCACCTCCAGGTCGGGAAAAGCTCTGCGCAGCAACTGCGCAAAACCGGGATCGCGTTCGATCACCATGAAACGATCCGCTTGCGCGAGCGCAGGCAGCAAGGCCCGGGTGATGGCCCCGGTACCGGCACCCACTTCGATCAGCGTGTTGGGGGCGGCGCGCATGACCTCGTGGAGGATGGCTTGCGCCAAGGCTTTTGATGCCGGAGCAATGGCCCCAACGCGCCTTGGATGACGCAGGTACCCCAGAGCAAAAGCCAGACCGTGCCGCATACCGAACCCTTCAAAGCCGTGGTGAGCGACAGGGTAGCGCAATTCAAACCCAGCCGTCTGTGGGGCACCTGCCAATTCGAGGCTCACTCGAACTCGACGATCGGCTGATCCACCACCAGCGATTCACCCTTGGCGGCCAGCACCTTGCCCACCACGCCATCGGCCGCGGCGAACAACACGTTCTCCATCTTCATGGCCTCGATCACCGCCACGCGTTCGCCCGCCTGCACCTTCTGGCCAACCTGCACCGCCACATCCACCAGCAGACCCGGCATGGGCGAGAGCACGTACCGGCTCATGTCGGCCGGGGCCTTGAACGGCATGAGTGCGTGCAGCTCGGCCATGCGCGGTGAGACCACCATGGTCTCGATGCGCGTGCCGTTGTGCTGCACCACCAGCGCCAGCGGATTGCGCGGCGTGCCGCGTTCGATCTGCGCGGTGAAGGGCTGACCATTGCATTCACCGGTGATGCAGATGTCGTTGAGACGCGAGGGACTGCTGATGGCGTAGCGGTTGCCGGCCACGGTCACCACAGCCGATCCGAGCTGGCCCACCACCTCGTCCACATGCACCGCCTTGTAGAGATGCTCGCCCGTGGAGCCCAGCACGATCACGCTGAAGTCGTGGCCCACCTTCACGCCGTAGCCAGGCAGCTGTCCGGTCAAGCCAGCTGCACGCTCGCGCGATTTGCGGCGGACAAAGGCTGCCAGCGCCACCAGAAAGTCGGCATCGTCGTGTGGCACATCTTCAGCGCGGAAGCCGTGGCCGTAGTGCTCGGCGATGAAGCCGGTGTTGAAGTCGCCCGCCACAAACTTCGGGTGCGCCAGCAGCGCGGCCTGGAACGGAATGTTGCTGCTGATACCCCGGATCACGAATCCGTTGAGCGCTTCGCGCATCTTGGCGATGGCCTCCGCGCGGTCTTTGCCGTGCACGATCAGCTTGGCGATCATCGAGTCGTAGAACATCGGGATCTCACCGCCGTCCTGCACGCCGGTGTCCACGCGCACGCCGTAGAGCGCCTCCGTGTTCGCCTGCCACATGCTCTGCGCAGGCGGCGCGAAACGCACCAGGCGCCCGGTGCTGGGCAGAAAATTGCGGAACGGATCTTCCGCGTTGATGCGGCATTCAATCGCCCAACCCTCGCGCTTCACATCGGCCTGCGTCAGCGGCAGCTTCTCGCCGGCCGCCACACGGATCATCAGTTCCACCAGATCGAGCCCGGTGATGCACTCGGTCACCGGGTGCTCCACCTGCAGGCGGGTGTTCATCTCCAGGAAATAGAAGTCCTGGTCCTTGCCGACCACGAACTCCACCGTGCCCGCGCTCTGGTACTTCACCGCCTTGGCCAGCGCCACGGCCTGCTCGCCCATGGCCTTGCGCGTGGCATCTGAAATGAAGGGCGACGGCGCCTCCTCGATCACCTTCTGGTGGCGGCGCTGGATCGAGCACTCACGCTCGTTCAGGTAGATCACGTTGCCATGGGAATCGCCCAGCACCTGAATCTCGATGTGACGCGGCTCCTGCACGAATTTCTCGATGAAGAT
>NZ_JALHLX010000094.1:11114-13857 GCF_022844385.1 Hydrogenophaga sp. | reverse complement strand
CCCGGCGGCCACACCCCACCACATCACACCCAGCCAGGGCAGCAACGGCACGTAGTCCTCGGTCACCGGCTTGCGGCTGATGAGGCCCAGCCAGTTGAGCCAGGGGGTGTTGAGCACCTCCAGTGCGGGAACCGCCTGGATGAGCGTGGGCGCGGCGAGCGGGATAACAACGGCCAGCGCACCCAGCAGCCACAGCCACGTGCCCCATCCCGCGGTCATGCGAACCACGATGAGCATGAGCGCAATGCCGTGGAGCACACCGAAGTAGATGAAGCTGTTCGGAAACATCAGCAGCGAGCCGGCCGTCACCAGCAGCGCCGCGCCAGCCACCTGCAACCAGCGGCGCCAGAAGCGCGCCCAGGTCTGCCCCTGGTGCACGGCCGCCGCCTGCGACAGGCCGGCGGTGAACAGGAACAGGCTCACGATGGCGGTGCGCTGCCAGGTCCAGAACGGGTCGCGGTAGAAGTCTTCGCGGATCAGGCGGAAGTAGTTGAGATCGAAGCAGAAGTGGTAGGCCGTCATCCACAGCATGGCCGCAGCGCGCAACTGATCGATGCGGTCCAGGCGCTGGATCATGTGAACCTCAGGCAGTGGTTCGGTGGTGAATGCCGAGCAGGATCTGGCTGAGCGCCGCTGGCTCGCTCACCATCGGGTCGTGGCCGGTGGCCATTTCCACCACGTTCCAGCCGGGTTCGCTGCGCACCCGCACGCGCGAGGGCGCGATGGTGGCCAGCGCCGGTTGGGTGCAGTCGATGAACGTGCGCGGCACGGCGGCCACCCGCTCGGCATCGAAGTCCAGCGGTTGCTGGTACAGCTTGAAGGGCTGTGGCGTCTGGCGCCGGTTGACCCAGTCACGGTCGGCGCCGCTCAGGCCGAACAGGCTGGCATCGGGCGGCGGAAAACTCAAGCCCCCGCTGGACTCGGCTGCCGAGATCCGGGTCTGTTTTGTCTCCGCCGAATGGTGACTGCTCCAGCTGTCACCAGGGTACGGCAGCGCAGCATCCAGATACACCAGGTGCGCAAGCAGGCCGGGCTGTTCAGCCTGCAGCCGATCGGCCACGCCGGTGATCACCATGCCCGCGTAGCTGTGTCCCACCAGCACCACGCGCTGCAGTTCTTCGGCTTCGATCAGGCCGATGACGTCCTGGATGTGGGTGTGCAGATCGATCGTGGGCGCCATCAGGTGGGCGCGTTCGCCCACCCCGGTCAAGGTCACGGCGTGGCTGTCGACACCGGCACTGCGCAGCAGCGGCAACACCCGGCACCAGCACCAGGCGCCGTGCCAGGAACCGTGCACAAGCACGATGGAAGTCTGCGTGGGGTCGGTGGCTGCGGTCAAGGCGGGTCTCCGGTGTGGTGGGCGCCACCGGATTCTGCCTTGCGGACGCGGCGCCGTCAGATGTAGGCGTTCGGCTGCGGCACGCGGCGCATGTGCAGCGACATGCCGAGTGCAGCCATGTGGTTGCTGTTGCGGCCCAGGATGGTTTCGGACAAGGGCAGAAACTCCGTTTCCTCAAAGCCTGCGTGGGCCGCATAGGCGGCCACGAGCTGGTGCAGATCCTCCACGTCCAGGTCGGCATCCTGCCCCTTGCCGACGCGCTTGAGGGCTTTCTCCAGGCTCTTCCACAGCATCTCGATGGCGCGGTGTTCGTGGGTCAGCCGCTCGGTCATGGCCCGCACACGGTCACGCTCGGCGCCAGGCTGGGCGCTGGCGAGCACGGCCGGAAACAGGTCGCGCTCTTCGTCGAGGTGGTGTTCAAAGATCGCTTCACGGAAGAACGCCAGCGAGTCCACTGCGATCTGGCGCGCCTGCGCGGCGGGTTCCAGCAGCGCAGGCAGGGCATCAAGCGATTTCAGTCGTTTGAGGATGCCGACATGGCAATCGGTGAAGTTGGTCAGTGGTGCGTCGGCACGCGCGCCGGCTTCAAGGTTGTGGGTGGCGGTGGTCATGCGGTCTCCTCGGCGTTCATCGGGCAAGGTGTCCCGACGGATACCCCCAGTCTAGGCAGACCGCGTCCGGCGACCTTGACACAGGTCAACCGGCCGCGGAATCAGCGGTGGGCCACCAGTTCGAACACATCTTTTTCGATCTCCCGGCTGTTGGCACTGATCACCCGTCGCTGCATCTTCACGTAGCGTTTGACCTCGGGCGCGTACCAGACCAGGTAGTGGATGCGCACCGGTTCGATGGCGGCCTGGGTGGCACCACCCGTGGCGCTGCGGCTGCTCCAGACTTCGACCTTGAAGGCATCGAAGCTTCCACCCGGCACACTCACCGACTCGCGCCCCAGCACCTTGGCTTGCGAGTACCACTGGCCCCAGGTGTCCACTTCCGGCGTCGGAAAGTCGCTCAGCGAGCCCAGCGTGCCCAGATCGCGAAAAGCGCCCAGATAGGGGCTGTACTCGAGTCCGATCTGGTCCCACTTCAGGAACCCGGGCCGGCTGCCGATGGCGCGCCGTGAGTCACCCACGATGCGCGCTTCAGCGTCGGCGCGCAGGGTGTCTGTCACCAGACCGTCGCGCACCGACTGCACCGAGATCACGATGTCACGACGCGGGCTGGTGGGCCATTTGCCGCTGGTGCGGTAGGTCCAGCTCTCGCCCGGTCGGGGCAAGGCGGCGTTGACCTCGCGCGCCACCTCCGGTGAACGCTCCGGCACCGCAGCCACCGTTGCGGGCGCTGGTATGGGCGCTGGCGCGGCGGGCTCCACTGGCCGCGGTCGCGCCACAGCGTCCTGCGTGG
>NZ_JALHLX010000094.1:0-11014 GCF_022844385.1 Hydrogenophaga sp. | reverse complement strand
CGTTGGCCCAGCATGGTGTTCAGCGCCATGATCAGTTCGCGCGTGGACGCTTCCCACTGCTTGTGGCTGATTTCGATGGCCTGGCGCCGGGCAAGCGCCTTGAGGTTGGCGGGCAGCTCGTCACCACGCGGCATGAGCGCACCACCCACGAGCACCGGCACCACGCGGATCTCGCGCTCAAGCGCCACGCTGGTTTCGAGACGCACAAAGTCGTGGGGATCGTCGAGCCGCCGGCGCCCGGCAGCGTCGGTGGTGCTGAGCCATTCGTCTCCGATGACGACGATCAGGACCTTGCAGGAGCCGACCGCCTGCTCGATGGCGGTGACGAAGTCGGTGCCGAGCTCGATGCCCGCGACATCCATGAAGACCTGGTCGGCGCCGAAATGGGCCGCGAGCCGGTCGTACAGCCGCCCGGCGTAGCCGGCCGAGTCGTCCCTGCGGTAGCTGATGAAGATCCCGTCCATGTGGCGAAGACCCGAGGTTTCACCGCCAATCGGTGCGGTGTCCGGTGTCGGGCCTCGCAGATTCCCGGGGCCGACCGGACCATTCTAGGACGCTGCCCCGGCATGTGCCATCCCCACCCGGGGGATCAACGCCTCAGGCAGGCTGGGGCTTTTTGCCGCGCAGACGGCCGAGCAAACCCACCACCAACAGCACCAGCGCACCCGCCACCATACCCACCAGCGCACCGGCCAGACCGGTCACCACGGGCGCCACCCAGCCCAGACCTGCGGCGAAGTCTTCAATGCCATGGCCCACGGCGGGCACACCGTGCACCAGGATGCCACCGCCCACCAGGAACATGGCGGCCGTGCCCACCACCGAGAGCGTTTTCATGAGCCAGGGCGCAGCCGCCAGGATGCCGCGGCCGATCGCCTGCTTCCAGCGAGCCACCTGCTGGTTGAGGTAGAGGCCCAGATCGTCCAGCTTGACGATGCCGGCCACGAGGCCGTAAACGCCCACCGTCATGAGCAGCGAGATGCCCACCAGCACGGCCACGCGCTGGCCCATGCTGGCCGCGGCCACCGCGCCCAGGCTGATCACGATGATCTCGGCCGAGAGGATGAAGTCGGTGCGCACGGCACCCTTGATCTTCTCTTTCTCGAAGGCCACGAGGTCGACGTTCTGGTCGGCCACAGCTTGCAGCCGTTTGGCGTGTTCGGCCTCGGTTTCGGCCTTGTGGGCACCGAACGCGTGCACGAGTTTTTCGACACCTTCGTAGCACAGGAACAGTCCGCCCAGCATCAACAACGGCGTGATGGCCCAGGGCGCCACCACGCTGATGAGCAGCGCCGCCGGCACCAGGATGGCCTTGTTGAGCAGAGAACCCTTGGCCACCGCCCAGACCACCGGCAACTCGCGGTCGGCCTTCACGCCGGTGACCTGCTGTGCGTTGAGTGCGAGGTCATCGCCCAGCACACCCGCCGTTTTCTTCACTGCCAGTTTGGTCATCACCGCCACGTCATCGGCGGCCGCCACGCCCTGTCGCGCGGCCACCTTGGTCATCACAGCCACATCGTCAAGAATGGCGGCGATGTCGTCAATCAACAAGAGCAAGCTGCTTCCGGCCATGGTCTCTTTCAGGGGTTGAGGGGTCAGGCGCGGAAAGCGATGCAGGTCGTGGTCATGCGACCCACTTTCGCGCGTTGTGCCACAACTGCATCCAGGCGCTGTGGCCCGACGGGTCCTGGTCGGTCCAGCTCATCTGGATGTTGCGGAACACGCGCTCGGGGTGCGGCATCATGGCCGTGAACCGGCCGTCCGCCGTGGTCACGGCGGTCAAGCCACCCGGGCTGCCGTTGGGGTTGAACGGGTACTGCTCGGTGGCGGCACCCGTGTTGTCGGTGAAGCGCATCGCAGCAATCGCCTTCGACGCGTCACCGCGGTGGTGAAAGTTCGCGTAACCCTCGCCGTGAGCCACGGCAATCGGCAGGCGGCTGCCCGCCATGCCTTGCAGGAACAGGCTGGGCGACTCAAGCACTTCCACCATGGACAGGCGGGCCTCGAAACGCTCGCTCTGGTTGGTGGTGAAGCGCGGCCAGGCCTCGGCGCCGGGGATGATGTCGGCCAGTTCGGCGAACATCTGGCAGCCGTTGCACACGCCCAGACCGAAGGTGTCGGTTCGTGCGAAGAAGGCCTTGAACTGATCGGACAGCGCCGGGTTGAAGGTGATGCTGCGTGCCCAGCCGATGCCCGCACCCAGCGTGTCTCCGTAGCTGAAGCCGCCACAGGCGACCACACCCTGGAAGTCGGCCAGCTTGGCGCGGCCAGTCTGCAGGTCGGTCATGTGCACGTCGAAAGCTTCGAAGCCGGCCTGGGTGAAGGCGTAGGCCATCTCCACGTGCGAGTTCACGCCCTGCTCGCGCAGGATGGCGACCTTGGGGCGGGAAAGGTGCAAGGCGGGAGCGGGAAAGCCCTCACCCCTGCCCTCTCCCAGAGGGAGAGGGAGGAAAACGTGGAGACCGGGGTCATGGGGAAGGCCAGCTGCGGCGTGTTCGGCATCGGCACAGGCCGGGTTGTCGCGCTGCTGGTTGATCTTCCAGCTCACGCTGTCCCAGACCTGGTGCAGGTCGAACAGGGTGGCCGAGAACACGGCCTTGGTGTCGCGCCACACCTGCAACTGGCCCTTGCCCACTTCCATGGCCGACGATGCGGGGCGGGTCTTGCCCACGAAGTGGCTGTGCTTGCTCAGACCGTGCTCGCGCAGGGTCTGCATCACCGCGTTGCGGTCTTCGGTTTTCACCTGCAGCAACACGCCCAGCTCTTCGCTGAACAGCGCCTTGAGCGTGAGCTCTTCGCGCCGAGCGCTCACCTGGCCGGCCCAGTTCTTGGCGTCGCCCACCTCGGCGCGGCTGTCGCTGATGCCGTCGCCTTCGGTGACCAGCAGGTCCACGTTGAGCGCCACGCCTACATGGCCGGCAAAGGCCATTTCGGCGGCTGCGGCCAGCAGGCCACCGTCGCTGCGGTCGTGGTAGGCCAGGATCCTGCCCTCGGCGCGCAGGGCGTTCACCGCATTGACCAGGCTGATGAGGTCTTGTGCCTGATCAAGATCGGGCGCCTCGCCACCGCCCTGCCCCAGCACCTGGGCCAGCACGCTGCCGCCCATGCGGTGGCGGCCTTTGCCCAGGTCGATCAGCACCAGCGTGGTGTCGTCCAGGGTGTTGTTCAGTTGCGGTGTGAGCGTGCCGCGTACGTCGGCCAGCGTGGCGAAGGCGCTCACGATCAGGCTCACCGGCGAGGTCACTTTCTTCGTCTCGCCGCCTTCGCTCCACTGCGTGCGCATGGACAGGCTGTCCTTGCCCACGGGAATCGAAATGCCCAGCGCCGGGCAGAGTTCCATGCCCACGGCTTTAACGGTTTCGTACAGCGCAGCGTCTTCGCCCGGTTCGCCGCAGGCGGCCATCCAGTTGGCGGAGAGCTTCACGCGCGGCAGTTCGATGGGTGCAGCCAGCAGGTTGGTGATGGCCTCGGCCACCGCCATGCGGCCTGAGGCCGCCGCGTCCAACGCAGCCAGCGGCGTGCGCTCGCCCATGCTCATGGCCTCGCCCGCGAAGCCTTTGAAATCCGCCAAGGTCACGGCGCAATCGGCCACCGGCACCTGCCAGGGACCGACCATCTGGTCGCGGTGCGAGAGGCCGCCCACGGTGCGGTCGCCGATGGTGATGAGGAAACGTTTGGAGGCCACGGTGGGGTGGCTCAGCACGTCGATCACGGCCTTCTGCAGGTCCACGCCAGTGAGGTCCAGCGGGGCGGCTTCGCGCGCCACGGTTTTCACGTCGCGGTGCATCTTGGGCGGCTTGCCCAGCAACACGTTCATCGGCATGTCGACGGCTTGGCTCCCTCCCCCGCTGGGGGAGGGTTGGGGTGGGGGCACGCTTGAAGTTGTCTTGTCGGTATGCGAGCCCCCATCCCTGCCTTCCCCCAGCGGGGGAAGGGGCAAATTCACGTCGCCCAGAACGAGCTGGCGCTCTTCCGTGGCGACACCAATCACCGCAAACGGGCAGCGCTCGCGCTCGCAGAACGCCTTGAACACCTCCAGCGATTCGGGCGCGATCGCCAGCACGTAACGCTCCTGGCTTTCGTTGCACCAGATTTCCTTGGGCGCCAGGCCGCTTTCTTCCAGCGGCACGGCGCGCAAATCAAAACGCGCACCGCGCCCGGCGTCGTTGGTGAGTTCGGGGAAGGCGTTCGAGAGGCCGCCCGCGCCCACGTCGTGGATCGCCAGGATGGGGTTGTTCGCCCCTTGCTGCCAGCAGTGGTTGATGACCTCCTGCGCGCGGCGCTCGATCTCGGGGTTGCCGCGCTGCACGGAGTCGAAGTCCAGCGAGGCGGCGTTGGTGCCGCTGGCCATGGAGCTGGCCGCGCTGCCACCCATGCCGATCTTCATGCCCGGGCCGCCGAGCTGGATCAGCAGCGAGCCGGCGGGGAACAGAATCTTCTGCGTCTGGGTCTCGTCGATCACGCCCACGCCGCCGGCAATCATGATGGGCTTGTGATAACCGCGCTGCACGCCGTCCACAGCCAGTTCGTATTCGCGGAAATAGCCCAGCAGGTTGGGCCGGCCGAATTCGTTGTTGAAGGCCGCGCCGCCGAGCGGGCCCTCGGTCATGATCTGCAGCGGGCTGGCAATGTGCTCGGGCTTGCCGCTCGGTTGATCGCTCAGGCCACCCCAGAGTTTGCCGACTGTGAAGCCGGTCAGGCCGGCCTTGGGCTTGGAGCCGCGGCCGGTCGCGCCTTCGTCGCGGATTTCGCCGCCCGCGCCGGTGGACGCGCCGGGGAATGGCGAGATGGCGGTCGGGTGGTTGTGGGTTTCCACCTTCATCAGCACGTGGTGCGTCGCTGTCTCGGCCACGTAGGCAGGAGAGGCATCGCCACCGGCGCGTGCCACGAAGCGTTCCACCACGCTGCCTTCCATGATGGAGGCGTTGTCGGAGTACGCGACCACGGTGTGCTGTGGCGCGAGCTGGTGGGTGTGGCGGATCATGCCGAACAGGCTTTTGTCCTGCGTCACGCCGTCGATGGTGAACTGCGCGTTGAAGATCTTGTGGCGGCAGTGTTCGCTGTTCGCCTGCGCAAACATCATCAGCTCGACGTCGGTCGGGTTGCGTTTCAGGCCAGTGAAGGCGGTCACGAGGTAGTCGATTTCGTCATCGGCCAGGGCCAGACCCCAGTCGGTGTTGGCGCGCTCCAGCGCACTGCGACCACCGCCCAGCACATCCACCTGCTCCATGGGGGCGGGGTGCAGCTCGGTGAACAGGGCCTGCGCTTGCGCGCGGTCAAGCGAGACGTTTTCCGTCATGCGGTCGTGCAGCAGGTCGGCCACGGCACGCAGCTGCTCGGCCGACAGGCTGGCCTTGCCCAGCAGGCCGCTCTTGAGCTGCAGGCGGAATTCGACCAGCCGCTCCACCCGGTGCAGGGCCAGGCCGCAGTTGTGGGCAATGTCGGTGGCCTTGGACGCCCAAGGCGACACCGTGCCCAGGCGCGGCATCACCAGCAGCGCCGGGGCGCCGGCGGCTTCGAGCTTGAGGTGGGCCTCGGTGGCGGGCTCACCATAGGTCAGCAGCTCACCCACGCGCGCCACGGTGGCCGCATCGGGCTCGCCGTCGAAGGCCGCGAGGTGCACGAAGCGGGCCGAGAGGCCGGTGATCTTGTCGGAGAAGGCTGCCAGGCGGGGCAGGAGTTGCTGGACTTTGAAGTCGCTGATGGCATTGCCGCCATCGAAAGTGCGCAGGTGCAGGGACACGTTGGGAGCCTGAGGTGCGTAGACCCGGGGGGTGGGCGAAGCAGCGATTTTACCCGCGCGGCCCACCCAGGCATCGCCCCCGACACCCTGCGCCGCAGGGGCCGGTGGGATAATCCACGCCCATGAGCATCACCTACAAAGACGAAGCGGGCATCGAAGGCATGCGGGTGGCCTGCCGCCTGGCCTCCGAAGTGCTGGACTACCTCACGCCGCTGATCCAGCCCGGCGTGACCACACTCGAAATCGACCGCCTCGCGGCCGAATTCATGAAACAACAGGGCACGGTCTCGGCCACCATCGGCTACCAGCCCAGCGGTTACCCGCCCTACCCCGGCCACCTGTGCACCTCGATCAACCACGTGGTGTGCCACGGCATCCCGAACGAGAAGCCGCTCAAAAAGGGCGACATCCTCAACGTGGACGTGACCGTCATCAAGGACGGCTGGTTTGGCGACAACAGCCGCATGTACATGATCGGTGGTGAAGCCGCCTGTTCGGTGCAGGCGCGCCGGCTGACCCAGGTGACGTATGAGGCCATGTGGAAGGGCATCGTGATGGTCAAGCCGGGCATCCGGCTGGGCGACATCGGCCATGCGATCCAGACCTTTGCCGAGAGCAACGGCTTTTCGGTGGTGCGCGAGTTTTGCGGCCACGGCATCGGTCAGAAGTTTCACGAAGACCCACAGGTGCTGCACTACGGCCGTCCGGGCACGCTCGAAGAGCTCAAGCCCGGCATGACCTTCACCATCGAGCCCATGATCAACGCGGGCAAACGCGACATCAAGGAAGCCGGCGACGGCTGGACCATCGTCACGCGTGACCGTTCGCTCTCGGCCCAGTGGGAACACACGGTGCTGGTGACCGAAACGGGTTACGAGGTGCTCACGCTTTCAGCTGGCAGCCTGGCGCCGCCGGCGTTCGTGACGCCCGCTGCCGCTGTGGCCGCCTGAGCCGATGGACCCGCTCCTGGCGCCTGCGGGCGACATCGGCGCGCTGCGCCAGCGCTACCGCGACGACAAGACCGCTCTCTTCGCGCTGCTGCGCGACCAGGGAGCCTCCACCCGGGGCGTGCGCCAGGCGCTGCAGCAGCTCTCGCGCCTGACCGACCAGACCCTGCGCGAACTGTGGGGCCGCGCCGGGTTTGCCAGCGGCTTTTCGCTCATTGCGGTGGGCGGCTATGGCCGCGGCGAGCTGTTTCCCTATTCCGACGTGGACGTGCTGGTGCTGCTGCCCGACGGTGCACAGCCCGACGACGACGCAGAACTGAAAAAGCAGCTCGAAGCGTTCATCGGCGCCTGCTGGGACCTCGGCCTGGAAATCGGCTCGAGCGTGCGCTCGGTGGCCGACTGCGTGGAAGAGTCGGCCAAGGACGTGACGGTGCAGACCTCCATGTTGGAGAGCCGCCTGATCTGTGGCAGCAAGAACGCCTTCAACCGACTGGTGACGCAGCTCGGCGAAGCCATGGACCCCAAGGCCTTTTACGTGGCCAAGACGCTGGAGATGCGCCAGCGTCACACCAAGTACGAAAACACCCCGTATTCGCTGGAGCCCAACTGCAAGGAGTCGCCCGGCGGCCTGCGCGATCTGCAGATCATCCTGTGGGTGTCCAAGGCCGCCGGCCTGGGCCGCAGCTGGGACGACCTGGCGCGCAAGGGTCTTGCCACGCCGCTGGAAGCCCGCCAGATCAAGGCCAACGAAGCCCTGCTCAGCCTGATCCGCGCGCGCCTGCACCTGCTGGCCAACCGCCGCGAAGACCGCCTGGTGTTCGACCTGCAGACCGCCGTGGCCGAGTCGTTCGGTTTCAAGGCGCAGGTACCGGCCGTCATCACCGCCGGCCCGCCCGGCGCGCCGCATGTGGCGCCCACCGCCAAGGGCACGCGCCGCGCGAGCGAAGCGCTCATGAAGCGCTACTACTGGGCCGCGAAGGCCGTCACGCAGCTCAACCAGATCCTGCTGCTCAACATCCAGGAACGCCTGCAGGACGACATGGCCGGCGTGGACCGCCTGCGCCCGCTGAATGCGCGCTTCTTCGACAAGGGCGGCATGCTGGAGGTGGCCAGCGACGACCTGTACGTGCAGCAGCCCCACGCCATCCTGGAGACCTTTCACATCTACCAGACCACGGTGGGCATCAAGGGCTTTTCAGCCCGCACGCTGCGCGCGCTCTACAACGCCCGGCCGGTGATGAACGCGAAGTTCCGCGCCGATCCGGTGAACCGGGCCCAGTTCCTGCAGATCCTGCAGGAGCCCGAAGGCATCACGCACGCGCTGCGCATGATGAACGAGACCTCGGTGCTCGGGCGTTACCTCTGGGTGTTCCGCCACATCGTGGGCCAGATGCAGCACGACCTGTTCCACGTGTACACGGTGGACCAGCACATCCTGATGGTGCTGCGCAACGTGCGCCGCTTCTTCATTGCCGAGCATTCGCACGAATACCCGTTCTGCTCGCAGCTCGCCGCCGGCTGGGACAAGCCCTGGATCTTCTACATCGCGGCGATCTTTCACGACATTGCCAAGGGCCGTGGTGGCGACCATTCCGACCTCGGCGCCAGGGACGTGCGCACCTTTTGCCGCCAGCACGGCATCGAGCGCGAAGACAGCAAGCTGATCGAGTTTCTGGTGTCCGAACACCTCACCATGAGCCGCATGGCACAGAAGGAAGATCTGAGCGACCCTGACGTGATTGCCGCGTTTGCCAAACGTGTGGGCAACGAGCGCTACCTGACCGCGCTGTACCTGCTCACCGTGGCCGACATTCGTGGAACCAGCCCGAAAGTGTGGAACGCCTGGAAAGGCAAACTGCTGGAAGACCTGTACCGCTACACGCTGCGCGCACTGGGCGGCCGGGCGCCCGACCCGGGCGCGGTGATCGAGGCGCGCAAGCGCGAGGCGCTGTCCATGCTGGCGCTGCACGCGCTGCCGCACATGGCGCACAAGGCGCTGTGGGACACGCTGGACGTGAGCTACTTCATGCGCCACCAGGCCGACGAGATCGCCTGGCACACCCGGGTGCTCACGCGCCAGATCGCCCAGACCGCGACCAAGGCCGCAGGCAAAGCGGCGCCCGAGGGCGAGGCCGTACCCGATCGCTGCATCGTGCGCGCCCGTCTCTCGCCCGAGGGCGAAGGTCTGCAGGTGCTGGTGTATGCGCCCGATCAGAACGACCTGTTCGCCCGCATCTGCGGCTACTTCGACAGCTCGAATTTCAGCATCCTCGATGCGCGCGTGCACACCACGCTCACCGGGCATGCGCTCGACACCTTCCAGGTGGTGGCACCCTCCCTCTCCGACCACTACCGCGAACTCATCGCCATGGTCGAGAACAACCTGGCTCAAACCATCGACGAATGCGGGCCGCTGCCCGCCCCGATGAAAGGCCGGCTGTCGCGCCGGGTCAAGAGCTTTCCCGTCACTCCCCGGGTCGATCTGCGACCCGATGAGAAAGCGCAACGCTGGCTGTTGTCGGTTTCGGCCAGCGACCGCGCCGGCCTGCTCTACGGCATTTCCCGGGTCCTGGCCCGATACGACATCAATGTGCAGCTGGCCAAGATCACCACGCTGGGCGAGCGGGTGGAAGACACTTTTCTCATCTGCGGCGCGCAGTTGCAGATGAACAAGCGGCAGATCGAGATCGAGACGGAGCTGCTGGAAACGCTGGAGGGCTGAGTCGCTCAGCACCGCACCGGGTTGCGGCAGTACTGGTCAAGCTCACGCACCGTGGACTGCTGCAAGACAGCCTGCTTCGCATTGGGCCCCACCTCCAGGCTCAGTTTCATCTCGTACTTCTTGAAGAAATCGTCGAACAACTCGCCCCCCAAGGTGCCGGTGGCGGTGAGCTGATCGGTCTTCGCGTCGTGCTCCAGCAGCACGGCGCACAGCGGTTGCTCGGCCGGCCCGGCCAGCACCTGTGCACCGCGCGCCGGGTCGTACTGGCTGTGGTCGGCGCAGCAATGGATGAGATCGCTGCCCTTGCTCGGCGTCTGCGGATTCACCGCCGCACCCTTGCGAAAGCTGATGAAGCTCAGGTCTTTCGTGGGGTACACCAGCTTGTGGGCGCAGATGGCCGAAAAAGCCACCAGGCTGCGCCGTGGGCCGACGCCACCGGGCCACTGGTAGGGCTGCTTGTCGCGGGTGACCAGTTGCGTGGCAGCCGCCGCCTTGCCCAGATCGAGCAGGAACACCGGTGTGGCCTCGAAGGGGTAGTGAAACAGGTAGTTGGTCTGGGCCCTCAGGCCCGCGGCCTTGAGCGGTTTTCCCAGCTCGTCCACCAGCAGCACGCGGCCGTGGTTGCGGGCTTTGGCATCAACAGCCCAGGCATTGCTGGCCAGGGTGGCCGCCAGCGACCCGGCACCCAGTGCGCAACTTTCCACGAATTCACGACGATCCATCTGAAGACCCCGCTGCGTTGAAACGATGGCCACGGACATGGCCAGCCATGCAGTGAAACGCATCGACGGGCGCAGTGTCAACCGGCGCGGACATGCCCCACCCCCGTCAAGGGACAAGCCGGCATGACACCTGGGCGCTTTGCGCGCGACTTTTCTCACGGAGAAGTTTCACTGCAAGCCTGTTTTTTGCCTGCGCTGCATCCGATACAAGCATGTCCGCGTAGTCAGCGCAAGGCTCGCTCAAGTCTGGTTCAGCCATCCCTGTTTTTGAAGAGGTCATCCATGTTTCCGTCAGCCGCACCAAACGCCCTCCCCGCCGCACGTTCACCCCGGTCTCTCGTGCGCCACACCCTGGGTCTGCTGCTGTTGGGCGCCGGTCTCTGGGCCAGTCAGGGCACCGCCCGTGCCGCGACATCCAGCACCGTGGTTGAGGCCATTCAGTTACCCGCCTGGGTCGAGCGCAATGGCCAGCGCCGCGCGGCCGAGCCTGGCGTGCAATTGCGCGCGACCGACAAGGCCATCACAGCTGGCAATGCCCGTATGTTGCTGCGCATGTCCGACCGCAGCGTGATCAAGCTCGGCGAGAACTCCGAGTTCTTGATCGAGACCCTGACGGTGCGCCAGCCGCAAGCGGCAGGCCCCTCCGAACTCTCGGCCACGCTGCGCCTGGTGACCGGCGTGTTCCGCTACGCCACCGACTACTCCAGCAAAGCCCTGGGCAACAAGCGCGAACTCAACCTCAAGATGGCCACCGCCACTGTGGGCATCCGTGGCACCGACTTCTGGAGCATGACCGATGCCGAGCACGACGCCGTGTGCATGTTTGAAGGCAAGGTCGAGGTCGTGCGCGACAACAAGCCCGGCATCATGCTCGACAAGC
>NZ_JALHLX010000093.1 GCF_022844385.1 Hydrogenophaga sp. | reverse complement strand
CGGGAGCGCCCAGCCAGGGCTCCCATCGTTCCCACACACGTGTCATCAGTTCCAAGCTCTGCTCGTAGTGAGCAGCGTCCCAGCCCTGAATTACCGGTACCGGTGGTTTGAGCATGTTGGCGATCGTTCTGGCCGAGCAGGTTTTCACCAACTCGTTCTGCCAAGCATAGAGGGTCTGCAGAGCGCCTTCCAGCAACGTGGCCGTGGCCTTGATGCGGAACTGGATTTCGTCTTCGCTTCCCGCCAGTTCGGGCTCGACGCAGAGGTCCGGTTGCGACCACCAGGATGAGCCGCAAGAGGTGGCGAATTCCACGTACTGCGACATCGACCACGGGAAGATGCCGGCCATGCCAGTTTGCTTGCCCTTCTTCTTGAACAGGAGCATCGCCACGTACCCGGCTGAGTCCATGGCGAAGTCGAGCTCGCTGAGGTCGGTGTACTCGGGGAAGCTGAATTCCTGTTTGGTCTGAGACCAGAAGGCGTTGGCCGAGACCATCGCAGCGTAATCTTTGGAAAATGCGTTGAAGGCGAGCTTGCCGCCCCGGTGGGGGATGCCCACGCGCATGACCATCTCATCGCTGAGGTGGGCGTTGATCTGCCCGATGGGCAAACCCATAAATGAGCCGTTCATATGTCGTTCCTGAAAGTGAGTTCAGGACCGCACACCCCACGGGCGCGAAGTCCCGAGGGCTGAAGGTGAAAAGTGACTTTGCAGTCGTTGATGGGTGCAATGCGCCCGCAGGGTGCCCGGTGGCGGCGGCGGACAGCACCAGAGGTCACGCAGGGTGACTTCAGTGGTTCCGAGGATAGGGGGGCTTCATGGACCTGTCAGGCCATCTGGGTCAGTTTCAACTGCGCCCAAGCCAGGATTGGACAGGCGCAGGGCCTGGAGATATGCTGTATATAAACACAGAGTTGAATAACTCTGGTTCGCCGCATCTATCAGTGTGGCGTGAGCGAGATGCAGGTTGCTACACATGTCGTCTCATTGTTCAATCGTTCCACAACCCATCTCAGGAGCTTCCATGTTTTTCATTGACTATGCCCGTTTTGAAGGCAACACCACCCAAGCTTGTTCCCAAGCCATCGCTTTGCTCCAGCATGACGATTTCAAGTTCGCGGTTTTCTCAACATCGCCGGACAGCGCCGATGGCACGGAGAAGCCTGCAGACGGCCCCGAGACCAACTGGCCCTACTTTTCGGCCGCCATTCGCGTTGGTGACAACGTCCAAATCTTCGACTCGACGTTGCTCAGCGCCGCGCGCTACCCTCGCGGCAGCGAAGTCCGTGACATTCTGGATGCTGCAGTTCAGACGGGCAGCGTCTACTTCACGCAAGGGGTTGCGGGCTTCACCGCCGGTTTGAGTCCGGAGGCTGCCGCCCGGCGTTTCGCCGGCGTGCCCCTCACTGCGCTGACGAAGGAGACCCGTTCGGATTTCTGGCTGAAGGTGTCGCGCGGTATTCCCGAGTACGAGTTCTTCAAGCAGGCAACCATTTAACGCTTACCAACAGGTCGGGAAAGTTTCCCCGGGGAAATTAGCCAGTGCAGCCGGCTTGATCGCTGAGGCTTCGCCAGTCCTGCCGTGCTCAGTCAACAGACAAAAAAAGGCCCTTATGCAGTTCGCAAACTGCATAAGGGCCTTTTTCATGTCCACACAGGGCGCACCAGTGGTGGTGCACCCTGCATTGTTGTGAGCCTCAGGCGACCTGCAGCTCTTCGTTGTGCTCGCGCACCGTTTTGTAGGCGTTGACCAAGCGGTAGCCCTTCAGGAAGGCCACGTGGCTTTCTGCTTCTTCACGCGTTTTTGCCGTGGCCACGATGCCTTCGCCGACACGCTGGACCACGAACCGATAACCGTCAGGGCAATCCCGCTCTTCGACGTGCAGCTCGGGCATGACGTAGTTCTTGTGGCGGTACACCTCGTAGCCGCTGCTCACGTTGATGATGCGCACAATGGAACGGGTCATGATCGAGCCGCCAAAGCCGCTTGAGACGATGTTGCGTTCTTCGTCGAGCAAAGGCTCCAGCACCAGAGGCACTTTCATCATGCCGCTGCTGCGACCGATGAAGCCGATCACATCGTTTTGCTCGGCCCAGTCGCGGCCAGTTTCTGGATCGCCGTAGAACAGGCGAAGCACAGTGCCTTGGGCGTGGTAGTCCGTATAGCTGGCCCGCGCGGCTTCGAGAACCGAGCGCACTTTCGGGGCTGTGCCATCGGGGTACCAGGTCATTTTGGAAACCGGGCTTTTGCCGTACTGGCCCACGAGTGACAGGTACTGCTGGTAGCAGTCGATGGTGCCGCGCTTGGTCTCGCTCGGGCCCTGCACTCTGAGTGCACGTGCAAGCTGGGTGGCCGTCTCGAAGCAGTGGTCAAAGCCCATGCAGGTGACGCCATCACCGTGGTTGATGACGAACAGGCGCTGTTTGGCGTTGATGCTCACGCCGGAGGGGACGGGGCTGATGTCAAGTTGGGAAGTGGTCATGTTCTCTCTCCAAAGGAGGGTGAGGAACGCCCACATCCCGAACCGGGAGTGAAGACGTCCCGGTGGGGTGAATGTCGGCAGGGGCCGACGCAAAGGTCATGGTGACCAGAGTGCCCCTGAAGGGTAGAAGCGCCTGACAATGCCGTCAAACCGATCCGGCCAGTCCCCTTCGCGGGCGGGTTGTCCACACCTGCACAGCATTCCGACGCTTCAGCGGTGTGCAGGCCCCTTTGGCAAATTGGTCGTTATCTTGACCACGCGTCCTTTATTGGTCACTATAATGACCAAATGACCAACGCCCCTATGTCCGCTGTGCTCGAGCGACAGCTGCTGCTTCAGCTGGGTGACCGGCTTCGGCAGCTGCGCAAGTCCCAGGGGATCGGCACGATCGATATGGCGGCGCGGGTAGGCATTGCCCGCAACACGCTCAGAGCCATCGAAAACGGCGATCCAGCGCCCTCCATGGGCTCCTACCTCCGAGTCATGTCGGCTCTGGGGGTGGTCGGAGAACTTGCACTTCTGGCTGGCGACAGCATGACCCCAGCTCCGCAAGGAACGGCAGGCGCAAGGTCCCGGCGCGAGAAGCCAAGCATTCAGGTGACTGTCACGGCGGACACCTCTCGCCATGAGATTCAGGATTTGCAGAGCTTGGCCCTTCACCAGGCGGCCGTTGATCTTGTCAAAGTGGACCCAGCGCAGCTGGCAAGGGCGCAGGCAACCCTCGCTCGATGGCTGGGGTCTGGGCCTTCTCGATCAACCAGTCTTTGGACCGAATGGGAGGAAGTCCTCAGCAAACGGCAGTGGCGCAAGATCCTTGGCCGCAGCCGGCGCGCGCAGGAGCTTCGCCAGAGTTCACCGTTGGTCACCCTCTTGCCCGAGGACACACGCAAGAGCGTCCTTTCACAGATCGGGGCGCTCAAAAAGGGCGTGGTGATCAGAGATGCAGTGGAAGAGGACGTGCGATGAACCGTGAAGACCTGGAGCACATCATTCGGGCCAGCAGCGACGTGACGAATGAGTACGAGTTCATCATCATTGGAAGCCAGTCGATCCTCGGCCCGATCCCCTACCCCGAAGATGTGTTCAAGGCGTCGGCCGAGGCCGACATCTATCCGTACCAGGCGCCGCAGAAGGCCGACGAGATTGACGGTGCCATCGGTGAGGGATCACAGTTTCACGAGACCAACGGCTACTACGCGCAAGGCGTAGCACCAGAGACAGCGGTCCTTCCGCGGGACTGGATCACGCGGGTTCACCGCGTCCAAAACAGCAATACAAACGACCGCGTCGGGTACTGCTTGGACGTGGTCGATCTGTTCCTGTCGAAGGCTGTTGCGGGGCGCGACAAGGACCGCGAGTTCTGTACCGCACTCATCGAGTTCGGGCACGTGGATCCAAAGAGAGCCATCGACATGGTTGCGCAAATGCCGATAGATCAAGAAGCGCAGCGACGTCTGCGTGCAACCATTCGTAGGTGGGCTGGCAGTGCGATCTGAGTAGATCGCCCACCCAGGGTTGCTCGGCCACTGCGGGGACTCCTAGCCTCGTGCGCGTGGCTTCAGTGTCTTGGGCGCCGTTTTACGGGCTGTGGCCACCCTGCCTTGGGCATCGAGCGTGAACTGCACGCCATGAGGTTGCCCGTCCTGCGGCAACTGCCCGGCGGCCTGGTCGGCTTCGGCCATTGTTTCGTACAGGCGGATCGGCGCTCCATCGAAGAGCTTGCCGTCGTGCAACCACTGCCCTGACTCCAGCTGGTACTCCATCGAGCCTCCACCGTAGAACCTTGCGACACCCCAGTTTTTCGCCATCGAATCCCCTCGTTTTTGTTCCCTTAAACGCTTGGACCGGTTCGTCTAGTTGCGCAGGGTGGCTTCAGTAATGGTCCTAGTCGCGGGCAGGCTCAGAACGCGCTGGCGTGCTCAAATTGATCACCCCGAGCATGAGCACGATGAAGCCCCCTACCATAGACACGAGCCCAACGGCGGCGCCGAAGGTTGCTCGCACTTGGTTATCGGCTGTAGCGGACCACGCGGCCAGACCAATTGCCTCCAACGCAAGGAAGGAGGCAAGCACCGCAGCGCGTTTAGTTGTGGTGTTCATGTTGTGATCTGTGCGAGTTTGGCAACGAGACGGAAGAAATATTAAACCGTACCAGTTTTTGTAGAGCGAAAGCTGGTCGGCTTCTGGTCGAGCGATGCGACGATCGCAGCGGCCGTCTTGGGCCCGATTCCCTTGCACAGCACGAGCTCAGCGGCGGACGCGGTAAACACCGCGCGGGCGCTTCCAAAGTGAGCGATGAGTTTTCTGGCCACCTCGGGTCCCACGCCTGGAAGTCCACAAACGAGGTATTGGGCCAGTGCTCCGTCGGGGTTGTCCCTGGGCTTGGCCACACGCGTTGCGACCTCGTAGCCCAGTCCGTTGACCTGGTGGTGGTGCAGACGCGCCAGCAGGCGCGCGGTGCCCATCTGGTTGGGTGCGGTGAAGATCGAGAGCCCCCAAAAGACCGAGAGCGCGGAGAGCGCGCCAGGCAGCGAGTCGGGGTGCATGTCGTTGGGCAAATCCTGAATGTTTCCTTCTATCAGCAACGCCGGTCGCTCGGATGCCAGAGCGATGGCTTCGGCCTGGGCGAAGAGGCGCGCGTCGAGGATGGAGTTGGCCAAGTCGGCGATGCTCTTGCGCTCGATCAAGAAGGCCCCCACGCGGTAGTCTCCCGCAGGCATCTCCTGCATGATGAATTCCACACCGAGGTCGCGCAGGTGCGCCGGGATGCGGCTGTTGGTCTCGCGCGAATCGACGACGATGGGATGGGCGTTCTCGGTGGCGGGGGTGAGGTTCATGCGGCCGTGTTCGTGGATGAAAGGCAAGGTTTGCTGGCGCTGCCTTTTGGACTACAGGCTGCGGTTCTTGCTGTTGTCCTCAGCCTCTTTGAGCCGGCGAGCGAACTCCTCCATGCCGATGGGATTGGTCTGTCCACCCTCGGTGTAATCCTCCAGCACTTCGGCCAGAGAGTGCTCATTCACGTTGAGAGCCACTGAAAGCGCGTGCAGGGCGGCCCAAAAGCCAGCAGCAGCTATCCCGCCGACCACCACCCCTATGGCGGACGAGTCTTGGGCTTCTTCGGCACCCTTCCAGTCCATCACTTGGTTGAGCATGCGCAGCCCATCCCGGCTGGCAGGCAGGTAGCTGGTGTAGTTGGCGCGTTCGAAGTGCGCGTGCACCTCGTTCTCCAGACACACTTCTTCGGAATTTTCGTTCCACTTCTGCAACTCGGCTTCGAACATGGTCAGGTCTGCGGTCGCGCCGGCGCCGGCGTGTGCTGCAGAGTTGGATGGGGATGCTTTGGTTTCGGTGTTCATGTCCGCCACGATACAACGTCCGCTCTCCCTTGCAACTGCTGCAACGTCATGTTCTGCGCCTCTTGGAGGACTGGCCAGCTATGGGAGCCCCAGAAAGCAGAAAAGCCCTCCGCTTGTGGCGAAGGGCTGGTCTGTGTTTTCTAGGTGCACCGGTGAGGGCGCACGCCTGTTTGGTCAGGCTTCCTCGGGCTGCAGCTCCAGCTCGGTCTCGTAGACCGTGCCATCGTGCAGCGCGATCTTGACCAGGTAGCCGCGATCGGTGAGCTTGGCCAGTGCCTGGTTGAGCTCAAACGCCAAGGGATTCAGGCGGTCGATCTCCACCGTGCCCTCCGGCAGCACGCTGTAGGCATCCTTGGTCAGCGCCAGAACCGCAGGGTGCTCGATGCTCAGGGCAGCGAACAGCGGAGCGTTCCAGTTGCCCTGTACGTCTTTCACCGGATGCCCGGTGTCGAAACGCATGGTGCGAGCCTCTCCCTTCATGAGGTAGAGCGACTCGAAGAAAGCTGTGGTGCCGTCCTCGCCGTAGCCCATGGCGCTGGGCATGCGAGAGTTGCCGTGGAACGTGGCCATGCCCTTGAGTTCGGCCATGAACTGTTCCCGGTTGTCGCATTTGACATGACTCACATCCTGCTCGCAGTAGGTGATGGTCTGCATCAGGTCTTCGTTGAAAAACGTGCCGTAGTACCACGCATCTTGCGGCGTGCTGTAGCGCTTCCAGCCCGCGTTTGCGCGCAGGATGGGGTTGAGCGATGCTGTCGAACCGTTCTCGATGAACGACCGTTCGATCACTGCGCCGCTGGCCGTGCGCTCGGGTGGCGCCACCTTGCGGTGTTGCTCGAGCATGGCGATCGTGGCGCGCATGCGCTCGATCTGCACGGGGTTGAAGGCCAGTTGTTGCCCAGACCACCAGTACATGGTGCCCAGGGTTTCGGAGATGGCCTTTTCCGTCTCGGTCACATTGAGTTTGTCGATGTGACGCAGGCGTGCGTGGTAGCTGATGCTGTCGGCATAGACGCCTGACAGTTCGCGCGGCACGCCATCGGTGTTGACCTCGTAGGCGGCGCAGAACAGGTGCCCCAGTGGTGCGCCGTGGATCACGGCAACCGTCTCGTCGCGCCCAAAGAGCAGGAACCCGCTCTCGCGGGCGAACTGCAGGCGCTGTGCCATTGCTTGGCTGCTGAGAGGCGTGTAGTTGCGCACCTCCTGAAAGTACAGGGGCAACTGCACGAGTTCCATCACCTCGGTACCGACATGGCCCGCCAGGTGGGGCGAGCGGATCAGAACCAGTGTGGCGTTCTCGGGGCCGTTGATGCCGGCGAAATCCGGCTGAGCGTCGAACTTGCTGTGCAGGAGGTCCTGCAGGTTGCGCATGTTCTGGGCGTTGAAGGCCGGGTCTTCTTGAACCTGGACCATCTGGTGCAGGCGTGACTCGAAGTAGGCGGGGATGAAGGCTCTGGTTGTCATGGGTATTGCCTTTAAAAGGACAAAGCCCGGACAAGCCTTCCCCCTGATCGGGAAAATGCTTGCCCGGGCTCAGGGGTGGTGTTGAATGCTATGCACGCCCAGACCGTGAGGTCTGAACGGGCATGCCGGATTCGCGGTGGTGCGAAATCAGGTTGTGATTCTCAGGGTGGACGCGGAGGTGGGCAAGCGAATCGGGCCACTGTTAGCGCGGGGTCCGAACCTCGCATCCACACCAGTTCGTGATGGCTTTGGTTCAACAACCAGAGTCAAACCCGCGGGCCTTAGATGGCAGATCGCCTTTCCTGGCTGCCATCAATGCGATGACAACGGGCTCCACCCCGAGCACTTCGTCAAATGGGCGATGTCACCGCAGGAAAACTGATGAGATCGAGTGGAACCGTGATGTCATGATGCTGCTTCATGAGATCAACAAAGCTTCGCCAGTCTTCAGGGCACGCGGGCTCGTGGGTGCAACTCAGGCACTGCTCCTCTCCCGACATTTGTGCTGTCATCGTGCGATGCACATCGACCCCGAATCTCTTGGAGAACCGACCCACCGTGCTCCCGTCTAGCGCGTGGATCCAGACGGTCCCACCGTCCTCAGACACCTGGATCTGATCTTCTGCCTCAACCTCCAACAAGGCGGTCGATGTGCTGGTAATCACTTTTCAAGCGATGGGCTGGGAGACTCGCGCGTGACCCACATTGCCACGCTCGAAACTACGCCAGTGATGACCGGCGAAATCACTATGAGCATCGCCCACCAGGGCCAATTGAAAAACGGCTCCGAGATCCAACTCGTATCGAAATCCGTCAAGTACCAGCGCTGGAAGAAAACAAGGACGCAGGCGGATAGAGCAACTGTAATGGCGATGCGAAGGTAGTTCATGGGACTCGTTTGCAAGAGATTCTGATTGAAGAGATGCTATCCGATTGATGCCGAAAGTCAGCAACCTGGACGCGGCTCAGAAGGGCGACTCGACGATCTCTTCATCGCCGCGCACCCGGACCCACGCGCTGTCTGGTTCACCATCGTCATCGGAAGCACCACGACCTTCTGTTGACGTGTTTTCTGCGGTTGGCTGATCGCCAGTGTCGGTTGGCTTGTCCGCGTCTTCAATCGCCACCATGTTGTCCGCCGTTTCTGTGCCAGTGGCCACCGATGGCGTGACGCTTTGCGGCTCACCCGCCTGCTCCTGGGCGCCCTCGCCCTCACCCTCAGTTCCTCTTCGTTGCCCAGCTGGGGTTTGTGCCCCCTTGGCCGTGGCATCTTCCTTGTCTTTCGCGCGCTGCAGGGCACGCTGGCGCTTGTCCTCGATCTGTGCGATCAGGTCTTCGAGCTTCTTGCGCAGGCCGCCTTCCAACGAGGCGAACGCCGGGTCGGCCTTGATTTCCTGCGCCACGCCATACAGCGCGGTGCCCGAGCGCTCGATGATCTTCTCGCCGGGGTCCTGCATGAACTTGGAGGTCACGCGGGTCTTGCCCCGGGCCTCCGCCGCCTGCAGCCCTTCGGTGATCTTCTCGGCTGCCTTCTCGCCGTGCTTGGCCATGGCCTGCAGCGCGGCGGTCGCGGAGATCTTGTTGTCCTGGACCAGCTCGCGCACCTGCACCGGGGCCTCGATCAGCGCCAGGAGGTCGCGCACGTAGGTGGTGGTGAAGCCGCAGCGCGCCGAAATGCGTTTCTCGTCCCAACCGTAGAGCTTCAGGCGCTTGACCAGCGCCGCCTTCTCCAGTGCCTCAAGAGGCTTGCTCGTGGCGCTGCGCACCACCACCACCGAGAGTTCTGCGATGTCGTGCTGCTGTGTGTTGACCACGACCGGCAGCCGGTCAAGGTCGGCGCCCTCGGCCACGGCCTTGTCGAACCCTTGAAGGCGGCAGTGCCCATCGGAGATGTAGATGATCGATTCGTCGCCCTCGCGGGCCACGTAGCCCGAGAGTGGGTGTTCGAGCTTGAAGCCCTCGCTGAGCATGCTGTCGGCAAGGCTTGCGATGTGGGCTTGCAGTGCTGCGTTCTGAATGCGCACATTGAATCCCTCGATCACGCGGATGTGACGGCGCGGCACCATCCACAGTGGGCTGGGGGTCGCGCCGGAGTCGGCCATAGCTTTTTCAATGGAGCCCGCAACCAGCGTCACGCCGGGCATCTGCGACAAGGCCAGTGCCTGCTTTTGTTCCTCGCTCATGCCCTCGGTGGGGTCAGTTGCTGCAGGCGCGGCGCTCAGTTCGGTTTCGCCGACGGTGTTGGTTGTGGTGGTGGCGGTGTTGGTTTTCTTGTTGGTCATTGTGGTGGTCTCAGGGTGGTTCGGGGCTGGCTTGGGCTGCTCAGGCGTGGGACGGCGAGTTTCCGGCGCATGTGGCGCCATAGGGGGCCACGTGGGGCCGCGGGCAAGCGCGCGCGATCATCGAGCGCACAAGGGGCAGCAGTTCGTCGCGCGCTGCGTCCTGCACGTCGCGTTTGCGCTTGATCCAGCCCCAGGTAAGGCTGGCAGCGCAGGTGAGTCCCATGCAGATGGCCAATGGAAGTGCGGCGGGCGGATGCAGGGCGGCTGCCAGCCCAGTCAGCATGACGCCCAGCAAGCCGGTCAAGAGGCCAGCGCCCGTGTACCCGATGGCCACGCGGCTGTGCTCGACCGTTGCGCCATGCTGCAGTGTTGCGATGGCGCTTTCTCGGTCAAAGCCCACCAGTCCGTTGCTCGCGTTCACCGCGCACAGGACCAACGTGGAGCCGTCTCGGTGCAGGCTGTAGATGAGACTCAGAAAATCCCCCATCTTCGGCTGTGTTCCCAGGGCATCGGTCTGCAGGTGCACGCGCGGGCCGTAGCCCCGATCGATCACGACACCGTTGGACTCGTTGAAGCTGTAGACGTCACCTGCGATCAAGTGCAGTTCGACCACCGCGCCGTAGCTGGTGGTGATGGTTTTGACCTGGGTGTGCTCAGAAGCCATCGAATTCCTCCATCGCCTCGAACGCGGCGGCCGGCATGGTCTTGAAGGTGATCGTGTAGCTCGCCGCCTCGTCATACTCCAGCCCCGCGCGCGTCATCCAGTTCGCGGGAATGGTGAGCGTCATGCCTTGGGACTCGACGCGAGCGACTTGCACCGTCAGGGGCTCCATGGGGCCGGGCGATGCGACATCGGCGGGCTGGGGCTTTTCCGCGCGCGGCGCTGGCTTGTCCGCAACGGAGGCCTGAGGGGTCACCGGAGAGATGGGTTTGCGCAGCGACCACAGGAACATGCAAAGGTTGGCCACGTCCAGCGGGTCGCCGCGCTCGATCAGATCGCGAAGCATCCTGCTGAGGTCTTCCCCCGAGCACTCGCGCCAGCCGCTGCGGCCCTTGGCACGGGTGGCTTGAAGCTTCACGGCCATGGCGTGGGCGAAACTGCGCACCGCGGCGTCGTCGTTCATCGCTTCGAGGTCATCGGGGCCGGACGCCGTGCTGACCCGCAGGTTGGTGTCTTGCCCCGGTTTGAGTTCGTCATCCAGACTGCCGAGGTCGACGGCACCCTCTTCCGGGTAGTCCGTGCACCAGGCGCGCAGCCCGCCCTCGTGGTCGGCCAGGGTCACATGGGCCTCCTCGCCGCCAAAGAAGTCCACAAGCTCCTGGGCTTGCCGGTGGTTCATGGTGATGGTCATGTTTTCAATCGATGGGTTTTCAGGACACGCGGTTGGCGCTTTGCAGCGTTCCGCCCAATACAAGCTACCGAACAAGCGCGGACATTCAAGCCCCCAAAAGCAACTTTTCTCGACTCAAGCGATGGGTTCGGCCCACATTGCGTTTCTCAAAACAAGTCGCTCCGCGGGCCGCTTTGTTGCTGTCTGTATTGGATTTCAGGGTGTCGGTTTTTGTCTGGCCATCTGGGTCGGTTGATGCAGCCATTCGCCCTACACCCCGCATCAAAAGTTGGTTTTTTGTGCAGCCGCTGGGCACAGCCGGTTACGCCGTCGCGCGTGCAGTGCGACAAATCTCACGCGTGCCATCGCCCTGCGGCCCCTGATGACCCTTGGTGCGGGCCGATCGCGCTCACTCGGGCTGGTTTTGGGCGCTATCGACAGGTTTTGCCCCTGTTGGCCGAGGCGCATCGCTGCATGCGCCCTCGAAAATTCCTTTGCTGCTTCATTCGCTGCTGCGAACGCGCACGCGTACATCAATCTGGAGGTTTTCTTGGACCAGCATCAACGACCGCTATTTCTGCAGATCGACTCGCAAAAGGAACGCCTGCGCATTGAAGATGGCCAGGGCCGTACTGACTCACGGGTAGGAGCTACCAGCTGCTGCGTTGTGGATGGCGCGCTGAATATCTCCACATACGGAAGCCTGAACGAGGTGATTGCCGCCGGTGCCTGGAGGCGCTACTGGAAGGAGACGATCACCACCCACATTTGCCCATCCTCCACCGGAGGTGCGCAGTGAAAGCCCCGTTCTCCACCCTCTCCCCTGCGATGCGCAACGGGATGTACGCCGGGGCCGGCGTGTTTTTGCTGTGCATGACGGCCTTGACGCTGCCTCAGCAGGACTTCTTCTACCTGCTCGGTCACCTGTCCTTCGCCATCACCTTTCTGGCCTATGCCCAAAGCAACCTGATTCGCCTTCGTCTGATCGCTGTGGCCAGCTTGGTCGTGGGCCTGGTCTACAACACCTATGTGCACATGAACATGGCCGAGGGTCAGAACCTCTGGCCGGTGCTGCTCTGGATGGGCGTTTTCCTGGTTCAGAACGTGATCAACAGCGTGCGCGAGGTCAACCGCTCGTTGGAAATCACGATCCCGGCCCATGAACGACTCATCCAGGCCAGCGCCTTCCCGCGCATGCATTCCCGGGATTGGGCGGCTTTGAGCGAATCTGCCACCAAGAAGACCTTCCCCAAAGGCCACGTGCTGTTGGCCACCGGCGCAGCCACCGACAGTCTGCAAATGCTGGTGTTCGGTACCGCGCGCGAGCAGCGCAAGGACCAGTTGCCTCTGCGGCGGCGCATGGGCGCGCTGTGGGGCGAACTCACCTGGGTGCTGGGTGAAGAGATGTTCAACGCCTCGCCGTGTGATGTGGTGGTCACTGCAGACGTTGCCGAGGTCTGGGAGTGGCCATACACGACTCTCGATGCGCTGTGCAAAGGCAACGACCGGCTGGCCATTGCCCTGAAGGACGGCTTCGTGCGCTCCGCAAGTTTCAAGCACGGTCTGCTCGCTGATCGATGCGATGACCGCGCTCCCCTTGTCGAGGCAGCGAGGGCAGCGCAGACCCACGAGCCTTCAACGCGCGCGAGCGGGTTTCCCGACACCAATGTCCCGCTTGCGCAGTCGATTGTTTGAAGCGGCCCTTTGACGGCCCGCATGCATCCGATGAACCCTGAAACCACAGCATCCAAGAGCACCCTATGAGCACCACCGACATCCAACCACCAGACAGCGAAACGCTCACCCGCACCGGCGCCCACAACCATCAGGAGAAGGACTCCACCGCTGTGTTGCACAACATCCTTGGCCTACTGGTCGACGACAGCCGCCGCCGCGAAAAGTCCTTGCGCCGCGACGTGTGGTTTCGTCGCGTGTCCATTGGTCTCCTGGTGGGCGCAAGCTTGGTGGGCTACTACAGCTTCTTCAAGGGTCTGGTGGGTCCAGGTGCTGGCAAGACCGACGGCCCCACCATGGCTGTTGTCGACGTGCGCGGCGCGATCATGCCGGACAGCGCGCTCGCATCTGGCGAGGTTGTTGGAGCGGCCATTACCAAGGCGGCCAAGGATCCCAACGTGAAGCGCATCGTGCTGTATGTTGAGTCGCCGGGCGGTGCGCCGGTCGAGGCCGAGCGCATCATGCAGGCGGTGGACAACGCCCGCGCCACCTACAAGAAGCCCATCACGGCCGTGATCGGCAACCTCGGTGCCTCAGCTGGCTACATGGTCGCGCTGTCGGCCGATGAGATCGTGAGCGGGCGCTACTCGTTGGTGGGCTCCATCGGTGCGGTCATCCAGTCCTGGCAGTTGACTGGTCTGCTGGACAAGCTGGACGTGCGCGCCAAGAGCTTTGCATCTGGCGAGCTCAAGACCCTGCTGAACCCCTACGAGCCCCCCAGCGCCAAAGCTGCTGCCAAAGCGCAAGAACTGGTCGACACGCTGGGCGGTCAGTTCGCGCAACTGGTCAAGGACCGCCGCGGCGACAAACTCAAGCGTGACATCGGCACCTACACCAGCGGAGAGGTCTGGAACGGGGAGCAGGCGCTGGCACTGGGGCTGGTCGACGCCACCGGCACGCTGGAGAGCGTTGCTGCCGCTCACCCCGATCTGAAGGTGGTGGACTTCAGCCCCCGCGAGCGCAAGGGCCTGGTGGGGCAGCTGACTGGTGCTGTGTCCTCGGGCATCGCACAAGGCCTCTCCGGCGTGGTGCAGAACCACTCTGCCCTCAGCGTTCAATAGTTCGAGGCAACGTAGGGGCTCCCGGGCGCCGCGTGAAGAAGAAAGGCCCGCAAATGCGGGCCTTTTTGCTGGGGGCCTGTGGTCAGGGCTTGTCCGGGAAGCATTGAAGCGGGTATTCGAAATCCGCATCGAGCACGCGAGCGCACATGCGCGGGAGCATCCGGCCGA
>NZ_JALHLX010000092.1 GCF_022844385.1 Hydrogenophaga sp. | reverse complement strand
GCCGAACCCTTCGAGCAGTACATCGGCCCCAACGTCATGCCCTGGCTCGACCGCATCTTCAAGGGCCGCGAACTCAAGCTGCTGGGCTACAACCGCCAGCGCATTCCGGGCAACTGGAAACTGATGATGGAAAACATCAAGGACCCGTACCACCCGGGTCTGCTGCACACCTGGTTTGTGACCTTCGGACTGTGGCGCGCCGACCAGAAGAGCCGCATGGTGATGGATGAACACGGCCGGCACGCGGTGATGATTTCGCGCCGCAACGAAGGTGGCACCAACAAGTCGGTGACCGAAGGCGTGACCAGCTTCAAGGCCGACATGGCGCTGCACGACACGCGCCTGCTCGACGTGGTGCCCGAAGCCTGGTGGACGGTGGACGATCCGTCCAACTCCGGCACGACCATCACGCCCACGGTCACCATGATCACGCTGTTCCCCAGCCTCATCATCCAGCAGCAGGTCAACTCGCTGTCCACGCGTCACATCGTGCCGCGCGGTGCAGGAGAGTTCGACTTTGTGTGGACCCACTTCGGTTTTGCCGATGACACCGAGGAGATGACGCAGCGCCGCCTGCGCCAGGCCAACCTGTTTGGCCCGGCCGGTTTTGTGAGCGCGGACGACGGCGAGGTGATCGAGTTCAGCCAGGACGGCTTCAAGCAGTGGGGCGAAGGCGGCAGCACGCTGGTGGAGCTCGGCGGTCGGGGCGACGACGTGGGCCAGCCGCCCACCGAGCACATGGTCACCGAAACGTTGATCCGGTCGATGTACGCCTACTGGCGCAAGGCCATGGGGGAATGACATGCCAGTGATTGACCAGGACCTGCAAAGCCTGCTGCTGCACCACGCGGTGGACCGCTTCAACGCAGCCTACGCCGCCACGCTGGACGGCCGCCGCTTCAACGAGTGGCCCGACTGCTTCGTGGAGGACGCGCGCTACAAGGTGCAGGCGCGCGAGAACTTCGACCGGGGTTTGCCGCTGGCGTTGCTCGCGCTGGAGAGCCAGGGCATGCTGCGCGACCGCATCTACGGCACCAGCCAGACCATCTACCACGGGCCGTACTACACGCGCCACGTGGTGAGCCCGGCGCGCATCACGCATCCGGGCGCGGGAACCAACGACGATCCGATCCAGGCCGAAGCCAACTACGCGGTGTTCCGCACCAAACCCGGTGGTGTGAGCGAGGTCTACAACGTGGGCCGCTACATCGACGCGTTTGTGAGCACGGACGCGGGCCTCAAACTGAAAAGCCGGACCTGTGTGTACGACAGCGAGATGGTGCTCAACTCGCTGATCTACCCGATCTAGATCTGCCGATTGCGCGCCAGCGGCGGGTTCTTGCTGAAGTACGCCACGATGCCGCGCAGCAGCGCGTCGGCCAGGTCGTCCTGGTACTTCGGGTCGTTCAGGCGCGCTTCTTCATCGGGGTTGCTGATGAACGCGGTTTCCACCAGCACGCTCGGAATATCGGGTGCGCGCAGCACCGCGAAGTTGGCTTGCTCCACGCGAGGCTTGTGCAGCTTGCCCACCCGTTTCACATGGCCGAGCATGGCGCTGCCAAGCTTGAGACTGTCGTTGATCTGAGCGGTGGTGCTCATGTCGAGCAGGGCGCGTTGCACCGTGGCGTCTTTGGCCTTCACATTGAGACCACCCACCTTGTCGGCGGCGTTTTCCTTGTTGGCCATCCAGCGCGCGGCGGCGCTGCTGGCGCCCTTGGTGCTGAGTGCGTAGACGCTCGCGCCTTGCGGTCGGGGCGTGTAGAACGCGTCTGCGTGCAGGCTGATGAAGAGGTCGGCCTGCACCCGTTGGGCTTTTTGCACCCGCACCTGCAGGGGCACGAAGAAGTCCTTGTCGCGCGTCATGTAGGCTCGCATGGGGTTGCCGTTGACGCGGGTGTCGTTGATGCGGTCTCGCAGTTTTTGGGCGATTTGCAGCACCACTTTTTTCTCGTGCGTGCCATTGGGTCCGATGGCACCGGGGTCTTCGCCGCCGTGGCCGGGGTCCAGCGCCACGATGATGAGTCGCTCGGTTCTGGCGGGCGGGCCAACCGGTCGCTTCGCAGGGCTGCCCGATGAAGACCCGGCGGCGACTGCCGTGCCTGTGTTGTCAGGTGGCGGAGCCGGCTTGCCGGGGGTAGCACCCGATTGACCACGCTGTGCGATCAATGCCCCCAGCGGGTCGTCCACCGGATTGGCCGCTGTCACGCGGTCGTTCGGGTTGGGGCCGCCCGCCACCTGGCCCATCTCCAGACCGAGCAGGCGTGCCGCGCGCTCGCTGGCCGCGTCCAGGTCCTTCATGCGCTGGGCGATCAGTTGCTCCAGTGGATCGGGCGCGTTCACCGGGTAGAGGTCGAGCACCAGGCGGTGCTGGTAGGCGGCCACCGGCTCCAGGTTGAACACCTGCGGTTTGATGGCCTGCTTGAGGTCGATGACCAGCCGCACCACGTTGGAGGCGTTCTGCGCCACGCGGATGCTGCCGATGTTGGGGTCGTCCGACTTCAACTTGCCCACCAGTTCACGCAAGCCGGGCAGCAGGTCGATGCCCTCGATGTCCACCACCATGCGGGGTGGTTCGGTCACGAAGAACTTCTGTGCCTTGAGCTCACCGTCGGACTCGATCGTCACGCGGGTGTAGTCCTCGGCCGGCCAGATGCGCACCGCCAGCACGCTGGCGCCGCGCGCAATGTGCTGCACGCCCAGCAGCAGCACCAGCGTGCCCGATCGGAGCAGGGTGCGGCGGCTGATGGGGCCCGTCATGCCAGGGCCTCCAGCAGACGCAGACCCGTGGGGGTCAGGGCGGTGGCGCGCACGGTGCGGGCGCTGTCGTGTTCCGGGTCGGTGTGGGGGTTCATGTCGTCGGGTTGGATGTCGATCTGCAGATCGACCGCCGGCAGAAACGCGCCAGCGCGTTCGGGCCACTCCACCAGCTTGAGACCCGGGCTGGCAAAAAGTTCGCGAAAGCCGGCGTCTTCCCATTCGCGCGGGTCGTTGAAACGGTAGAAGTCGAAGTGCCAGACCGACAGCGGCTCGCCCGCCGGCATGACCGGGCAGTCCATCGCGCTGTGCGGCTCCACCACCGCGTAGGTGGGGCTCTTGATGCGACCGCGCACACCGAGCGCGCGCAGCAGGTGGCGCACCAGGGTGGTCTTGCCGGCACCCAGATCGCCTTGCAGCGTGAGGGTGGCGTGGGCGATGGCGGGTGACAGGGCGAGGCGAAGGGCGAAGGCCTGGGTGTCCTCTTCGGTGGCCCAGTGGCCTTGCCACTGTGAAGACGCGGACAACGCACCCGCAGGAGCCAGACCGGTTCCTACAATGCTCGTCACATGAATGTCGCTTTGGATGCCGCTCAACTCGTCTCGCAGATTCAGGCCTGGGGCCAGGAGCTTGCATTTTCCCAAATCGGGGTGTCCGGTGTGGATTTGTCGGCTGCCGAGCCCGGTTTGATGGCCTGGTTGTCGGCTGAATGTCACGGTGAGATGGGCTACATGGCCGCGCACGGCCTCAAACGCGCCCGCCCGGCCGAGCTGGTGCCGGGCACGCTGAGTGTGATCACCGCGCGCATGGACTACTTGCCGAGGGCCACGCCCGAGGGCTGGCAGGCCATTGAGCTCGATCGCCTCGACAGTCCGCACGAGGCCGTGGTCTCGATGTATGCGCGGGGCCGGGACTACCACAAGGTGCTGCGCAACCGCCTGCAGACCTTGAGTGATCGCATCGCAGCGCACATCGGGCCCTTCGGGTACCGCGTGTTCACCGACTCGGCCCCGGTGCTGGAGGTGGAGCTGGCTTCGCGCAGCGGCATTGGCTGGCGCGGCAAACACACGCTGGCGCTGCACCGCGAAGCGGGATCGATGTTTTTTCTGGGCGAAGTCTTCGTGGACCTGGCGCTGCCACCCACCGAAGTCGTCAGCGAACACTGCGGCACCTGCAGCGCCTGCATCGATGTGTGCCCCACGCAGGCCATCACCGGCCCGCATCGCGTGGACGCGCGGCGCTGCATCAGCTACCTCACCATCGAGCACGCCGGACCGATTCCGCTGGAGTTGCGACCGCTCATGGGCAACCGCATATACGGCTGCGACGACTGCCAGCTCGTCTGCCCGTGGAACAAGTTCGCTCAGCGCTCGGCCTTGCCCGATTTTGACGAGCGTGCTGGTCTGTCCGGCGCCTCCCTGGTCCAACTCTTTGCCTGGAGCGAGGCTGAGTTCCTGAAACGAACCGAGGGCAGCGCCATCCGGCGCATCGGGCATGAGCGTTGGCTGCGCAACATCGCAGTGGCCATGGGCAACGCCCTGCGTGTGCGGTCCGACTCCGCCATTGAAAGTGCCTTGCGAGCGCGCGCCGACCACCCGAGCCCGGTCGTGCGCGAGCACGTGGCCTGGGCACTCGCGCAGAAGGCTCAGCCTGCGTAGCGCAACCGCAGTTCCCGCTTGAGCAGCTTGCCGCTGGGGTTTTTGGGCAGGCTGTCGGTGAACACCACACGCTTCGGGCTCTTGAAGCTGGCCATGTGCTCGGTGCAATGGGCGATCACCTCGGCCTCGGTGAGCTGGTGACCGGCCTTCACCACGATCACCGCGGTGACGGCTTCCACCCACTTCGCATCGGGCAGACCGATCACCGCCACCTCGCTCACCCCACCCAGGCGGTAGATCATTTCTTCCACCTCGCGGCTGGCCACGTTTTCGCCGCCGGTCTTGATCATGTCTTTCTTGCGGTCGACCACCGTGATGTAGCCCTCATCGTCTATCAGCGCCAGGTCACCGCTGTGGAACCAGCCACCCTCGAACGATGACGCGGTGCGCTCGGGGTCGTTGAAGTAGCCCAGCATGAGGTGCGGCGAGCGGTGCACGATCTCGCCAACCTCGCCCACCACCACGTCGTCCATTGCGTCGTTGACCACGCGCGTTTCCACGTTGAGAACCGCTTTGCCACACGAGCCGGGTTTGCGCAGCTGGTCCTGTGGGCCGAGCATGGTGGCCAGCGGCGCAATCTCGGTCTGCCCGTACAGGTTCCACAGCCGCACGCCAGGCAGACGCGCCGCGAGTTCCTTGAGCACCTCCACCGGCATGATGGACGCACCGTAGTAGCCCTTGACCAGACTCTTCAACTTCGTGGCATCGAACAAGGGCGAGCGAAGCAGCGCGATCCACACCGTGGGCGGCGCGAAGAAGCTGGTGATCTGGTGCTTTTCGATCAGGGCCAGCAGGTTGTCGGGCACCGGCTTGGACGTGATCACGTTGCTGCTGCCGATGTAGATGGCCGGGCCAAAGAACACGTCGAGCTGGGCGCAGTGGTAGAGCGGCAGGGCGTGCAGCGCCCGGTCCACTTCGGCGATCTCGGCGTTGATCACGCAGCTCACGTACTGCCACAGCACCGCATCGTGGGTGAGCATGGCGCCCTTGGGCGTGGACTCGGTGCCGCTGGTGTAGACGATCTGGGCCAGGTCGAAGCTGCCCAGGGTCACTTCGGGCAACGGGTCGGGGCAGGCTGCGAGGTGGTCGAAGCGGTGCATGGTGGCATCGGGCTCGCCCGGGTCTTCGCTGGGCAGCCAGATGAAGCGCTCCACCGAGGTGTCCAGCGCAGCGGCCTCTCGGGCCAGGGCGGCCAGGCCGCTGTCGGTGGCCAGGGTCCTGGCGCCCGCGTGGCGCAGGATCCAGGCCACCTCGTCGGCCTTGAGCATGAAGTTGATCGGCACCATGACCGCGCCCCGGCGCGCCAGGGCGAAACGCAGGGCCGCAAAGCCGTGGGAGTTGCGCGCCAGCACGGCCACCTTGTCGCCCTCGGCCACGCCCAGGTGCGCCAGCCCGGCGGCCAGCCGGCTCACCAGCGCGTCGAAGTCGGCGTAAGTCCAGGTGGTATTGCCGCAGACGATGGCTGTCTTGTCAGGCAAACGCACGGCGGTGCGGTGCAAGGCGTCGGCGATGGTCTGGCGGCGCACCACCGGCGAAAGGGTCGAAGACATGCATGGGCTCCTGATGGGATGGTCGGCGGCTGGCGCCGATGGCCTGATTGAAGCCCAATCATCCGCTTTGGCCATGCGCGTTTCCACCAGCCTGCTGTCACCTTTGCACACGGCCTGCGGGTCAAGCCTTCACCGACCGCGGACTATCATCGGCCGATGAACCCCGTCTCTGCCAGCCACACGCTCATGACCCGCTGGGGCCAGCGGGCGCGCCTGTGGGGGACCACCTGGTGGCAGGTGGTCATGCTGGGGGCGCAGATCCTGGTGGTGGCGCTCACACCCTCGAGCTACGCCACGCGCGCGCGTCGCCAGTGTGTGTTGTTGCACATCGTCCAGGCCACCGCGCCGTTGCTCACCGGCTTCCTGGTGCTCTCGGCGCTCATCAGCCTGGTGCTGATCCGCATCGTGGTGGCCACCGCCTACAGCTACGGCCTGTCGCAGTACGCGCTGGGGGTGCTGGTGCGCACGCTGGTGCTCGAACTCATTCCGCTGTACGCGGCCATGTTCGTCGCGGCGCGCTACGCCATGCCGGGCGCGCAGGTGGTGCGTGAGCAGCTGTCTGCCCACCAGCGCGCGGGCCGTGAATGGGGCCAGGGGGTGTTGTTGACCACCGAGCTGCTGCCCCGCGCCCTGGCCTCCATGTTTTCGGTGTTGATGCTGGCCGCGCTGAGCTGCGTGATCGCGCTGGTGCTCACCTACCTCACGGTCTACGGCTTTTCGCACTGGGGCCTGCCGGGCTACACGCGCAGCGTGGGCCAGGTGTTCACGCCGGCGGTGACGCTGATCTTCACGCTCAAGACCCTGTTCTTCAGCCTGGCCGTGGCGGTGGTGCCACTGGCCGGCAGTGCGCAGCAGGACGCGCACGGTCTGTACGCACAACGCAGCGACATTTCCGAGTTCGCGCGTCTGTTCTCTGTTGTGCTGCTCATCGAAATCGTTTCGCTGGTCGGCAACTACTACTGATCTCCCATGAACGCCACACCCGACGATTCCAAGGATTCCGAGACACCCGAGGTGAAGAACCTCGAGTTCAAGGCCGCGCTCTTGCTCGTCGCCATGCTCGTGCTGGTGGTCGGTTCGGCGCTGTATGTGATGTTTGCGCGCGGCATGTTTGAAGACACGCAGCGGCTGGTGCTGATCTCCGACGACTCCGAAGGCGTGGTGGTCGGCATGGACATGACCTTTGCCGGTTTTCCCATCGGGCGCGTGGGGCGCATCGAACTCGGCGCGGACGGCACGGCGCGCATCCTGATCGACGTGCCGAGCAAGGACGCCAAGTGGCTGCGCACCTCCAGCATCTTCACCATGGAGCGCGGTCTGGTGGGGGGCACGCGCATTCGCGCCTACAGCGGCGTGCTGGACGACCCCGCGCTGCCCGACGGAGCCGAACGCACCGTGTTGCGCGGCGACACCGCGGCCGAGATCCCGAAGCTGGCGGCGAGCATGCGCGAGGTGCTGGAGAACGTGGCGGCCCTCACCAAGAAGGACGCTGCACTGGACGTGGCGCTGACCAACGTGCAGACCGCCACCGAGCGGCTCAAGGGCCCGCAGGGTGCCATGGGCGTGCTGATGGGCAACGACGAGGACGCCAAGAAACTGGTGATCACCATCGAACGTGCCAACGCCCTGCTGGCGCGCGCCGAAACGCTGACCCAGCGCATGGACAGCCTGGTGAGCAATGCGAACAAGCAGGTGTTCGGCCAGGGATCTGCCGATGGCGGCCTGGTGACCGACGCCCGCGCGACCGTGCAGCAACTCAATGGCATGCTCGCCGAGGCCAGAGTCAGCCTGCAGAAGGTGGACGCGGTGCTGGTGGAGGCGCAGGGCATTGCGAGCAACACGCGCGAAGCCACCACCGACCTCGGCGTGTTGCGCGGCGAGGTCGAGTCCAGCCTGCGCAAGGTGGACGGGCTGATCAACGACATCAACCGCAAGTGGCCGTTTGCGCGTGACACGGAAATCAAACTGCCATGATCGAAATCACCCCCGTCGCTTGCTCACTGCGTGTAGCCGCATCCCCCCTCCAGGGGGCAACACCCTGCGCCCCGGCAAAGCCGGTTGCGCGGTGTTTCTGGTCGGGGAGCACAGCCGTGCTTCTGCTCGCCTTGGCCGCCTGCTCCAGCAACCCACCGCCTCCCCAATGGCCGGCCGAGGCCAAAGGCAGCAGCGAGCGCGCCACCGAGGCCTGGCTCAGCGGCAACAGCCGCATCGAGGCGGCAGAGTTCAGCCGCGCCCGGGGCGAGGTGGCGCGCACCGGGCAGGTGGCGCTGGTGGCGCGGCTGGAGTTGCTGCGATGTGCCACCCGGGTGGCCAGTCTGGTGGTGGAGCCTTGCACCGGATTTGATGTGTTGGCGCAGGATGCCGCACCAGCCGAACAGGCCTATGCGCGGTACCTGGCGGGCACGGCTTCGGCGGGCGATGCAGTGTTGCTGCCCGAAGCGCACCGCGGTCTGATCGGCAACGCTGCGCCAGATGCGACGTTGGCCGCGATCCAGGACTCGCTCTCGCAACTGGTGGCCGCTGGTGTGCTGTTTCGCAGCGGGCGCGCCACGCCCGGTGTGATCGCTCAGGCGGTGGACACCGCGTCGGCGCGCGGCTGGCGCCGGCCCTTGCTGGCGTGGCTGCAGGTGCAGCAAGAGCGTGCGAAGGCGGCCGGTGATGCGAATGCCGCAGCTGCCGTGCAGCGGCGCATCGACCTGGTGGCGCCGCCCCGCTGATCAGCGCATCGGAATCGCCAGGCCGGTGGGCAACGTCACCGCGGTGATGCTGTTGTCGGGCGAGCCTTCAATCACGCGGTCGGAGTAGCTCAGGTAGACGAGCGTGTTGCGGGCCTTGTCGACCATGCGCACCACTTGCAGTTTTTTGAACACCAGCGAAGTGCGCTCGGTGAAGACCACCTCTTGCTGCCGCAAAGGGTCGCCCATGAAGGACACGGCGCCCACCTGCTTGCACTCGATGCTGGCGTCCGAGGTGTCTTCGGCCAGACCCAGCCCCCCTTTGATGCCGCCGGTCTTGGCGCGCGACACGTAGCAGGTGACACCTTTGACCTTCGGGTCGTCAAACGCCTCGACCACGATTTTGTGATCGGGTCCGAACAGCTTGAAGACCGTGTCCACCTCGCCGATGGCCTGGGCATGGGCCGCCGAGGCCGCCAACAACAGACCCAGCAGCAGACCAGACACGGGGATGGAAGAGTGCAATGGGTTCATGGTGGCTTTCAGAAGGGGATGTTGATCAGGTACCGGCCAGTGGCCGCAGCACGCCGAGGGCAAAAGGCAGACTCACGATGCCCAGCAAGGTGGACAGCGTGACAAGCCCTGCCACATAGGGACCGTTGTATCCCATGCGCGCGGCCAGCACATAACAGCTGGATGCGGTGGGCACGGCCGAGAACATGAGCAGGATGGTGGTCTGTGTCGGGTCAAGCCGGAACAACAGGGCCAGCCCGAGCGCCATGAGCGGCATGCCCAGGTGTTTGACCGCCAGCACCAGACCGCCCAGCGTTTTGGCGCTGGCCAGCATGCCGAACTGCATGCCCGCACCCGCGGCCATGAGGCCCAGCGCCAGCGAGGCCTGACCGATGCGGTTGACCGTGGGCTCCAGCCAGAACGGCATGGAGAAACCCAGCAGGTTGGCCACGAGGCCGGAGACCGTGCCGATGATGAGCGGATTGCGCAGCAGCTCGCGCATGAAGCCCTTGTTGGCATGCCGCGCCATGGGCCAGACCGCGCCCACGTTGAACAGCGGCACGCACACGCCGATCAGCACGGCGATCATGAGCAGGCCCGGTGCTCCTGCCACTTTTTCAGCCAGGGCCAGCGCAATAAAGGAGTTGAAGCGAAAGCCCACCTGGGCGCTGGCCGCGTGCAGGCGCACGTCCAGGTGCTTGCCGATCCACGGCCAGTGAGGCAGCGAATACGACAGTGCGATGCCGCACAGGCCAAGAGAGATGCCGGCGCCCATGAGGCTGGAGGCCTGGCTCAGGTCCAGCGGGCTTTTCACAATGCTGTGGAACAGCAGCACCGGAAACAGAAAGTAGTACACCAGACTTTCCACCTGCTCCCACACCTTGCGGTTGAGCGCAGTGAAGCGACACACCAGGTAGCCACAGAGGATGAGAGAAAAGTCAGGGAAGAGGAGTTGGGCGAAATTCACCGGGGGAGCATAGCGTGCTCCCCAGGGTGTTCGGGGGTTTCCACTTATGTAGTTGTCCCATGGTCATGAGCCTGCCCAGCGGCTACATTGCAGGCTCGCATCGCGCAACCTTACCTCGGTCGCGCGGACAGGGTCGACCCCGGCCTGCCTTCATCGATGTCTCAAGCAAGGAGCAAGTCTCATGGTTTCTCGTCGTCAACTGGTCGCAATCGGTCTGGCCTCCGCCACAGTGGTGGTGGGTGGTTCTGCCTGGGCCCAGGCTTATCCCAACAAGATCGTTCGCCTGCAGGTTCCGTTTGCACCCGGCGGCACCACCGACATCATTGCCCGCGTCATGTCGGAGCCGTTGAGCAAAGCACTGGGCCAGAACGTGATCGTGGAAAACAAGGCAGGTGGCGGCGGTGTGGTGGGTGCGCTCGAACTCTCCCGCGCTCCGGCCGATGGCTACATCCTGGGCATGGCCACGGTGTCCACCACCGCAGCCAACCCGGCCATCAACACCAAGATTCCGTACAACACGCTCACCGACTTCACGCCCATCATCAACATCGCGGCCACGCCCAACGTGATCGCGGTACACCCCAGCTTTCCTGCCAAGGACTACAAGGGTTTCGTGGCCGAGCTGCAGAAGAACCCAGGCAAATACAGCTACGCCAGTTCGGGCACAGGTGGCATCGGCCACCTCCAGACCGAGTTGTTCAAGAGCCTGACCAACACCTTCATCACCCACATTCCCTATCGTGGTGCGGGCCCTGCGCTCAACGACACCGTGGGTGGTCAGGTGCCGATCATTTTTGACAATCTGCCCTCGGCGCTGCCCTTCATCCGCGATGGCCGCCTCATCGCCATCGTGGTGGCTGCGCCCCAGCGCGTGGCCAGCATGCCCAATGTGCCGACTTTCAAGGAGGTGGGGCTGGAGCCGGTGAACCGCATGGCGTACTACGGGATCATCGGCCCCAAGGGTCTGCCGCAAGACGTGGTGGACAAGATCTCCAGCGCGACCCGTCAGGCGCTGAACGATCCCGCCATCAAGAAGCGCGTGGAAGACACCGGCTCCCTGATCGTGGCCAACACCCCTGCCGAGTTCTCCGCGCAGATCAAGGCCGAGTTCGAGGTTTACAAGCAGGTGGTCGCCAAGCAAAAGCTCAAGCTGGAGTGATCAACCTGTCCCTGGCAGCGACCAGCGAGGACCTTGCCGGGGCTTTTGTCGACGCGCTCTGGCTCGAAGAGGGCCTCTCGCGCAACACGCTGGACGCGTACCGGCGTGATCTGGTCCTGTTGGGCCAGTGGCTGGCCGGGCAGGGCAAGACCCTGCCCGAGACCACCGAGGCCGACCTCAACGGCTATTTCAGCGAGCGCCACAGCCAGACGCGCGCCACCACCGCCAACCGGCGGCTCACGGTGTTCAAGCGCTACTTCCGCTGGGCGCTGCGCGAACGTTTCATCACCACCGACCCCACGCTGCGCCTTTCGCCTGCGCGCCAGCCGCTGCGCGTGCCCAAGACGATGTCGGAGGCGCAGGTGGAGGCCCTGCTCAGCGCGCCCGACACGGGCACACCGCTGGGGCAACGCGACCGGAGCATGCTGGAGTTGATGTACGCCAGCGGCCTGCGCGTGAGTGAACTCGTCACGCTCAAGACCTGGCACGTGGGCATGAACGAACAGGTGTTGCGCGTCACTGGCAAGGGCAACAAGGAACGTCTGGTTCCGTTTGGTCAGGTGGCCGGGCATTGGCTGCAGCGTTACCTGGGGCAGGCACGCGGCGAGATATTGAACGGTCTGCAGAGCGAGGACCTGTTCGTCACCTCGCGCGGTTCGCGCGCCGGTGAAGCCATGACGCGTGCCATGTTCTGGCAGCTGGTGAAGAAGTACGCGCTGGCCGCCGGCATCACATCGCCGCTGTCACCGCACACCTTGCGCCATGCGTTCGCCACGCACCTGCTCAACCACGGCGCCGACCTGCGCGCGGTGCAGATGCTGCTCGGCCACGCCGACATTTCCACCACCACCATCTACACCCACGTGGCGCGAGAACGCCTCAAGACCATCGTGGCGCAGCACCATCCTCGCGGGTGAGCAAAGGGCCGCAGCGCAGGGCCGCCCCAAGCAAGGCCGCGCCCCCTCGGGGGGCAGCGAACCGCGCAGCGGCGGAGCGTGGGGGCACTATTTCCCCCACAGCTGTGCGAGGCGCGCATCGCGCCCGCAACTCGTGCGGTAGTACTTGTAGCGAACCGGGTTCTTCAGGTAGTAGTCCTGGTGGTAGTCCTCGGCCGCGTAAAACATGCTGGCGGGCACGACTTCGGTGACGATCGGTTCCTTGAACGGCTTGGACTTCTCCAGCGCCGCCAGCGAACGTTTCACCACCTCCATCTGCGCCGCGTCGTGCGTGAAGATGGCCGTGCGGTAGGGGTTGCCCGCGTCGCAGAACTGGCGGTCCTTGGTCGTGGGGTCGATGGTGCGCCAGAACTTTTCAACCAGCGTGGCGTAGCTCACCTTGGCCGGGTCGAACACGATCTCCACCGCTTCGGCGTGGCCCGTGCCGTTGCGGGACACCTGCTGGTAAGTGGGGTTGACTGTTGTGCCGCCGATGTAACCCGAGGTGGTCGAGAGCACGCCCGGGACCTTGTCGAAGTCGGCCTCCACACACCAGAAACAGCCGCCGGCAAACGTGGCTTTGGCGGTGGTGGGCGTCGTTTGAGCTTGTGCCGCTCCAGCGGACAGCAGCATCGCAGCCGTGACGAGCAGGTGGCGCGCGATCACTGAGAAACCTTCGCCCTTCGGGCTGCGGTGCGAGCTGGCTTGGGAACGGCCCGGCACGACGCTCATGCGACCGCCTTGAAAGTCAGCGCCACGCCGTTGTTGCAATAGCGTTTGCCGCTGGGTTTGGGGCCGTCGTTGAACACATGGCCTTGGTGCCCGTCGCAGCGCACGCAGTGGTATTCGGTGCGGGGGAAGATCGCCTTGTAGTCGGTCTTGGTGCCCAGCGCGCCTGCCAGCGGCGTGTGAAAGCTCGGCCAGCCGGTGCCGCTCTCGTACTTGGTGTCGGACGAGAACAGCGGCAGGTCACAGCCCGCGCAGTGGTACGTGCCCTTGCGCTTCTCGGCGTTGAGCGGGCTGCTGCCCGGGCGCTCCGTGCCTTCTTCGCGCAGCACGTCGAACTGGGCCGGAGTGAGGCGTTTTTTCCACTCGGCCTCGCTGAGTTTCCAGGGATCGGTGGCGGCCAGGGCTTGGGCCACGGGGGCGGCGGCCTGAGAGCCCAGGCCAAGCAGTGCAAGCAGTTTCATGGTCTGGCGGCGGGTGGGGTGGGACGGAGTGTTCATGCCCATGAGTCGAACACAGCCGGCATTCCTTACGCGGCTCCACGGGTACTCGGAGTAAAGAGCAGCTTTACATCTGCGCCATGCGCAGGCGCCGGGCTGCGTCTTCGTCGCGCGCGTCGTCGATCTCGCGCATCACGCTGCCCAGGTCCACCGTGCCCGGCGCGCGCTCGTAGCGGCCAGTCAGGGGTGTGTCGTTGCTCAGCAGGCCGCTCTGGTACAGGCTCCAGATCTCGGCGCCAAACTGTGTCTTGAGCAGCTCGGGCGCGAACTGGCCGAAGAAGTCGCGCAGGTTGGCCACGTCGCGCAGCAGCATGCGCTGGGCGTGGTTGTTGCCGGCGGCGTCCACGGCCTGCGGCAGGTCGATGATCACGGGGAAGTCGTCGGTGCCGTCTTCGCCCGAATGCGCCAGCAGGATGTTGAACTCCGACAGATCGCCGTGCACCACACCTGCACACAGCATGCGCACCACCTCGCCCACCAGCGTGGCGTGGTGCTGGCGTGCCTGCTGGGGCGTGAAGGCCACGTCGTTGAGGCGCGGGGCTGCGTCGCCGTCGGCATCGGTCACCAGCTCCATCAGCAGCACACCGTCGGCGAAGTTGAACGGCTGGGGCACCCGCACACCGGCCGCGGCCAGGCGGTACAGCGCGTCCACCTCGGCGCTTTGCCACGCAGCCTCTTGCGATTCGCGGCCGAACTTTGTGCCCTTGGCCATGGCGCGCGCCTGGCGCGAGTTTTTCACCTTGCGGTTTTCGGTGTAGTCCACCGCCTGGCGAAAGCTGCGGTTGTTCGCTTCCTTGTAGATCTTGGCGCAGCGGGT
>NZ_JALHLX010000091.1:11275-14324 GCF_022844385.1 Hydrogenophaga sp. | reverse complement strand
CCTTTTTCCGCCAGCCGTAGCGCCGCCACGCTGCCGCCGTAACCCGAACCCACCACGATCGCGTCCACCTCGCGCTCCTGTTCAGGTCTGGCGATCCACTCTCGCCAGGTGCACGACAAAGGCTGTTGCATCGCGGAAGGAGGCGAAACCTTGTCGGCGCAGGTGTTCATGGTGGAGCTACCGGTTGGTCAACAGGGATTCGAGTGCGATCACCAAGGCCTCCGGGACCACCGGCTTTCGGAGCACGGGCTGGGTGGGTGGCAGGTCTTGTATGTGGTCCTCGCCGGTGATCAGCAGCGCTTGCAGCGAGGGATGTTTTTCCTGCCAGGCCGCGATCACGGAAAGGCCGTCGGGGCCCGGGTCCAGCGTGAGGTCGGCCAGCAGCAGGTCCGGGGCATCCCCCTGTTGGAGCAGCTCGATCGCCTCTTGCCCGCTGGCGGCGGTCTGCACCTGGGCGCCCGACTCCTGCAGCCACAGGCTCAGCGCCAGACGCGCCTGGGCGTCGTCTTCCACCATCAACACCCGCAAACCCGCGAGCAGGGCCGTGGGCTCTTCGGTCGACGCCACACGGCCGCTCTGGCTGGCCGCCTTCAACGTCACGGTGGCGGTGGTGCCTTGTCCCAGCACCGATTCAATGTGCAAGCTTGCGCCCATCAGTTCGATCATGTGGCGTGCAATCGCCAGCCCCAGACCCAGGCCGTCGGTGGCGCTGCCACGCGACGAGGCGCCCCGATGAAACGGCTGGTAGAGATGGTCCAGGTCTTGCGTCGACATGCCCACGCCGGTGTCGGTCAGCTCGATCACCACATGACCGGCCTGCACGCTGGCGCTGACGCTCACACGTCCCGCCCGGGTGTACTTCACAGCGTTGTCGAGGAGGTTGCGCAACACGCGTTCGAGCAGGATGGCGTCGCCCTGCGCAAAGCACACCGAGGGCAGGTCGGTGTGCAACTGCAGACCTTTGTCGGCGCAGCGATCGGCGCAGCCCGCCAGCACCGACTGCAGCAGCACCAGCAGGTCGAGCCGCTCCATCGTGGCGTGCATGCTGTCCGCGTCGATCTGCGCCATGTCGAGCAGGCTGCGAAACATCGACTGGATGGATTGCGAGGTGCGTTCGATCTCGCCCACCACCTCCACGCGGCGCGCCTCGTTGTGCGTTTTCTTCAGCACGTTGACCAGCAACGACAGCGCGTGGATGGGTTGGCGCAAGTCGTGGCTGGCAGCGGCCAGAAAGCGCGAGCGGGCCAGGAAGGCCGCCTTCTGCTGCTGCATGGCGCGGTCCAGGTCTTGTGCCAGCACCTCGCTGCGTTGCCCGGTGGAGACCGCTTCGACCAGCAGCGCGCGGATACCCAGCGACATGCGGAACATCAGGTAGCCACCCAGGGCCATGGCCACGAGCAGGATGGGCGGCACACCGGAGTGTGTGGTCATCGGGTACAGCGCGGTGGGCAGCGCGATGCAGAGATACAGGCCGTAGATGCGCGGCTTCACACCCAGGACGGCCACCGCTGCCGCGATCCAGGAAATCATGAGGGCAAACACAAACGCGGCCTCGTCCTGCGGGAGACTGGGCGTGAACAAGGGAACGCACAGGATCACCAGCCAGCCCGTGACGGCCGATATACCGGTGACCCACAAGAGATGCTGCTCGCTGGGGGTGGGCGTTTTGCGCAGACGCTCGAACCAGATCTGCCGTGTGATGAATCCGGTGGCCACCGCGCCAAACCACAGGCCATAGCTCAGCCATCCCACGTTCGGCACAAACACCGTGCCCAGCAACGCCGACACCACAACAGCGGTGATGCATCCCAGGCGGCTTTGACCCAGCACGTGTTCGAGGCTGCGGCGCAACACCAGTTCGGCCAGCGCAGGCGATTCAACAGCGTTCACGGCGGGGGAGGGTGCGTTCATGGTTGGGATGACCTTATGACGGGACCGTGAGCCTGCCCATCTGCCAAACGGTGGACGGCTTTGCGCACCGGACTATGCCGCACGGGCGATGGGCAAAGCAAGCGATCGGGCGAAAACTGGGCATCCCCCAACACAACGAGGAGTTCGCCATGAAACACAGCCTTTCACCCCTTTCACTTGCGTTGAGCAGCGCCATCGTGGCGCTCTCCCTGGCCGCTTGCGGCGGCGGCTCCGACGACGAAGTTGCCGTCGCGAACCCGCCCACGCCTGCGGTGGGCGGCACGCCCCTGACGCCACTCGACCCGACCAACCCCAACCAGGTGGCGCTCAGTGGCCTGGTGGTGATCAATTCCACGGTGTCGGGGGCCACGGTGTGTGTGGACCTGGACACCAGCAACACCTGCGACGCTGGTGAGCCCGGGGCCACCCCCACCGCACTGGATGGCCGCTACACCGTGGTGTACGACAGCACACAGATCGCCCCGGCCAATGTCAATGCCAGCCGTTTGATTGCGGTGATACCCCTGACAGCGCGCGATGCGAGTGCGCCGGCGGAGGCCCTGGTGGAACAGGGGTTTGTGATGAGTGCGTCCGTAGCGGACAACGCGCAGATCAACCCGCTGACCACGTTGGTACAAACCGCGCTGGCGGCCGGCCAGAGTCTGGCCCAGGCACGCGACAACGTGGCTGATCTGCTCGGTATTGAGGTGGCCAAAATTGACAACTACCTGGCCGATCCGGCTTTCGACTTCAACGATCCGCAGGACAACGCACGCAACATCGCCTTCATTGTGGCGGCCACCATGGACGCCGGCATCACGCTCGCGGTGGATGACCAGACGCGCGCCCAGACCGCGGTCGACTCGGACCTGCTCAACCTTCGCTACGTGGACGCGGACAACGCCAGCTTCCGCAGTCTGTCGGTGGCCGGCAAGGCGGCCGGCCCGGTCGGCTTTGATCTGATCGACGTTCGCGGAGGTCGCAGCGGCGGCACGCCATTGACGGCGGACGCCCTCTACAACCAGGCCTACCTCAACAGCGCAGGCTGGACGCGCTGCGACACCTCCGCCAGCTTTGCCTTTTCGCAAGGCTCCCCCAGCCGAAGCGAGTTCTGCGGCGGCGGGCAGGCCATCATTGG
>NZ_JALHLX010000091.1:8985-11175 GCF_022844385.1 Hydrogenophaga sp. | reverse complement strand
ATCCCATTCAAGGAGAGCGGTCATGTGGCAAGCCAGCAGCGCAAGCAGAGCGTCCGACATTCACGAGCCCCCCGGCATGTCCGGTCAACCTGTGATGGGGCGCGCGCACCTGCTGCGGGTGCTCGACGAAGTCGACTACGGCGTGCTGATCATCGATGCGCAGGGCACGATCCTGCACGCCAACCACCTCGCGCGGCACGAGCTCGCCAGCGGTCGCATGCTCATGTCGTACGGCAACAGCCTGCTGGGCAGCAGCGCCGAGTTCACCTCGCAGATGCAGACCGCCATGGAAGCGGCGTTTCGCGGGCAGCGTCGGCTGGTCTTGCTGAACAAGGGCGAACGTGAACTCTCCCTGGCCTTCACGCCTTTGAGCCATCCGCTGGAAGCCGACACACCCACCGTGCTGGTGATGCTGTCGCGCCAGAGCGCCTGCGACAACCTCGCGGTGCGCATGTTTGCCCGCACAATTGGCTTGAGCCCTAGCGAAGAAGCGGTGCTCATGGGTTTGTGCCGCGGTCTGGAGATCCCCGAGATCGCGGCCGAACACGGCGTGGCGCCGTCCACCATCCGCAGCCAGATCAAGACCCTGCGCGAAAAGGCGGGCTCGCCGAGCATTCGCCGCCTGCTCCAGCGCATCAACAGCCTGCCCCCGGTGGTGCCCGCCTTGCGCATCGTCATGCCCATGCCCCACAATGCCGCGGAATCCATCCACCCGTGAGCTTGAATGCCGGTCACCCTCCCCGCTGCCTTTGCCCATCCCAACCAACACATTGAAGCCCTGGCCGCGCAAGGTGTGCAGCGCCGCTACCGCCGCGGCACGCTGCTGATCCAGGAAGGTGAGACCGGTGACACGCTCTACATCGTGCTGCAGGGGCGGCTGCGCGCATTCCTGTCGGACAACAACGGACGCGAACTGACCCTGGGCCTGTACGGCCCGCTGGAGTACGTGGGCGAGATGTCGCTCGATGGCGGGCCGCGCTCGGCGAACGTGGAAGCCGCCGAACCCAGCACCTGCGCCGTGGTGACGCGCGCCACCTTGCTGGCCTACATCGCCGAACACCCCGAATTCGCGCTGGAGCTCATGGCCCGCCTGATCCGCCGTGCGCGGCTGGCCACGGAGAGCGCGCGCAGCGTGGCGCTCATCGACGTGTATGGTCGCCTCGTGCGCCTGCTCAACAGCATGGCCCAGCTGCCCAACGACAAGGGCGAACGTGCGCTCAAGGAGCGCCTGACCCACCAGCAGATGGCGCAGCACCTGGCCTGCTCGCGCGAGATGGTCAGTCGCCTGCTCAAAGACCTGGAAACGGGCGGCTACATCGACGTGCGTGAGCGCTGGATCTGGTTGCTCAAGACACTGCCCGCGCGCTGGTAGTGCTCAGGGCAGGTTGATCAGCCGCCGCGCCTCTTGCGGTGCCGCTGAACTGGTGCCCGCCAGCCGCACCACGCTTCCGCTCAAGCTGCCCGCGCCGAGCACGCCCCACAGCGCCGGGTTGTCGTCGCTCGCGGCCAGGGTGTCGGGCACTTTCTTCACGCCAGCGCGTTGCGGGCGCCTCGCGTCCGGGTCGGGTTTGCGTGGGGAGTAGCGCGCAAAGTGAGCGCCAGGTGAAGCGTGTCGGCGAATGCCGCCCACGCTCACCGTGTTCTGCCCGGTCGAGAGGCTGTTGAAGGTGCCGCTGCGGCGAATGGGTGTGGGGTTGTCCGGGTGGTCCACGAAGCTGCCGATGTTGCCGCTGGTGTCGTACCACGCGTCTTCAAAGTACGACTGCCGGGCCCCGGTGTTCTGGCCCAGCGCCACATCGTCGCGCTCCACGTAAGCGTCGAACACCACCGGTTCGGTGCCGGTGTTGGTGAGCGTCACTTGCCACGAACCAAACGGAGCGGTGACCGCTTTGGCGCTGCGGCTGAAGGTGGGCGCCAGTGCAAGCAGGGCACAGGTGCTGCCCGTGCCGAGCGCCGAGTCGTTCGGAAAGATCAGGCTGCACAGGGGCAGGCCATCGTCGCCGAGCCACAAGCCGGACTGACCTTGGCGCAGCGCAGGCAAGGCCTGCGCATGGCCAGGGGGTTTCACACTGATGGCCGCACCCTCTGCCCCGCAGGGTATCCAGATCTCCAAAAAACTTTGCGTATGGTCATCAGGTTGTACGCGCCAGTGCAACGGCAGCGACGCACCCGGTGCCAGCGTGTCATTGG
>NZ_JALHLX010000091.1:0-8885 GCF_022844385.1 Hydrogenophaga sp. | reverse complement strand
TTTTTGAAGAACCTGGGTTTCACATGCGCGGTGCAAAAGCGCAAAGCGGGCAGGTTGAGGTACACGCGCGGGATCTGCAGCCACTTGACGTTCGAGGCGTCCACCAGCGCCGGCACGTTGGCGCCCGGTGTGAGTTCAATGACGATGGGCAACCACTTCGGCGGCTTGCCTTTGGGCTCCACGCGGTAGCCCGCGAACCCGTCGGCCTCGGCCCAGGCGAGGTAGGGGTCTTGCCCGTCAATCGCGCCCGGCGCGCTCCAGTGAATGCCTGTGAATTCGCCGGTGGGCAGCGGTGACCAACCCGCGCTCATTCGGGATCCCTTCGTGCTGCGCACTGCGGGGCGGGCTTGCTTGGGGCGGCCCGGCGCCGCGCTCATGCCCACTCCTTGACGGCTTCTCCCCAAAGCCACGCCACCAGAGGTGCATTGCCCACACCCGTGATGCCGGCCGATCGTGTGTAGGCGTGGCCACTGGTGTGGTCCATCGACTCGTGCAGATTGAAGTCCAGCGGTTCGCCGTGAGGGCCTTCGAACAGGCGGCCGTCAAAACCGCGCTCGTGCACCTTGGTGCCGGTGGCACGCGCCACCAGAAATTCGGCAAGTGCCGTGCCGAGCAAACGCCCCGCTGCACTGTCCACCGGAAAGTGCACGCCGGCCACCACGCGGTTGGTGGCAATGCGGGCGGCCAGGCGCTGCAGCTGTTCGCGGCTTTCGGTGCCGTTGGGGGTGCCGCTCGTGGTTGCGGCCGCATTGAGCAAGGCCTCCAGCAACACGGCAAAAGCAAAGGCTTCGGCAGCGTGACCACTGGGCCAACTGCCATGCCCCGGGGTTTCGATCATGGGCTGGATCTGCGGCGACAGCGCCACCGGGCGCAGGCTGGCGAAGATGTGCTTGAAGCGCATCTCCACATGCACACACAGCGTGAACATGAGGTCGAGGAGCTGCAGTGTCTTTTTGTGGCGGTGCGCGGTGAGACCCACCAGCGAAGACCAGAACGCCACCGGCAGTCCCATCTGCGCCACGATTTCGGCCGCTCGATCGGCCCGCAGGTCGGCGTAAGCGGCCGTCAGGTCGAGCTGCTTCTTGAACTGCGGCTTGGTGGGCGCACGCAGCTTCACCAGGGGTTTGCGCTGGATGTTGCTGGCCTGCAGGTTGGCGAACTCCAGCGTCGCTTCTTTGGGGCCGCTGCGCGTTCTGAAGAGCAGGCCTTCGACGAGTTCGGTGAAACAGGCTTCGATGCGCGGGCCATCGGTCCACAGGGCGAGGTTCGCGGGTTTGTCGAAGGTGGGTTCGTTGACGTGCAGGTTCGCGCCGATGAAGGGGCCGACGATGGCTGCGCGACTGAGGATGAGGGCGTCGGCCGAGACGATGGACCCGCTGATACCGCCGCTGATACCGCCGCTGATGCCGCCGCTGATGCCGCCGCTGATTCCACCGCTGATGCCACCGCTGATGCCACCGCTGATGCCACCGCTGATTCCACCGCTGATTCCACCGCTCATTTGCTTCCCCTGGTTGGTTAGTGCACTCTTAGACCCAAATTGGTGAGGGCTTTGGCGACTCTTTGCCTGAGCGGACTTTCGCCGCCAGCTGCCAGATACTGCTGCACCGTCAGATGCGGTTGCAGTTGCATCAGGAGAGAGAAAGTCTCCTTCGCATCTTTTTCAAAGCCCAGCTCGTGTTGAGCGATCAGAAGTGTGCGAATCGTGGGCAGGTGATATCGGTTCTTCAGAAGTGAAGAGCGGCAAAGTTCGATTGCCCGTTCCCATCGCTCCAGGGACGCACAGCTTGTTGCCAACATCATCTCGAAGTAGTACTTCTGCGGATCCAGTGGCGAAAGGTGAAGGGCGTTCTCCGCCTCCACCATGGAATCCTCGGGCGTGCCCCACATCGTTGACCACACACTGTTGTACAGCCAGGCCATGGGGTCGTTCGGGTTGCTTTGCGTGGCCTCTTGCAGCAGCCGATGCGATGCGTCCACATCTTCACCCAGGTGGCACAGCGCATGTCCCTTGATGGCCATGGCCAGCGAGCTGGCGGGTTCGAGGTCGAGCGCGCGGTCGGCGGTGTCGATGGCGCGTCGAAAGTCGCGAGCAGGTTCGCTCGAGAGTCCTTGGACCACTTGCATGATGTGCCACTTGGCCAGCCAGGCCCAGGGCGTGGCCACCCGCTTGTGACGGTCTACCACGGCTTCCAGCAGTTGGTGGCTGCGCTGCAGATCCCTCGGCGTGGAGCGGTGCATGAGCGTGATGCCGCCCAGCAGCAGGGCGTTGCTGTCCAGCTGAGGCAAAGGCAACACCAAGGTGCGTTGCACCACGTCGTTCAGCAGCGCCCTGGAGCAGGCCGAGCACAGGGCGTCCAGCAGCTCGCTCTGGGTTTCCATCAGGTCGCGCAAGTCGCCGGTGAGCCGGTCGGCCCAGATCACTTCTTCGCGGCGGTTGTCGGTCAGCTGCGCCATGATCACGACCTTGTCGCCATAGGTCACGTAGCTGCCGCCCAGCACGAACGTGGCTTCCAGGTGCCGACCGATTTCGCCTGCGGACGAGGTGCGACCCCGGAACGCCGTGGTGGACAGGCGCGAGATCACGCGCAGGTCCGGGCTGCGGGCGAGTTGGGCGATGACACCGTCGGCAATCAACTCGCCAATCACGAACTGCTCTGCCGCGTGGCTGCGTGTTTCGAACGGCACCACGGCAATGGACGGGCGGAAGTCCAGCGCGGTGCCTTCGGGCACCTGGGCACGGATCGCAGACGATCCCGCAGTGACCGAATGGATGGCCCAGGTGCGAACCGGCTCGGGCCAATGTTTCAGGTAGCTTTCGCCCCGGTCTTCCACCTCGGCGTCCATGCCGACCACGATGCCGTCGAACACGCTGGCGGTGATGATGGTCTCGCCCGGTGCGGCCAGATCGGCCACCCGTGCCGCGAGATTCACCCCGTGGCCATAAACGTCGTTTTCGTCCGCGTACAGGTTGGTGGCATTGAGTCCTGCCCGAAGGTAGAGCCGCTGGCTCGCGGGCAGCGTGTCATTGAGCGGGGCAAAGTACTTGTGCAGCGTGAGGGCTGCGCGCACCGCATCGGTGGGCTGGTCAAACTCCACCAGCATGCCGTCGCCCAGGCTCTTGACCATGCGGCCCTTGCAGTCCGGCAACACCACCGTGGTGGCGTGGTGCACGAAGCCGCGCCACTGGTTCACCACTGCGGCCTCGTTGGCCGCCATGAGCCGCACCGACTCCACCAGATCCATCACCAGCACCACCTTGTGCAGTTGCTGCGGCAGGGAAGGCGCGGTCGCCGCTTCCCCATGCGTGGCTTGAGCCGGAGGGGTGGGTTGGAGGCTGCTGTTCATGCCGGTGGGGGTATGCGAATTGCGTTGCAGTTTCTCACAACTGACCTTCAGTGCGGCCAGCGCGAGCGCCAAAAACAGCAAAGCCGACTTGCGTCGGCTTTGTTGGGGGTCACACCCAATTGGGTGCGAAAGCCCGGATCACTTCAGGTGGTCGTTGACCAGCTTGGTCATTTCGAACATGGAGGCCTGGGCCTTCTTGAAGATTTCCTTGAGCTTGGCGTCGGCGTTGATCATGCGACGGTTGACCGAGTCCTGCAGCTTGTTCTTCTTGATGTAGTCCCAGATCTTCTTGGTGACTTCGGTGCGCGGCAGGGGGCTGGCACCCACGATGGCGGCCAGAGCGGCGCTGGGGGTCAGCGCTTTCATGAACGCGGCGTTGGGTGTGCGCTTCTTGGCTGGAGCGGCTTTCTTGGCGGCGACCTTTTTGGCGGGTGCAGCTTTTTTGGCTGGGGCGGCTTTCTTTGCCGGAGCAGCCTTTTTGGCTGGAGCAGCTTTCTTCGCAGGAGCAGCCTTCTTGGCAGGTGCCGCGGCTTTCTTGGCCGGAGCGGCCTTCTTTGCCGGAGCAGCAGCCTTCTTGGCCGGAGCCGCTTTTTTAGCGGGAGCTTTTTTCGCAGTTGCCATGGTTGAATTTCCTTCTAGAAGTTGACTTTTTCCCCAGTGGAAAACGCGCTTTCACACTGGTGTCTCGGATGCTAATGGAGATGCCTGTGCAATCCAAGGTGGGCAACGCGGTTTTTTCTCCGTTTTGAGAGGGAGAACGCGGCTTTTTGGCGAGGAAAACAACACTTCGATGCGCCCGGAGCCAAGCGCGGCGGGGCTTGCGGGCGCATCTGCTCCAATGCGGCGCATCTCTGCTCGCTGTGAGCGAATCACTTTTCAAGAGGAAACACCATGACCAACACGCCTTCATTCGCCACCTGCGACCTGTGCGACGTTCACAAGAACGACGGCTCCGGTGCGTTTCGCGTGCTGCCGCCGGTGTTCCGCGATTTCGGTGCGGTGCACCGGTTTTCCGGGCCCGTTGTCACGGTCAAGTGTTTCGAAGACAACTCGCTGGTCAAGGCTGCCGTGGACAGCGCGGGCGAGGGCCGCGTGCTCGTGGTGGATGGTGGTGGCTCGCTGCGGCGCGCCTTGCTGGGCGGCAACCTCGGAGCGGCCGCTGCGCGCAACGGCTGGGCCGGTGTGGTGATCGATGGCTGCGTGCGCGACGTGGCCGAGCTCGCCGCCAGCAACACCGGCATCCGCGCACTCGCCGCCATGCCGCTGCCCACCGAAAAGCGCAACGAAGGCCAGCGCGATGTGGCGGTGCAGATCCAGGGTGTGTGGGTCAGGCCGGGCGACTGGCTCTATGCCGATGAAGACGGCATCGTGGTCGCCGACCGGGTGCTCAACTAGGAGGCCGCAGCGCTGGGCCGCCCCAAGCAAGGCCAGCCCCCTTGGGGGGCAGCGACCCGCGCAGCGGCTAGGCTGTGATGCCTTTGTAGAGCATGTACGCAGCCAGCATGTAGAGCAGGCCGGCAAACACGCGCTTGAGCGATTTCACCGGCAGAGCATGCGCGGCCCTCACACCCAGCGGCGCCATGAGCACGCTGACGCTCGCAATCACCACCAGCGCAGGCAGGTAGATGTAGCCCACGGATCCGGCCGGGAGGTCCTGCACGTTCTGGCCAGCCACGATGTAGCCGAGCGCATTGGCCAGCGCAATGGGAAAGCCCAGCGCCGCGCTGGTGGCCACGGCGTTGTGGATGGCCACGTTGCACCAGGTCATGAAGGGCACGCTCACGAAGCCGCCGCCCGCACCCACCAGGCCCGAGAGAAAACCGATGACGCCGCCCGCACCGAGCAAGCCCGGTGTGCCCGGAATGGTGCGCGTGGGTTTGGGTTTTTTGTCGAGCAGCATCTGCGTGGCCGAGAAGCTCACGAAGCCGGCGAAGAAGAACGCGAGCCAACTGCCCTTGAGCAAGGCAAATACGCCCAGGCTGGCGATGATCGACCCCACCACGATGCCGGGCGCGAGGCCCTTGACGATGTCCCAACGCACGGCGCCGCGCTTGTGGTGCGCACGCACGCTCGAGATGGAGGTGAAGATGATGGTGGCCATCGAGGTGGCGATGGCCATCTTGACGGCGAGGTCGGCCTCCACACCCCGGGCCGAGAGGATGAAGGTGATGAAGGGCACCATGAGCATGCCTCCACCGATTCCCAACAAGCCGGCGAGGAAGCCGGTACCGAGGCCGAGCACGGCCAATTCAAGAATCAACAGGGGGTCTAAAGGCATGAAAGGTGTCTGCAAGTGCAGCCGGACCGGCATCCTGAACCTGGGTTCAGGTGGGCAAGGGCAGCGTGGCTTCGGGATCGTCTGACGCGAGACGCTCACGCCAGCCACGCAATGTACCAAGCCCGGGCTCTAAGAGCATTGGATCAAGGAAATATAAAGCCCGGCACGCACTGCAGACAGGCAAATTGTAGGTGTTGCGTGAGGCCCGCGCGGCCCGAGGGAAAAGAAAAGAAGGCGCAGTGACGGACGGTGTGAAAGCGCGCGCTGCAAGGTCAGAGCAGGCGTCCGTCTTTGTCCAGCGTTTGGTCCAGCCGGCGCATGAGTTCGTCCACGCGCGCCTGCGTGTGCGGGTCCAGCGGATCGTGATCAAACGCACCACCGGCTTCGGCAAATGCGCTGTTGTCGGCCTGGCCGAACGACGAGGCCTGGAAGCTCTCGGCCTCGAGCCGTTCGGCTTCCTTTTGAGAGAGTTCAAACGCGAGGTTGAGCGAAGCCAGCACCGCGATGCGGTCGCGCGCTTTCACCTTGCCGGCATCGCGGATGCGGCACATGGCGGTGTCCACACGTTCCACTGCATCGAGCAACGACGACTCGCCACCGGGCGGGCACGAGAGCAGGTAGCTCTGGCCCATGATCTGAACCTCGATCTGTTTGCTGCCGGGCTTGTTCACGAGTGGTCCTTGTGGGTATCCGACGGCGACCGGGTCGTGTCGGTCTGGCTGGGAGCCAGGCGTTCGAGCAGCGCATCGATGCGCGCGCGTGCAGCCATCAGACGGGATTTGAGCGAGTCGCGCTCGGCCTGCAGCGTGTGCACCTGCTCGACCAGCAGGGCGTTGGTGCGCTGCAGTTCTTCGTGGCGCAACAGCAGGCGTTCGACACGCTCGGTGATCTGGTCAAGGTGCTTGGGATCGGCCATGGTGGGGACTCGCAGTTTTCGCATTGTAGGGTTGGCCCAGGCGGGCGCGGCTTAGAATGCCGCCTGTTGGTGCTCGCGGTGTGGTTCACATGCCGCAGTTCAACGGGAAGCAGGAGGGTGAGTCCACAAGGACAAACCTAACCTGCGCTGCCCCCGCAACGGTAAGCAGACGAGAGACCCGACGCAGATCGGGCCACTCCGCTTTCATCAAGCAGCCACTGGACGACACATGTTGTTGTCTGGGAAGGCGATGAAGGTTGTTCTGTCAGCCCGGATACCGGCCAACAAGGTGGTGGTGCGTCTGATTCAGGCGCGCCGCCGTGACGCTCAGGCACCGTCGGGGAAGGCGGTGAGGGCTTTGTCTCTTGTTTCTTCATCATGAAAATCCAAAAACTGCGCGCGCCTCTGGCCGCGCTGCCGCTGGCCGTTCTGGCCGCTTTGCCTTCCCACGCCCAAACCGACACCTACGCGCTGCTGAAAGAAACCGTGGTGACCGCAAACCGCGTCGAGACCCGCACCGATGCAGTGCTCAGTGACGTTGTCGTGATCGATACCGAGCTGATCGAGCGGTCCGCCGGTCGTTCGTTGTCGGAGCTCCTGTCGCGCCACGCTGGCCTGCAAATGAGCGCCAATGGCGGATTGGGAAAACAGTCGGGCTTGTTCATCCGGGGCACGGAGTCGCGCCATGTGCTGCTGCTGATCGACGGGGTGCGTTACGCATCGAGCACCTCGGGCTCGGCCGTGCTGGACAACATTCCACTGAGCGTCGTTGACCGGATCGAGGTGCTCAAGGGACCCGCTTCCGCGCTGTATGGCAGCGATGCCGTCGGCGGCGTGGTGCAGATCTTCACCAAGCGCGGCAAGAAGGGTTTTCATCCTCAGGCCAGCCTCGCAATGGGAAATTTGGGCCACCGGAGTGCGACGGCCGGGATCAGCGGCGGCAACGAGACAGTGACCTACAACCTGAGTCTGGGCAGCTTGCGGGAGAGTGGGTTTTCGTCGACCAACCCAAAGGTGGCTTTCGGCAACCACAATCCGGACAAGGACGGATTCGAGCAGAACAGCATCGCCGCCTCGTTGCGCTGGGCGGTCTCACCAGGGTGGACAACCGACCTGTATGTGACCCAGGCGGACAGCGTCAGCCAGTTTGACCAGGGGCCAGGCACTTTTGACGTGCGATCGGAAGCGACAACGAGGATCGCGGGCTGGGACTTGGAGCGCAAATGGTCGGCTGATTCAAGAACCCAGTTGCGCCTTGCGCGCAGCGACGACAAGTCCGACAGCTTCAGCGCTCCGGGCGCGCCGGATGCATTCGACACCGCCCAGACCCAGTGGACGTTGCAGCATGACTGGAAAACGGCTTTCGGGATCGTGCTGGTGGGTCTCGAATCGCTCGAGGAAGAGGTGTCTGGCACCCAGGCCTATGCCGTCAATGCACGCCGCACCGATGCTGCGTTCGTCGGCCTGAACGGCCAGGCGGGGCGCCACCTGTGGCAGGCCAACGTGCGGCGTGACGACAACTCGCAGTTCGGCGGCGCCACCACCGGTTTCGCGAGCTACGGTTTTCAGGCAACACCCAACTGGCGCTCCCACATCGCCTACGGCACCTCGTTCAAGATGCCGTCGTTCAACACGCTCTATTACGTGTCTGCCTTCTTCAATGGCAACCCCACCACCCAACCCGAGCGCGGCAAGAACCGTGAGGTGGGCCTGACCTATTCCCGCGGTCTGCACGAGCTGAAGCTCACCCGGTTCGACAACCGAGTGCGTGGCTTCATTACCACCCAGCCGGTGGTGACCAACGTACCTCGGGCGCGCATGGAAGGGTGGTCTCTGGCCTACACCGGCGAGGCGGGCGCCTGGAGCTGGTATTCCCACCTGGAACTGCTGAACGCGCGCAACCTGGCCAACCAACGCAAGCTGCAACGCCGCGCCGATGAGGTTTTGACGGCTGGCGTCGACCGCAGCATGGGCGCGTGGCAGTGGGGCGCATCGCTGCAACTCGTGTCAGACCGTTTCGACGACGCTGCCAACACGCGGCGCCTGCCGGGCTTCGGCACGCTGGACCTGCACGCCCGCTACGCCTTGAACAAAGACTGGTCAGTCGCCCTGCGACTGAACAACGCAGGCGACAAGTTCTACGAAACCGCGTACGGCTACAACCAGCCCGGCCGCGCCGCCTATGTCACGCTCAACTGGGCACCACAGCGATGACGCACAGCAGCCTCGGCCCGCAGCGCATCGTCTGCCTCACCGAAGAGACCACCGAGTGGCTCTACCTGCTCGGGCAGGAGAGCCGCATCGTTGGTATCTCCGGCTACACGGTGCGCCCGCGCCGGGCGC
>NZ_JALHLX010000090.1 GCF_022844385.1 Hydrogenophaga sp. | reverse complement strand
AGATTGGCATCCGCGCACTGGAGCGTCGCACCCCGCCACAGGGCAGTGCGCTGCGCGCTTGGCTCGCTGGGGTGCGTGTGGCTTTCGCTGGCCGGATCCTCCCGTTTACGGAGAACACGGCGCCCGTGTGCGCTTCGTTACATGTGCCCAACCCTTGTTCAGAGCGCGATGCAATGATCGCGGCCACAGCCATCGAGCACGGATTTTCAGTGGTTACGCGCAACGTGCCAGACTTTGTGAACACGGGCGTTGGCTTGATCAATCCCTGGGATTCCTGACCGCATAGCGAGACGGCGTGAGTCATCCGCACTTTCGCATTGAAGGACTCACTCGCCGGCGTGGTCCTCGGGGAATGGCGTGGGGAATGGAGAAGGCCGGCGATCCCGCTCAGACCTATGGATAGGTGGTTTCGGCAGCGCGAAGTACTCCATCAAACGAGTCTGGCCATGAGCACCCAGTCCGTGGCGCCTGCACTTGCCCTCCCTTGCTTCGATCGCAACCTCGCGCGCAGCCGCCACCGTGGTGGCCCCTGACTTCCCCAAGGCCTTGGTGACAGACCAGCCAAGCCAAGGTGCCAGTTCCTCGACCGCAGCGTCGTCGCCCGGCCGTTTGAGTTCGTTGAGGTTCAGGACGCCGTATTCCCACTGCGCCAAATCACCAGGCGCTGAGTGAAGCGTCATCCCCACGCACCTGAGCGTTTGCACAAGCTCTCGGATCGAGGCCTTGCCGAACTTCACGTACAGATCTCTCAATGTGTGCGACCGAAGGGCACCGACACTGTCGATTCCACGTGCGAGGCAGCGATTGACTGTGGCCGGCCGCAGCCCGAGCTCGCTGATTGGGGACTGGTCGCTCAACTTGCGCTCGGCGGCTCGCGTGCGAAAGGCCACCGCTGCGCGGTCCAGGTCCCGACGCCAAGGTTGATCGCTTTCCTTGAAAGCGAGGCCATGTTTGCCCAGCATCTCACGCAGCTGCTCGACTGTGGTTCGCCCGACATCCTTCATCCTCATCAGTTCGTCTTCGCTGGCCAGCGCCAAGTCCTCCAGACGGTAGATGTTGATTTCGAGCATTCGGTGCACCGCAGAACGGCGAATGCCAAGTTCCTCAATCGGTGTGTCGGGCGTTATTGCAGCATCGACGGAGCGCTTCTCATTCGGTGTCCATGCGAAGGGTTCGATCTCGAGCTTCGAGGCGTCAACGCCGGCAGCTTCCGCTATGACGATGAAGCGCTTGGAACGCAGGATCCAGTCATGCAGTGCTGCTAGGCAGGCGGATAGCTGATCTGGTGGCACCGAAAGCAGGTCCCTTGTGCTTTCAAAAGAGGAGCGGCCCATACCCGTTCAACCCCCAAAAGTTGTCACGCGATCTGAGAGATGTTTGGCGATGGTCTCCATCTCCGCGCGGTCCACGCCGGCGCGCTTCGCAAAGCTGGGCCATCGTTCGATCGCTTGCTTGATCCCATGAACCGTTTGGGGCAGTTCAGCGAGCAGCCCGAACCGATCTGCAACCTCGCGCACATCGCTCAAAGTGATCTGGTCGAAGCGTCCGTTGACCGACATCAGATGCTGCTTGATCCATTCGTTGTCGGGGTTGAAGGCGTGCGTGATGTCGTAGGCTGGGGACAACTCCCACCGCCCCCCTTCGCGCAAGAGGAACGAGAAGTTCTTGGTGTGGTCGTCGTTGTTGACCGCCAGCACATTGAAGACCATGCGGCGCACGAGCTCAACCAGTGCGCCACGGTCCAGCTTGAGCTGCTTTGCCGTCTGGAATAGCTGGTTGTAGCTGTGGGTGGCGACCTGTTTGTAGTCCAGATGGGCCATGGCGCACAGCGTTTGCATGTGGTGGCGCTGGTCGCCATCACGGTCGAAACGTTTGGTCATGAAGTGCGCGCGGCCGTTCTCCTCCAAAAGCCGACAGGGCGACATGTCGATGTCGGCTTCGGAGGCCATGAGGTGGTAGGCGTACTCAATGCGGCCGTACCCCTTGGACGGACCGAGAGCGTTGTCCTTGCCCATGCCGTCGAGTTTCAGCAGCCAGGCTTCAAACCCCTCAGGGATGTCGAACTGGCCTGTACGGACTTCCTCTGTATCGGGATTCCAGGCGATGGTTGCCTTCGCGCGCGCACCGCCCGCCGAGGTGCCCACTTGGATGATCTGTTTGAGGGCTGCACTGACATGGTCCTCGCCGTCAAAATCTTCCTTCACGGCCTTGCGAGCGGCTTCCACCAATTTCCCCATATGGACAGCGGTGGGCTTGCTGGGCTTGGGCCCACGCATGGGGCCGAAGGTCAAGGCACCCATGCCACGCCTGCCCATGTAGGCCAGACGGTCCAGTGAAGTGATGGCGTCCTTGGCGATACCCTTGTCTGCCAACCAGGCGTCGATCAGCGCATTGCCGAAGTCGTCGGGCAGGGCGTCGGCCAGGAGCGCGGGCAGGCGCTTGAATGTCGGCTCGGGCAGTTCCGTGAAGATGAAGGGCTCACGGGCCTGCGCCAGGGGCATCTGCAGTGGTGCCAGTTCAATGCCGCTCTTCACCCACGTCGGGGCGTATTTGAAGGCGTAGTAGTTCTTCGTGGGCTCGCGCGCCACGGCGCCCACCAGTTTTCCCCACGCTCTGACCTCTACGGCGTCGACGCTCTGGTAGGGGGTTTGTCGCGTCTTCGTTGCTGTTGCCATGGAGGGTCAGTCGAGTTGTGGTTTGCGGGGCTTGTAAGCGCGCTGGCGCGGCGCGTGCTTCTTCAGCATGCTCAGCGGGTCAATCGTCACGGCGGGCTGCAACGTGGTGAGCCACTCATCGCGGTGCAGAACACGCAACACCGTCACGAACGAGGCAAGGGTTGAGCCTTCGCCGCTTTCCAGCCTGCGCACCACGTTGATGGACAGTCCAGCGTTCTTGGCCACGTCCTCAAGCGTGAGGTTCAAACGCAATCTCTGGGCGCGGATCTGCTCCCCCAGTTCGACCATGCGTTCACTTGTAGTGCGCAAATCGTTCATAAATATCCATCAATGAATGGCAGCAAAACAAATTGGCTATAACAATTCACCGATGAATTCTAATGGAAGGGCGAAGGGGACGCAACTTGTGTACGAGTAAGTATCCGAATTAGGACTGTTATAGCCAACCGCGAGGGCATATATCCGATAAGAGCCAGTTGTACGTCAGGCGCTATGCCATCAAGTTGCGGTGCACGCGAGGTCAGTGTGGAGGTAAACGCGCCTCAACGGCAGGTCAACGACCTTGTTCTGCTTCGTTGGCAGGGCATCGCTGGACTCCAGGGCCGGCACGATAGGGCGGAGCCCCATCAATCCTCAACGAACCCAGTGGCACTCAACGGCCCCGATTCGCGGAACGAGCAGATCCAACATGCGTGCCCGGAAAATCAAAAAACCAGCCCCCCACCAGCGCGAAGCATTGAGTGCCATCACCAACGCCATGAGATCTGCCAGCCGGGCGAGTGTCGTTATGGCCTGCGGCACCGGCAAGACGCTCGTAGAAATGTGGGCGTCCCAGGCGATGGACAAAACACGCACCATCGTATTCGTGCCCACCATCAACCTGCTGCAACAGGTATTCCATGAATGGCGGGATCAGAACAAGGGCGCGGGCGACTTCCGCGCGCTGTGCGTGTGCTCCGACAGCAGCGTAGGCACGGAACCAGAAGGGGAGGGGGGTTCCGGAGAAACCGATGAGGTAGTACTCGGCGCAGGAGATATCGATTTCCCAACGTGCACCGCCCCCGCGGTAGTGAACGCGTTCCTGAACGATGCCAAAAAGGATCCTCACGCCCGGGCGGTGATCTTCTGCACCTACCACTCAGCGCACATAGTCGGACAGGCTATGGCAATGCGGCGCAAAGGGGACCGCAGTATCGGTCTGGGGATTTTCGATGAGGCGCACAAAACGGCGTGCGCGGTGGGCAAGCCGTTTGGGTATGCGCTATCGGATGACAACCTGCACATCGACAAACGCCTGTTCTTTACCGCCACCCCCAGAGTTGCGGTAGCAAAAACGGTCCGCAAGAAGCAGGGGAATGCTCCGTTCTACGACATGGCGGATACCGCTTGCTACGGCGAGCAAATCTACAGGCTGTCGTTTGCTGAAGCTGCTGCCAGGGGGCTCATCGTCCCGTACAAAATCGTGATCTCGGTGATCGACGACGCGTCCATCACGAGCGACCATATCTCGCGATACGTGGTCAAGTCCAAGGACGGCTTTGTCGATGCATCGGTAGTGGCCAAACAAGTTGCATTGCGTCGAGCCATGGAGAAATATGGGCTGAAGAAGGCCATCACGTTCCACCGGACCATAGCATCTGCGCAGACCTTCGCACACACAACTGATTCGGCCAAAGACGACGGTGTTCGCCTCATAGATGGGCTCCATGTCTTTGGAGAACAAGGCAATGCCGAGCGTGAGGCAGTGATGCGGAAGTTCAAAACCAGCGACCGTGGGGTCATCAGCAACGCTCGTTGCCTGACCGAAGGAGTGGATGTCCCGTCAGTGGATCTGGTGGCCTTCATGGATCCCCGCAAGAGCAAGATCGACATCGTGCAGGCGGCAGGGCGTGCGATGCGCCTTGCGGGGCCCCAGAAGACGTGCGGCTACATCTTGCTGCCCCTTCACCTGAACCTCCACGACGGCGAGTCGGCCGAACAGGCGCTTCTCCGCAGCGACTTTTCTGTTGTTGCTGATGTGCTGGGCGCATTGGCTGAAAACGACGAAGCGTTCAAAGACATCATCCGCGCAGCTGCAGGGGGCTCAGGTTGCGGACTTTCTTCTGTGGTCTCTGTCGATTTTGACGCCTCCATGGCGTTCGATCGGAAGGTGTTCGACCAGCACAAATTCATCAAAGCAATCGAGACACGGCTGATGAACGAGACACTGAGTTCGTTTGACTGGCTAGTTTCGAAGCTCAAGGCCTTCCGAGATGAAAAGGGCCACTGCAGGGTGCCAAACCAATACAAGACTGCATCGGGCTATCCGCTGGGCAGTCGGTGTACCGCGGAGAAGACGGCGGCCAAACATGCCAACTATTCAGAGGTCAGACGAAAAGTCTTGAGCGATCTGGGGTTGGATCTGGACGTGAAGCCGACCCGAAGAGCAGCTGAGACCATACTCACCATGATCCGTGAATTCAAGGCAGAACATGGGCATTGCGAAGTGCCGATTAAGCACCTGTTGCCCAATGGGTATCCGCTGGGAGACCGATGCGTGAAGGAGCGCAACAGGGCTCAGAAGGAGGGATACCCAACCAGCAAAAAGCACGCACTGGAGGCCTTGGGGTTTCGGTTTGTGACCCGAAAGAGAGACGAAAAGGGCGAGGAGTTGTTCAAGCGGCTTGAGGCCTACAGAAAGCAGACTGGTAGCTGCAAAGTCCCGATCAAATATGTTTGCGACGACGGCTTTACTCTGGGCACAAGGTTGACACGTGAGAAGCAACTTGCAAGGCTCGACGGCTACCCGATGGACCGCCGCATAGCACTTGAAAAGTTGGGTGTGAAAGTCGCCGCTGCAGGAAGAAAGTTCCCACGAGCCGAGTTGATCCCAAACCTAGAGCGATTTGTCGAGCAACATGGCCACTGTGACGTGCCGCGCAACTACGAGACTCCGGATGGCTTTCCCTTGTGGGCCAAGTGCGAGGCAGAGCGCATTTTGGCGAAGAAACCTGGATACGAAGAAGAGCAGAAAGCCAAGCTCTCAGCGCTCGGCTTTCACCCAGACAGATACGCTGTGGATGAGAGATTGGAAGCGTTTGTCAGCATGGTCGAGCAGTTCAAAGAAGAGCACGGACACGCCAAGATACCAACGCAATTTGTGACCTCATTGGGCGTCCCGCTGGGTAGTCGAGCCGTCAAGGTTCGTTTGCGAGCGGCCCTTCCAGGCTTCCCCGAGAAAGTGCGTAAGCGCCTCGCTGAACTGGGATTCAGGTTCGATTCTGCACGCAAATCCTCGACTGGGCGATCCAATGAAAACGCGGTTGAATATGGCGCATTTGCGACATCCAAAGGCGGCTTTTCCAAGCACAAGCTAAATGATGCCCATCTCGACAGAATGCCAGTTCGCCCGCATAGGGGCGCAACTCCAATACGGCCATGGGCCTGAGTCTTGAGCGCATGCAGCGCCTTTTGCGCAAAAAGCTACTCGCTGCATTGGGTGAGCGCATGACGGCCCTAAAACTCACTGTCCACTGGCGTGGATAAAGGGACTTCGGTGGCGGTCAACTCGCACGAGCCCTGCAACTTGGCAATCATGTGAGCCGCGCTTTTGTAGCCCGCGTCCCGTGCGGCCGCGTCGCGCGCGCCTTTCTCGTCGTTGGCCTCGTAGACCCCATAGGGCGAGCCATTGGCTTCAACCTGAAATTTCATCGACATGATCACATCCCTTGTGGCGCGGTGGCCAGCGGTGCGCTGCCCTTGATTGAACGATACGCGTCGAGCGGCCAACTTCAAGAGCGAGTTTTCATTGTGTTGGTCGGTTACGGAGCAACCACCAGCCGGGTGTCCAGCGAGAACACCTCCACCGACACCCGCTCAATCTCGCCCTTGGTGCGGTCCACATCGATCAGCAGGTTCCAGGAATGGGGACTCACCGCGCTCGGCACCACCAGCATGGGGTGAGACTCCATCGCCTGCTGAACAAAGGCAACCTGGTTGGGGCTGTATGAACCAGGGCGCAGCCATGCAGGATTGGGGAACGAGTGAGGCAGCAGCACCTTGACCAGGGCAGGGTGAACGATTCGAGCGCAGACCAGCATGTGCGGAACAGCATCCAAGGCGGAGAACCCGCTGTGCACGGCAACTTCCAGAATGGCCGTGGCCGGATCCAGACTTCCGTAGAGCAAACGCGTGCCAGCCTTGTTCCAGCGCCCGCTCACACGAAACGCCCCTTCCCCTGAGTCCCATGTGTCCACGTGGCGTGCGTTCACCAGACGCCAGAACTGCAGCCCCGGCGCGTCAGGTGATGCCTGACGCGAGCTGAGAGCGACATCTGCCAGCGCCTGGGCTCCCAGCACCGACCCCAGCGGCCCACGTAGAACGGCGGCCGATGCCTCCGAGTAGGCGTCGATCAGCGCCCTGGGAAGCGGGGTCAAGCGTAGACCCCGTACTCCATGCGAACGAGCAGATCGCGCACCAGGTCCGCGCCTTGGCGGGTGGAGAGCAGATCGAGGGGGCGCTGGCCCTTGAGTGCGACGGCGCCGGTGGTGAGCCAGCGCTGCGCCTCGGCCATCGAGCCCAGCACGCTCTGGGCCTGCTCGGTGATGGCAGCCAGATCCAACGCCACGCTGGCCACGTCACTGCCCAGGCGCCCATCGCGATGGCGCTGTAACGTCCGCTCGCTCACCCCAAGCGCGGTGAGCAACTCCTGCTTCGGAATAGCATCGAAGCGCTCCAGCATGTCCAGCAGAGACTTTGTGGCGATCCCCTCGAGCACTTTGTGGTGGAGCTCAAGCGGGCCAGCGTCCCCTACAGACAATTCGGCATTGGAAGTGCGAGCTTCAAAACTCTTCACCACTGTGATTGTTTTGCCTCCTACCTGCAGCGTGTCGCCTACCGTCGGGCGATTTGGCTTCACGTTCATGTGGATAGGCGTCTTGCGCGACCCTTGGACGTACACCACCCCAGCATCCTTCATGTCGAGCAGCACGCCCCGGAGCGACGTAGGCGGCAGAGCTTTCCCAGCCGAGGTGCGAACGCGCTCGCCTCCTGTTTTGTAAACACCAATGTCGTAGTCAGTGGGGCCGATTTTTACCTGGGTGGCCTTGGCAGTGCGTGCGGTTGTTTCGCGCCCTTTTGGGGTGGAGGTGGACATGGGGCTTACTCCTGATCTCGCCAACTGGCACTCCAGTTTACGCCAGTTGGCGCGCGTCGGCTCTTGCGTGTCTCCAGGACGAGCTTCCTCCTCGACAAGCGTTCCCGTGAAGTCAGCCTCGCCTCGCACTCTTTGACTCCACGTATCCAATGGCCGCCGCGCTCTTCAGAACGGTTGTCCTTCTCAGCAGTGACGGTGACGTGTGAAGCAACGCGCGCGGAGCCAAGATCAGAAAGTAACTTTTAAAGGGACCAAATCAGATCTTTTGCCGCGTTGAAAACCCATACGATGCGCTTGATCTCTAAAACGATGGGAGATTTCATTAAACTGGCGAAGATTCGAGAACGTCAAAACGTATGTATGCATGCTCACAGTTTTCGATCAGAAAATCCCTTTCTAGCTATAAGTTTGCGATTCGATGCATTCTTGAGGTTTCGGCAATAGTCCAGCGGACACGCCGCCAAGTTGGACCAAGCGCCAGACGAACAGCCTGATTGTCTGTGCGCATCCCCAGTTGTTGTCCAGCCCCCAACTCACCCCACATGCAAACGTTCTTCAGCGATTCATTCGTTCAAATCACCTCAGGTGTGCTGCTCACACCCACTTGCGCAGGACAACCCTGCAGCCCCTCCTGGTGATCACAAAAGCATGCAAGAAACGACAAGCACAGCAGGGCCACGTCGCGCCGGCTCCGATGACTCACACCGCACAAAAGATGAAAGCGAGATTGCGCAGGCCTTGATCACCGTGATGCGGTCCTGCACGAACAGCGAGTCCGAACTGCACATATTGCCAACGGCCTGCGGCGTGAGCCACTTCAAGGCCAAGGGGCTCAAGCACGCCAGCGCGCTCTACAGTCCCCTGGGCATTGCCCTCTCACGCCGCCGGCGCACCATGCGGCTTAACTTCATTCAGCAGTGCCTGGAAGGCGCCATCCACACCGATGGCTCGCTCGATCCCAAAACCCTGCTCAAGCCCGAATTCACGGCCGTGATGATCACCCCCTACTGGCTGGGGGACTACTGCGTGAAGATCATCAACATGGATGAGGTGCTCAAGCGGTTTGACATCGTCCGCCTGCTGGAGCATGAGATCGCGCTGCAGCAAACACTGCCCCTGATCGAAGCGAAGGGCTACCGCGATGTGCACATTGCCCTCCCAGTGCTGCAAGGATCGGCCGCCGAGCTCAACCTGCATGTGGTGATCTCGTGCAATGACCGTGGTGAGTGGCTGACAACGATCCACAGCAACGGCCTGTGGCAGCAGCAGTTTCCCGGGACCAAGGCGGCGCAAGCTGCGGCGGCGTTCGCCCACCTGTGCTATGCCCGTGGCCACCAATGCGTCGTTGACGTTCGCACCGAAGTTCATCTCCAGGCTGTGTATGCCACCGCGATTGCGCGAACCTCTCCCACCAAGTTCGAGATTATCGAAACCTCAGGCAGAAACACGCTGAGCCCGATGGAAAGGGAACACACAGACCCAATGAGCGAGTTGTGCACCATGCTCAGCGCCCAGTACGACTCTCTCACGCTGCAGCGCTCCAACACCGACCCAGACGTGCACAAGGCCATGGTCGGGCTGTTCGAAACCCAGATGGTGGTCTACACCGGCGTCATGTGCTCACGGGTTGGCACGCAGTCGCAGCCGCCCAGCGACCCGGGCCTGCAGGTGTGGATGGAGCGACAGACACGCAGCCCCGGGAGCATCGAATTCTTCTGGCGCTGACCCAGTCTTGGTGATCGTTGACCGGAGAAATACGAACAGAACAGATGCCTCGGAGTGAGTAACTCAAACCAACGCATGGTTTTCGGTCATTTGGCTCGCACCGCTGGGGCTTTGTGGGCCCTATCTTTGAATGCTTTCGTGCAGAAGGTCACGCCTCCCAAAAGGCATGCCGCCTGCAGGTTTCCATTTGAAGGCACATTGGCATGACATCTCCTCACGGCAAGAACCTTCAGTCGCAACCGAACGTACCGGCCGATGAACTCTCGGGTCAGATTGACAAGCGCACGCGCGCAGCGCGGATCGAAAGCGGTGGCTACGCTTCACCGGTTTTCGCGACAGCTTCTGAATTCATTGAACAAAGCCTCTCGCGCCGCGCGTATGTCGAGCCAGATGCGCGCTGGAATGCCCCAGACAGCAGCCTGTTTCCAATGGCGATTCAGGGCTACTGCCTGCAGGCCACTCAGCACCTGCGCCCGCGCCACGCCACCGAACCTGACACCGGCACCCCCGGTCCACACTCCCTTCGCCGCGAGATGATCATCTACGGCAACCTGCTCAGCCGCCTGGCGCAACTACATGCCCAAGTTCCCGGCCTGCGCACGACCGAGCGACCAGCGCCAGTGATGGGCTTTCTGCTGGTGCCCACCTGGGTCAAAGAGTTCGAGATCCACCAGGTTGATCTGACGCGGGCGATGGACTGGACCGAGGGGCTGCACGACCTCATGTCCAGCTCACTGCGGCAGGTTGTCGAGATGCGCGCCAACTACTGCGGCCCGGCCAACCCATTTGTCGACACGGCCGCCGCTGTGCACCTGGCGTTCGTCGTGCCACACCACAACGGGCAGGGATTGGCCACCACGGTGGTGTGCAGTCTCAACGAAGGGGGCTTGAGCTCGTGCACCGTCGACAGCCAGCCGCTGGGCACGTTGCAAGCCGCGCAGATCGCGCTCAAGTTGAGCTGGATGCTCAGCACTCAAGCGCATGTGCCCTGTGACCCCGCCCGGCTGGAATCATTCTTCGAAGCCGCGCGCCAGGGCGCAGACCACACAGGCAGCGGCCCAGCCAGCGGGCAGTTGGTCCGCACGCTCACCTACGCAGACCTTCGTCCGATGGCCAGCGACCCCTTCATGGAGATGGCGCTGCAGATACTCGACTTGCACGAGACAGAGGTCATCGCAAGGCTCGTGGCTCGCGAAAAAACGCTGGTCACGCGTCTGGCCAAAGAATCCGGCGTGCGCGCATGGGCGCTGGCCTACTTCCGCCGCCATGGTGTGGACCTCACTCACCTGGCGCGCGTGGCCCGCACCAAGCTAGCCGAACTCAACCCCTCCGCCGCTGGATGAGCACAGACCGCTTTGCAATCCTTGACCGGGGGGATGAGACGTCCACCGAGCAAGGCGAAGTGCATCAGCAACTCGTCTCAGCCCGCATGAGCAGCGCTCCGCGCGGCGATGCACCGCCCGTGTCCATCGGCATGGTGGTTCACCTTTGGCCCAAGCACTTGGGCGCCACAGCCAAGGCCTTGTGCGGGGGCTCCCCTCGGGGGGTGTTCAGCAGCTGGAGCGAGACAGACGACGCTACAGATTGCGCAGCTTGCATGCGCGTGCGTAGCGGTCTCGGCGAAGACATGGCACTGCCGGAGAACCTCACCAGAATGCGCGATCTCCCCTGAACCACAGGCTTGAGCGCTCCCCAGCAGCAGACCAACTGGCTTCGGGTCAGTGGGGCATTGAGCACAAGGACGGCATGCAACAGGGCTCCAACGCATGCGTTTGGGTGCGATGTCCAGGGCTCACCCGGGCGGGCGGGCCTTAGATTCAAAGGCGACATCCAGCACGGATGCCAGAAGCCAAGAAGTCCCACCCATCTGTCCTTCATGCAAGAGATCAACACGACCCTGTTGAGTGAGGTTTTCGAGTGGAGCGCCACGGTGGTGAGTCTGCTCGGCGCAGCCCTGCTGTGTGTGAACACGCGCATCTCGCCCTGGGGCTTCCTGATCTACCTCTTTGCCAACGGGCTGACGATTGTTTTCGCACTTCTCAATGGGCACCACGGCCTGATCGTGCAGCAGATCGGCTTCGCCATCACCAGCTTCGTCGGCGTCTACCGAACCGGGCTGCTCGCCCACCTGCTACGAGCGCCACATCTCGCGCCGCGCGCCGGCGCATCGTCCCTCTCGATCAGGACCAGCAAACGATGACTCCAACCTTCATGCACGTGGACGAAGGCAGTCACGCCATCTTGCTGACCTTCACGTCAGGCGAGCACCGAGCGTTCACCGGCTATCACGGTTGCTTCGTGGATGACGGGGCATTCGTGCTGATGCACGGCAACGATGTTCAGGAGATTTTTGCCGCCGGCGCATGGAAGCACGTTTGCAAGGTGCCGCTCTCCGAGCTGGCCTCTCCGTCCATCAAAAAGGCTGCTCCATGAAGCCCTCAACCCCATTCGCCCGATTTCTGGAACTGGACTCGTTCGCGAAGGCCATGACCACCGTGGTGCCGGCCGCCTACATCCTGGTGGCCACCGGCTACATGTCGCTGGCCGCGCTGAGCGGTGAGGACACGCCCGGACTGAGGGCGGTGACCACTGCCTGCCTGTGGACCCTCATCCCAGGTTCTGCCATGCTGAAGAAAGCGCTGGCGGGGTGGCGTGAAGCCTACCTGGTGCGCAAGGGTGCGGAAAAGTCACCCATCCCCGGCCTGAGTCGCGAACACTGGGCCCTGATCGAGCCCGCGGGCAGCACCACCAACCTGGAGTTGGGCCAAGTGGTGCAGCGCCGCAACGCCACCTTTGAGGGCTTGCATGTGATCACCCATGGCGAGGCCAGTGAGTCCCGCCCCGGTTTGGCCACGCTGACCCGACAGGCTGGCACGGTCATCGGCGATGAGCAATTCATCATGGGCGAGCTTCTGCCGCGCACAGCAGGCTCCACCATTCGGGTGAGTTCGAGCCAGGCAAGCGTTTGGTTCATCGGCTTCACCACGCTGCAGGTCCTGTTCAACGAACACCCCGGCCTCGAGGCTGCGATGCGCAAGGCCCTTCTCCAGAACATGGGGCAGCGGCTCCACACGCAGTCCGAGCAGCTCGTTGCGCACCAGCCCAGCACGAGCACGCGCGCACTGGCACGCCTGCACTCGCTCTGATCACCACCCCGCCAAACGACGCAGGCCCAGAACCATGCATGCCCGTTCCCTTCACCCAGCGAACAATCGCCGGCGACCGAGAACTCCACCAGAACTGACCATCGCAGAGATTTACGAAGCCGCTCTGCGTGATGACACGCAGGACCTGGATTGCGCAAACGACGAACCCCTGCAGGTGGGGGCACAAGTCGAAAGCATCAAATCGTTCGCAAAATCAGCGCCCGGGCGCACAGGGGGGCGAGCCACATTGGGTGCAGCTGCGCGGCTGACATTGCGCATCGAGCACATCCTGGTGCAAGACTTCCAAGCGCGCGGACGCGGCATGCACTCCAAGGTCGACAGCGTGCGCCCACCACTGCCCCGCAAACTGGCCGCCAACCTGCGCTACCTGGGCGCCGTGGTCAACACGGCCGTGGCAGAAAACGCCCTCGACCCGGCCAAGCTGCCCGACATACTGGATCGCACCACCAAGGCCGTCCACGAGCTGAGGCGCCTGGCCATCCGACGCAACCGATTCAAGTCCATCCGCCAACGCTTGCGCAGCGCGTTCGGTCGCATCGGCAAGCACCTCGCGTGGGACTGACGGCGCGGGAGGTGGCAACAACAGGAGAGGCCTGTGCCGCACAGCACAACTGACCCCGATCACGCGACAAAACCCCCTCGCTGAACGAACAATGGTCATCCCTCAGGAGTTGACCGATGATTCGCACAAGACCACAAGAAGAGAAGCCACATCCCATGAACAAGCCAGCTTTCGGTCAGACCCTTTCGCAAGGCATGTTGTTACATGACATGCGTCGCCTGCAGGATGTGCTGTTTCAAGGCTACGGCCTTCCGCCCGAGGGCGCCACGAGCGAGCAGACCAACGCCTGGTGGCAGCAGACCTATGAGCGGGCTCCGCTGGGCTGCAAGCAGTACTGGGAAATCCGTGAGTACCTGCAGCGCACCTACGTGGACGTGATGCAGCTGCGCATGTTCGGTGCACTCAGGAGCAACGACCGATTCGAGGATGCCCTGCTGAGCATGGCCACGCCTGAGGATCGCTGGGCATTCAGCAACATGGTCACCGACAGGGGCTGGCGCGATCAGATGCTTGCCGCATGTGTGGCCCACAACCCCGACCCGGGTGGCCTGGGGAATGCGCGAATCACCACGACCGAACGGCAGACGCATCACCTTTTGCGAAAGAACCCCAACGGCGCGCGGCAGGAACTGCAGGGGGTGTTGGCCATGTTCCGGGGCAGTGGCGACGCACAACTGGTGCAGGATCTCCACGACATGGCCAGCGAGTCGGAGGTGGGCTTCTACGAGTGCGAGTGGGGCTACATCCTCGACAGCCCCAACCACAAAGTCGTCTTGTGCAGCGCCCTGTCTCAGGCCGACAGCCCCAGCGTGCGCACGCGCATCTACAACGACTGGAAAACCTACGTGCATCCTCTCTCGGTCGCGCCATTCGAAAAGCGCCTTGGGCAGAGCCTGGGCGTGAACCTCACACCCTTTGAGTCCCGCACCCTGGTGCTGCAGGTGGAGTCTCAAGCGGAGATGAAGCACATGGACCTGTTCCACGAGTGGTTCACGAACGACTTCATCGGCCGGATGCTCCCGCGCATGTGCGCTCGCGTGCTCGATGCGGATTTCGAATACCCGCTTCAATGCTTCCCGGACAAGCCCTGACCACAGGCCCCCAGCAAAAAGGCCCGCATTTGC
>NZ_JALHLX010000089.1 GCF_022844385.1 Hydrogenophaga sp. | reverse complement strand
GAGACCGCCCTCATCCGCAAGGCCGTGGCAGAGGCCCGCGGCAACGTGATGGAAGCCGCGCGGGCGCTGGGCATCAGCCGCGCCACGGTGTACCGCAAACTCATGCGCAGGAAGTCGGGCGGCTGAGCGGCAGAATCCTGCACAGCGCCACACCCCTCTCGCCTGCAACCCAACACCCTCCCACGCAATGCTTGATCGAACCGCATCCCTCATCCTGACCATCGCCATGGGACTGGCTGCGGGTCCTGTGTCGGCGGCCATCGGCGTGCGCTTTATCGAAGGGGCGCCCAAAGACCGGTTCGAGATCACCAACCAGTCCGCCTGCGCCGTCATGGCCACCGAGATCGTCATCGATCTGTCTGCATCCGCTGCCGGCCTGGTCTTCGACGTCACCGGCACTGGGGCGGGCGTCGAGGTGTTCCAGCCGTTCGAGCTGGTCGCAGGCGCCGAGGCGCTGGCCGCCCAGCCCAAAGTCGTCGACGGCGACCAGCAGATCGTCCTGTCGATTCGCCGGCTCGCACCCGAAAAGCGCGTGGCTTTCACCATCGACGTGGACGACACGATCGGCCCGCGCGGGATCACGGTATCCGGGTCGGAGATCGAAGGCGCAGTGGTGCGCGTGAACAGCTCTGGAACCACCCACGCTGGACGGTTTTCGAGCCTGGCCCAAGCCGTGGTCAAAGCACCCACCTGCCCCTGACCACGCCGCCCCGGCGGTGCAGATCCATCCCATTGCCCGATTGCTTCGCCTCCAACCCTTCAGTCGATGAAATCCATGCATTCCTTCAAGTGGGCGACACGTCCAATGTGACCTGTCCACCAGCCACCGCCTGCGGCGAGCGGGGCATTCCCGGTGTGGTCCCGGGCAACAGCGTGCTGGAGTTTCAGGTGCAGCTGCTGGCGGTGAAAAAGAGGTAACTCATTTCACATCGATGGACGACAGCGGCTGGGGTTTGTGCCATTTGCCCGGTCGCGTGTCGTCATGCAGGCCTGGCGGACGGGCAAAATCCGTTTGGATGCGTTCGGCGAGGTCGTTCACGCGCTGCCGGCGGCCTGCTCCCACGACCGCCCTTACCCTGGCAACCCGATCACCAGCGCCGCCGGCAACAAGGTGGCCACGGCCATATCACCCACCCGCCCCGTGAACGGGTGCTGCGCAAAGCCCACCCAGTGCCCGCCGCCTTCCAGTGCCATCACCACCTCGTCTTGCAGGGTGCCGGGCGAGCAGCGTTCGATACGGCCGGTGAGTGCGCCGGGTGTGTTGTTTGACCCGGCGAGAGACACCACCACCGCGGTGGCCTTGCACAAGGCCAGCACGGACAACCCCGGCGACAGGCCCAGCAGGTCCGCGCTCTCCTGCGTGATGGTGGACACAAGGAGCGCGCCGCCCGGTGTGGTCAGCGTCACCTCCACCATCGGGTCGCCGGGCACACACGGTGCGCAGTGCAGCACTCGGCAGCGAAGCTGGTTGCGCATGCTGGTGCGCAGGCCCAGACCGCCTTCGCTGATCGATCCGCCCGCGAAGCGCGCCAGCACCTGCTGGCGTGCGCGGGCCAGCTCGGCGGCGAGCGCGAGCAGCTGCAGGCCGTCGGCGGTGATGCGCGCGCCGCCACCGCCCACGCCGCCCACAGTGCGCTCCACCAGCGGCACACCGCTGAGGTTGCTCAGCGTGTCAATGGCCTGCCACGCGGCCTTGTAGCTGATGCCGACCTGGCGCGCTGCCTGCGAGATGGAGCAGCCGGCGGCCACGTGGCGCAACACGTCCAGGCGCTTGTCGGCGCTCGCGTCTGCCAGCGCGTGGGGCAGATCGGTGGACGATGGAGGGACGACTTTTCGGGATGCCATGGAGTCAGATTGCCATCTATACTCAGCGCTATTCCGAATCGGAATAGCGATATTTTTGAGAGGAACGCTCCGATGTTCGCACGTTCACTGCTGCCAGCGTGGCTGTTTTTCATGGCCGGCGCGCTGCATGCTGCCGAGGCCCAGGTGGCGGTGGCGGCCAACTTTGCCGAGCCCATCAAGGCCATTGCCGCGGTGCTGGAGAAAACCACCGGCCACACGCTGAAGATCACCGTGGGCTCCACTGGCCGGCTCTATGCGCAGATCCGCAACGGAGCACCGTTTGACTTGCTGCTCGCAGCCGATGCCAAAGCCCCGGAGCAGCTGGAGGTCGACGGACTGGCGCAGCCCGGCAGCCGCTTCACCTACGCCAGCGGGAAACTGGTGCTGTGGTCGACCCAAGCAGCCAAGGTGGACGCCCAGGGCGCGGTGCTCAAGACGGATGGCTTTCGCAAGTTGGCGATCGCGAACCCCAAGACGGCACCGTACGGCGCTGCCTCCATCGAGGTGATTGACAAGCTCGGCCTCTCTGCATCGCTCACGCCGAAACTCGTGCAGGGCGAGAGCATCGGCCAGACCTACAACTTTGCCTTCACAGGAAACGCCGAGATCGCGTTCGTGGCGATGTCGCAAGTGCTCGATGGGGGCCGGCTCAAGGGCGGTTCGATGTGGGTCGTACCGCAGAACCTGTATGCGCCGATCCAGCAGGACGCGGTGCTGCTCAAGCGCGGCGCCAACAACGAAGCCGCCGTGGCCTTGATGAAGCTGCTCAAGAGCCCGAACATCCAGGTCCTCATCCGTTCCTACGGATATGACATCTGACCCGTGCTGCTGACACCGTCCGACCTCCAGGCCATCGGCCTCACGCTGCAGGTGGCCGCGCTCACCACCGCCATCCTGCTGGTGCTGGGTGTGCCGCTGGCGTGGTGGCTGGCGCGCAGCCGCTCAGCCTGGAGCCGGCCGGTGGGTGCGCTGGTGTCCATCCCGCTGGTGCTGCCGCCGTCGGTGCTCGGCTTCTATCTGCTGGTGCTCATGGGGCCCAACGGACCGGTTGGCGAGCTCACGCAAGCGCTGGGCCTGGGGGTGCTCACGTTCAGCTTCACGGGTCTGGTGATCGCCTCCGTGTTCTATTCGCTGCCCTTCATGGTGCAGCCGGTGTTGAACTCAATGCAGCAGTTGGGGGAACGCCCACTGGAGGCTGCGGCCAGCCTGCGGGCCTCGAAGCTGGACACCTTTTTTTCGGTGGTGCTGCCGTTGTGCCGGCCGGGGCTCGTCACCGGGGTCATCATGAGTTTTGCGCACACGGTGGGCGAGTTCGGTGTGGTGCTCATGGTGGGCGGCAACATCCCTGGGGTCACGCGTGTGGTGTCGGTGCAGATCTACGACCACGTGGAAGCGCTCGAATACAGCGACGCCCATCGCCTCGCCGCGGTGATGCTGGGCTTCTCGTTTGTGGTGCTGCTCGCGCTGCAGTTCTACAACCACCGCCAGCGAAGAGGCCGGGCATGAGCAGTGAACTGCAGCTCACCGCACGGCTGGAGCGCCCTGGTTTCGTGCTCGACGTGGACCTCCGCCTGCCCGCACGCGGCGTGTCGGTGCTGTTCGGCCCATCGGGCTCCGGCAAAACCTCGTGCCTGCGCGTGCTCGCCGGTCTGGAGCCTCACGCAAAAGGGGTGGTTCGCGTGGATGGCGAAGTCTGGCAGGACTCGGCGCAACGCGTGATGCTGCCGGTGCACCAGCGCGCACTGGGCTATGTGTTCCAGGAGGCCAGTCTGTTCGAGCACCTGAACGTGCGAGACAACCTGATGTTTGGCTTCCAGCGAACGCCGCCCGCCCAGCGCCGACACGCGTGGGACCACGGGCTGGAATTGCTGGGCATTGCCCACCTGCTGGATCGCATCCCGCTGGACCTCTCCGGCGGTGAGCGTCAGCGTGTGGCCATTGCCCGCGCCCTGGCCACCAGCCCGCGCGTGCTGCTCATGGACGAGCCGCTGGCGGCCATCGACGCGGCGCGCAAGAACGAGATCCTGCCGTGGCTGGAGCAGCTGCACGAGCGGCTGGACATCCCCGTGGTCTACGTGACCCACTCCAGCGACGAGCTGGCGCGCCTGGCCGACCACGTGGTGCTGCTGAGCGGGGGTCGTGCGCTGTGCAGCGGGCCGGTGATGGAACTCATGACACGTCTCGACTTGCCCCTGGCGCGCGGTGACGCAGCGGCCGCGCTGATCGAAGCGAACGTGGTTGGCCATTCGCCGGAGGACTGCCTGAGCGAGCTGGCCTTCGACGGCGGGCGTCTGCTGCTGCCGCAGGCCGGCAGCACCGCCTTGCCCAAGGGCACACCGGTGCGTGTGCGCATCCAGGCGCGCGACGTGAGCCTGTCGCTGCAAGTGCCAGAACTCAGCAGCGTGCTCAACGTGCTGCGCGCCACGGTGGTCGATGTGGTGGAAGAGCTGCCTGGCCAGGTGCTGGTGGGTTTGCAGCTCGGTGACAGTGCACGGCCCGTGCGTTTGCTGGCACGCATCAGCCAGCTTTCGGCGCGCCGGCTGGGCATTGCGCCCGGTCAGGCGGTGTTTGCACAGATCAAGGGTGTGGCCATGGTGCGGTGAAACAAGCACCGATCACCAGCCTGCGCTGCCCGGCGCGCCCTTGAACGGCCCGGCCAGATCCGGCGTGATCCAACCGCCATAAAAACCACCTGGCTGCGACTTCACCACTGCGCCGTCCACCGTGCAATGGAGCCCGGCCGGATAGAAAGCCACGCAATCGGCCAGCGCCTCGGCGCCGGCCAGGGGCTCGGGATAGCTCCAGGCCACACCCACCAGGCTTTCAGCACCGTGCACCAGGCTCCAGTAGCGCGCCGGGCCTTTCCATTCGCAGAACGAGCTGCCTTCGGCGGGCTGCAGCAGGTGGCGGGCCACATCGGCCCAGGGCAGATAGAAGCTCGGTGGGTGCCCGGTCTCCAGCACACGCACTGCCCGTCGCGTGCGCGCCACCTCAAGGTGGCCCCATTGCACGACCACCTCGCGCGTGTCGGGTGCCAGTTGCGGCGGGCGTGGGAAGTCCCACACCGAGGTCTGGCCCGGCGCGGGTTCTTCTGCAAAGGGAGGACGCTGGTGGCCGCGCCAGTGCCATTGTTCGCGCGCGGCGCGAAGCCAGTCGGGTGGTCCGGTCATCCGGTGGGCGGCTTCAGATCAGGCCGGCGCACCGACAGCGTCCTTCACACATTTTTTGGTGAAGCTGTTCTTGGCGGCACCAAAGATCTTTTTCTCCACCGCCGTGGCATCGCAGGCGGCAGTGGCGTCCTTCTCGCACTTCTTCATGAACGAGGTCTTGGCCGCACCCGAGAGCTTTTTATCGGTGGCCGACGCCGTGCAGCTCGGACCATCGGCCGCCCAGCTGGCCAGCGGCAACAGGAAAGCCAAGACGATTGAACCCAAGCCGATTGCGCGCATTTGAATCTCCAGCAATGAAAAATTCATTGAAGGTCAGCGCGCAAATGCTGTCAATGAGCCGAAGCGGCATTCGGTGCCCGCCTCGGGTTCATCCCAGCATCGAAAGTATCAATCGAGCAGTTCCTTGGGGATGTTGCCGCCGTTGGCCGCGATGTGGGCCAGCACGTTCTTGTGCAGCCACATGTTCATCTTGGCGGAGTCGCCCATGAGCTCGTCGGGGCAGTAGAGCTCCTTGGCCAGCTCCTTGCGCGCAGTCAGGCTGCTGTCCAGGTCGAGCAACTTGAGCAGGTCGACGATGGAAGTTTTCCAGTTGAGCTTCTGCGGGTTGGCAGCGGCCTTTTGTTCCATGAGTGCGACCACGTCGACCATGGTGATGGACGCCACGGGTGCGGGGGCTGGTGCTGCGGCGGGAGCCGGGGCGGACGCGGCAGGTGCAGCTGCCACCGTGGTGGCCGGTGGCTGCGGCACCACCTTGGGTGGGCCCATGCCGAGTTTTTCGAGGATGTTGCTGAAGAGACCCATGGTGTGTTCCTTGTGGTTGTGACTTCGAATGTGAAGGCGGGAGATGACGCAAAAGTGTCAGAGGCAGTATTGCCTCATTCCGCTCGCCGGGGCAAGCGGTTGGCTCACATGGGCTGTCTGCGCCCCATGCCTTCCAGCGAAGCACGCCAGAGCCACCAGGCCGCCAGCAGCACCAGCAGCGGCAACACCACGGTCTGCATGACGAACAGCACGATGAGGTCGATGACGTGGGCAACGACGCGGTCGGCATCGGCCTTGAGTTCGTCGATCTTCTCAGCCAGCTTCTCGCGCAGCTCCCACCAGCGCGTGGTGGAGTCGGCGCCACCGCCTGCGCCGCCCAGCGCCGCGGTGGACGACTCAATGGCCTGCTGGCTCACCGCAAATTGCTCACTCATGAAGGCCTGGTAACTGAGTTCGCTGGTGATGGCCGCCACCGGCACCACAAATCGCACCAGCAGCAAGGCCACCAGCAAACGCCCGAGCCAGGGCGACGGCCCCGCTGCCCGAAGCCGTTGCCAGATCCAGAACGCGGCCAGCACAGTGAGCACGAGCGACACCACCCATGTGGCGCCCATCTTCATCAGCAACAACTGCGTACCGAACACCACACTCACCACCAGCATGAGGCGGGCGAACTGTTCGATGAGGTCGTTGACCGGGTCGAGCACCTGGCCAAGCGCCAGCGTCACGTTGACGAATGCGCCCCCGGTGACTTCGGTGCCCTGGATCACGGAGATCACCGCGTTGAGGCCGCGGGCTGCAGCGAATGCGGTGAGCGAGCGTTTCAGTCCCGCTTCGGAATGGGCCTGGGCCAGCAGGTCCAGCGGCTGCAACCACGTGAGGCCGACCAGCAGAACGAGCAAGAGAGGGAGCAGGTGGCGCTTGGACAGATGCATGCACTGCAAGGTAGCACAGTGCTGTGAGCTCGCTTCACTTGTCAGGTTCTGATTCGGGTTGACCGAAAGCGGGCAAGAACACCGGTGGTCCCCCGGCCGCATCGTCCACCTGCAGAACGCCGGCACTGTAGAGCGCACGCAAGCCCTCGACCTCGATCACCTGCCCCACCTGTCCTTCGGCCAGCACACGGCCTTCGCGCATGAGCAGGGCGCGGTCGGCGCAGCGCAGGGCCTGGTTGGGATCGTGCGTGGTGAACATGACCGCGAGGCCTTCACCGGCCAGCGTGCGGATGGCGCGCATCACCAGACCCTGGTTGCCGAAGTCCAGGCTGGCGGTTGGCTCGTCGAGCAGCACGGCGCGCGGCTGCTGCGCCAGCGCCCGTGCAATCAGCACCAGCTGGCGCTCCCCACCGCTGACGCGGTGGACAGAACGCTCGGCCAGGTGCTCCATGCCCACGCGTTGCAGCGCCGCGTGGGCGATGGCACGGTCTTGCGCGCTGGGGCGGGCCAACAGCCCCTGGTGTGCGGTGCGGCCCATGAGCACCATCTCCAGCGCGGTGAAACCGAAGGTGCTGACCTGCCCCTGCGGCACATAGGCCAACTCCCGCGCACGATGGGCCAACGGACATTTCGCCAATGGTTTGCCCTGCAGCTGTACCGTGCCTGCGAGCGCAGGCAGCAGGCCGAGCAGGGTCTTGAGCAGCGTTGTCTTGCCGCAGCCGTTGGGGCCGAGCAGCGCGAGCACCTCGCCGCTGTGCAGTGAGAGCGAGAGGTCCGAACCGACCACGTGGCCCGGGTAGCCCACGCTCAGGTCGGTGGCCTGCAGCATGGCATTCAATGCAATACCTTCATCCTGCGGGCTGCGGTGCGAGCTCGCCTGGGAGCGGCCCGGCGCGGCGCTCATGTCCATCCCCGCGAGGCACGGCGCAGCAAGACGATGAAGAACGGCGAACCGATGAGTGCCGTGAGGATGCCCAGCGGAATCTCCACCGGCGCCACGGTGCGCGCCAACGTGTCGATGAACAGCAGCAGCCCGCCACCCAGCAGCGCCGAGGTGGGCAGCAGGCGCACGAACGACGGCCCGACCAGAAAGCGCGCCAGGTGCGGCACCACCAGCCCGACCCAGCCCACAATGCCGGCAGCCGCCACGCTCGCGGCAGTGACGAGCGTGGCGGCTGCCACGATGAGCAGACGCAGCGCGGTGGTGCGCGCGCCCAGCGAGCGGGCCTCTTCTTCGGGCAGCGACATCACGTCCATGCGCCAGCGCAGCAACAGGAGCACCACGGTACCCAGCGCCACCGGCGCAATGAGTGCGGGCAGGTCGTCCACGTGCGTGGCCGACAGGCTGCCGAGCAGCCAGAAGGTCATGGCCGGCAGCTGGTTGTAGGGGTCGGCCAGCACCTTCACCATGCCGATGCCCGCGCCCAGCAGCGAGCCGATGACAATGCCCGCGAGCAGCAGCACCAGCACCGGGTCGCTGTTGCGCACGGTGGAGCCCACGCCATAGACCAGCGCCACGGCCAGCAGGCCGCCGGCGAACGCCGCCATCTGGATGCCGAACACGCCGATGGAGAAGTAGATGCCAAGCACCGCGCCCAGCGCCGCACCGGCGGATGCCCCCAGGATGTCGGGCGACACCAGCGGGTTGCGAAACAGACCCTGAAACGCCGCACCCGCCACCGCCAGCGCCGAGCCCACCGCGATCGCGGCGAGCACGCGCGGGCCGCGGATCTGCCACACGATGGTCTGCGTCTGTTCGTTGGGCGCGGGTGCGCCCTGCAGCACCGACCACACCAGCTGCCACAGGTCGGCCAGTGCAATCGGCGTGCGGCCCTGGGTGAAGGCCACCAGCACACCCGCGAGCAGAACGCCCACCGCCCAGAAGGCACCGCCGCGCATGGGATCAGTCCCGTCCGGCCAGCACGCGCTGCACCTGTTCGGCGTTCAAGTCGACTTGGTAAAACAGCTTGTAGAAATCGCGCGTGATCACCGACAGGTCTTCAGGAAACAGCGCCGGGAACACCTTGCTGCCCAGCCACCACAGGCCAGGCAGGCGGTTCACGCTGGGCGGAAAGTCGATCCAGCCGAAGGGCAGCTTGGGCGAGAGGTGCACCCGACCACTCTTCACCGCGCTCACGCTGCGCCACAGCGGGTTGCTGCGCACGGTCTGGGCAAACGTCTGGTCGATGGTGACGATCACCTCCGGGTCCCAGGCGAGCACCTGCTCCATGGACACCGTGGCCAGGCCGCCCTGCAAATCGGCGGCCACGTGGCGGATGCCCATGGCCTCGAAGATCTCCACATTGATCGAACCACCCAGTCCGGTCTCCAACCCCTCGGGGCCGCGCGCGTAGTACACGCGGGGTTGCGCAGGCGCACGGGCCACGCGCTCGCGCACCGTGCGCAAGGTGTCGGCGGTGTAACGCGCCAGCACCGCCGCACGTTCCTGCCGTCCGGTGAGTTCGCCCAGCAGCGTGTAGCCCTGCGCTACCGAGGCCAGACGGCCATCGAGCAGCGCGTACGGAATGCCGGTCTGCGACTGCACCCGGTCGGCCAGCTCGGCGAAGGTCTGGCGGGTCGAGCCCGCGTCCACGATCAGGTCGGGCTTGCTCAGCAACAGTTGTTCAAGGTTGGTGGTGTTGCCACGCCCGGTGAGCCGCCCCACCTCGGGCCGGTTGCCGATGCCGGGCAGCAGGAATTCGAGCTCTGGGCCCCGATTGGCGCGCGGCCAGCCAATGAGTGCGTCGGGCGCGAGCGTGTAGAGCCAGATGGCGGCGGGCGGGCCGGCGGGGAAGATGCGCTGGACCCTGGCCGGCACGCTCACGCGGCGGCCCGCGCCGTCGGTGATGCTGCGCGTTTGCGCCCACGCGGGCAACCCAGCGAACGCGCCCGAAGCGATCAGCAGATCGCGCCGGCGCAGGGACGAACCTTCAAGGCTGGCCAAAGCCGTAACGCGCAAACGTGGCCTGCGCGGCGGGTGCCAGCAAGGCCTTGGCGAAAGCCTCGGCCGGTGCGGGCGCACCGCGCCGCACGGTGAGGCCGTAAGACGCGCCCACCTGCAAAGCCGCAGGCACCTGCACCACCTTCAGGCGCGGCACCTCCTTTTGCGAGGCCACGGCGTTGGTGCAATAGGTCAGGAAAACGTCGGCCTGGCCCTGGTCCATGACCCAGGCGTAAGTGCCCCGGCCGGCCGGCGGCTTGGGTGAGTCGGCGCCACCGGTGAGCTTGAGCGCCTTGGCATCGAGCGCAGCGTAGGCGCCCGCGCGCATCGTCTCGGCCTTGCGAAACAGTTCCCACGCGTAGTCGCCCGACGGGTCGGCCTTGGGTGTGGAAGTGCCCAACTTCACGGCCGGATTGAGCATCGTCTCCAGCAGGTTCTGCGGCGTGGCGTTCACGCTCGCCTGCGTGAGCGCACACAGGCTGTTGCGCACAAACACGGTGGGCGGCGCCCAACCACCGGCGGCGGCCAGGCGCTGCGGGTGCTGGGTGTCGGCCGAGGCGAACACCTGCGCGCCCTCCCCTTTTTCGATGCGCTCGCGCAAGAGGCCCGAAGCGCCGAAGGTCAGCGCAATCTTCTGGCCGGTGCGTGCCTCGTGATCACGCGCGATCTCGGTGAACACCTCGCGCAGGCTGCCGGCGGCGTAGACCTGCAGGGGTTCCTTCATGGCGGTCGCTTGCGGCGCTGCGCACGCCGTCAAGGTCGAGACCACAACGGCGCTGGCAACGGTGGCGAGCTTCATTTCGTCGCGTTCGGGAAGAACAGCTGTTCGCCACCGATCTTGTAGCCGGCAATCGCCGCTTGACCGGCCGGGCCAGTCACCCAGTCCACAAACTTCTGGCCGTCGGCGGTCTTCACCTGCGGGTGCTTGGCAGCACTCACCAGCATCACGCCGTACTGGTTGAACAGGCGCTTGTCACCTTCCACCAGCACCACGAGATCGCCGCGGTTCTTGAAGTTGAGCCAGGTGCCACGGTCGGCCAGCACGTAGGCGCCGGCGCTGGAGCCGATGTTGAGCGCCGGGCCCATGCCGCAGCCGCATTCCTTGTAGCCAGTGCCCTTGTTGGCTTCGGTGTCGGTCATCTTCCAGAAACGCAACTCGGCCGCGTGCGTGCCGCTCTTGTCACCGCGCGAGATGAAAGGCGCGTTGGCGGTGGCCACCTTCTTCATGGCGGCCACGATGTCGCTGCCTTTGGTGCCGGCCGGGTCGGCCTTGGGGCCGATGAGCACGAAGTCGTTGTACATGACCTCCTGGCGCTTGGCGGCAAAGCCGTCTGCCACGAACTTCTCTTCGGCCACCTTGTCGTGCACGAACAGCACATCTGCGTCACCGCGGCGCGCCATGTCGATGGCCTGGCCAGTGCCGAGTGCGACCACCTTCACATCGATGCCGCTGGCTTTCTTGAACTCGGGCAACAGGAACGAGAACAGCCCCGACTGTTCGGTGGACGTGGTGGAGGCCACCACGATGCTTTGGGCCATGGCGCCGGCACTGGCCAGCAAGGTGGTACCGAGGGCGGCGGCGAGGGTCAGGTGGCGGAATGCATTCATAAACTTTCTCCTTGAACGAACAAATGGGCCTGCGGGCACAGCGTGCGCAACAGGTCGTGGTTGAAAAAATCGGCAACGGGCAGGTCGGCCAGCAGCCGCCCTTGCTCCAGATAGATCACACGGCTGGCCAGGCGTTTGACCTGGCCCAGGTTGTGGCTGCTGAACACCAGCGTGGGAGGACGGTCGCCCACGTGCTGTTGGCCGAGGGTGAACTCGGCGATCTGCGCCTCCACTTCGCGCTTGGCGTGCGGGTCCAGGCTGGCGGTGGGCTCGTCGAGCAACCACACATCGGGGCGCAGGGCCCAGGCGCGGGCCAGTGCCACCCGCTGCTGCTGGCCGCCCGAGAGCGCGCGTGCGTTGCGCTCGGCGATGTGTCCGAGCTCCACGCGGTCGAGTGCTGCCAGCGCCAGCGCGCGCGTTTCGCGCCAGGCCACACCCTTGAGCCAGAGCCCGAGCTGGATATTCAGCCGCACGCTCAGGCGCAGCATGTGGGGCCGCTGGAACAGCATGGCCACGCGCTGCTGGCTCGATGCATGCAACTCGCCACCGCTGATGCGCTGCAGCCCATGCAAGGTGCGCAGCAGCGTGCTCTTGCCGCTGCCGTTCGCCCCCACCAGCGCCACGCGCTCGCCGGCCTGGATGCGCAGGTAAATGTCGGTCAAGGCGTGCAGCCGGCCAGCGGAGCCGAGGTGCACCTGCACGTTGCGCAAATCGAAACAGACGGCGGGGAGCACCGCTTTCACAGGCAGACTGGTCATTGCGTCACCAGCGTCAAGCGCGTTGCATCAGCGCTGTCGGCGCGCTCGCGCCATCGGCTCAGCAGCGACACCATCGCATTGAGCACCAGCACCACGCCCAGCAGCACCAGCCCCAGGCCGAGCGCCAGCGGCAGATCGCCCTTGCTGGTTTCGAGTGCGATCGCGGTCGTCATGACGCGGGTGAAGCCTTCGATGTTGCCGCCCACGATCATCACCGCACCCACTTCAGACACGGCGCGACCAAAGGCCGTGAGCAGAACGGTGATCAGGGCGTAACGATCGTCCCAGGCCAGCAGCAGGCTGCGCAGCACCGGCCCCGCACCCAGCGACGAAAGTTGCTCTCCGTGGTTGCGGTCGGCGTCTTCCACCACCTGGCGCGTGAGCGCCGTGACCAGCGGCAGCACCAGGCAGGCCTGCGCCAGCACCATGGCCTGGAAACTGAACAACCAACCGAGAAACCCCAAGGGACCCGAGCGTGACAGCAGGAGATAGATGACCAGGCCCACCACCACCGAGGGGATGGCCAGAAACGTGTTGAGCAGGGTGAGCACCACACCGCGCCCCGGGAAACGCGCGACCGCCAGCCACGCGCCGAGCACCAGGCCCAGGCCACACGCCAGCACACAGGCCATGGCGCTCACGCCCAGGGACCGGCTGACCACCGACCACAAGCCAGGATCACCGGAAAGCACCAGCTGCAATGCGGTGGTCACGCTATCGGAAAAGGTGTTCATGTGGGCGCAGAGCATAGGCTGAACACCCCCGGGAGCACCTACGTAGTGACGCGGTATGAATTGACCTGCATAGGAACGTCCGTTCATATGTCGAGGACGATCGACGGCGACACCGTACCCGCTTGGGGCACACTCGCGGACCATGAAACAGATCGAGTTGTCGTACGCGTTCGCCGCCCGCGCACCGGGCCGCTCCAGCGGCCATGCGCTCCTGCGCAATCCGATGATGGACGTGCTGCAAGCGGTGCACACCAGCGGCTCCATCTCGGCCGCAGCGCGCCAGCTGAACCTGTCTTACCGCCACGTCTGGGGGCAGCTGAAGGACTGGGAAGCTGCCCTGGGCCAGGCGCTGCTGTTCTGGGAACGTGGCCAGGCCGCGCGCCTCACGCCATTTGGCGAACGCCTGCTGATGGCCGAGCGGTTGGCGCAGGCCCGGCTGGGGCCGCAGATAGAAGGCCTGCGCGCCGAGCTCGAACGGGCATTTGCCCGCGCCTTCGACGATGCTGGCGAAGAAGGCGAGAGCGAGGTGCTGACGCTGTATGCCAGCCACGACCACGCCCTGAGCGCTCTGCAGGACTTCGCCGCCACCCCGGCACCGGGCGGCAAGGACACCGGCCGCCTGCACCTGGACATACGCTTCTGCGGTAGCGTGGATGCCATCCGTGCGCTCAACGAAGGCCGCTGCGCGCTCGCAGGGTTTCACGCCCAGCCGTTCGCCGCCTCGGGCAGCCAGAGCGCGCGCACCTACCGCCCGCTGCTCAAGCCCGGGCTGCACAAGATCATCGGTTTCGCCCGGCGCGTCCAGGGACTGATGGTGGCGCCCGGCAACCCGCTGCGGCTGCAGGACATGAACGATGTGGCGCGGCTGCAAGCCCGCTTCGTCAACCGCGCGCTGGGCACCGGCACGCGCCTGCTGCTGGACGAATTGCTCACTCAGGCGCTTTTGATGCCGGAAGACATCACCGGCTTCGACCGCGTGGAAACCTCACACGCGGCGGTGGCGCAGGCCGTGGCCAGCGGCGCGGCCGACGTGGGCCTGGGCACCGAGTACGCCGCTCGCACCCAGGGCCTCGGCTTTGTGCCGCTCACCGAAGAGCGTTACCTGCTGGTGTGCCTGAAAACCGCGCTGGAACAACCCGCCGTGCAGCGCCTGCTGCAGCGGCTGCGCAGCAGGGCGTGGCACGACCAGCTGGCGGGTCTGCCGGGCTATGTGCCCGATCACTGTGGCGAAGTGGCGGCGATGAAGCGGCTCCTGCCGTGGTGGGATTGAAATAGCCCCCACGCTCCCCCGCTGCGCGTGGTGCGCTGCCCCCCGGAGGGGGCTGATCCGGCTTGGGGCGGCCCGGCGCCGGATCGATCAGCTGTGCAGCCGCCGCGCTATCTCCGCAATGAGCTGACGCGCCAGCACCAGCTTCGACGCCCGCGGCAATTCCACCGTGCCGTGCGCATCCACCAGCAACAACGCGTTGTCGTCCTGCCCAAAGGTGTCGGGCCCGATGTTGCCCACCAGCAGCGGCACACCCTTGCGCGCCCGCTTGGCCTGGGCGTGGGCCTGCAGGTCGTGGCTCTCGGCCGCGAAGCCCACGCAGTAGAGCGCCCCGCTCTGTGCGCGCGGGCTGGCCGCAATGCTGGCCAGGATGTCGGGGTTCTCCACGAACGACAGCGTGGGCACCTCGCCCGAGCCGTCTTTCTTGATCTTCTGGTCCAGCATCTGCGCCGGGCGCCAGTCGGCCACGGCGGCGGCCGACACGAACACGGTGGCAGCCTGGGCCAGGTGGTCCAGCGATTTCTGCATGTTCAGCGC
>NZ_JALHLX010000088.1 GCF_022844385.1 Hydrogenophaga sp. | reverse complement strand
ACAAAAAAGGGAAGCAGAGCTTCCCTTTTTGAATCTGGAGCGGGAAACGAGACTCGAACTCGCGACCTCAACCTTGGCAAGGTTGCGCTCTACCAACTGAGCTATTCCCGCATTTTTCAGCATTTTTATCTGCTGTTCCGCTTGTCTGCCGGAAACCGAAATTCTACATCAGAAATCGGCCCTCTTTCAAGCCCCCTGAAATTTTTTGATCAGTGTTTCACCGCGTCCTGCCCGGGCGTGGGCGCACGCGTGGAAGCCGCCGCAATCTGCGCCGCCACCTCTTCGTCGGTCAAGGGAACGGGCTGGCGTTCGAGTGCAATCGCCAGCACTTTGTCGATCCATTTCACCGGCACGATCTCCAGACCCTGCTTGACGTTGTCCGGAATGTCGGCGAGATCCTTGACGTTCTCTTCGGGGATGATCACCGTTTTGATACCACCGCGCAGCGCAGCCAGCAGCTTCTCTTTCAAGCCGCCGATCGCCGTGACCTCGCCACGCAGGGTGATCTCACCCGTCATGGCCACATCGGCCCGCACCGGAATGCCGGTGATGGACGACACCAAGGCCGTGGTCATGGCAGCTCCCGCGCTCGGACCATCCTTGGGCGTCGCGCCATCCGGCACGTGGATGTGGATGTCGCGCTTGTCGAACTGCTCGTCCTTGATGCCCAGCATGCGGGCACGGCTGCGCACCACCGTGCGTGCAGCTTCCACCGACTCCTTCATCACGTCACCCAGCGAACCGGTGCGGGTGATGATGCCCTTGCCCGGCATGATCGCAACCTCGATGGTCAGCAGATCGCCCCCCACTTCGGTCCACGCCAGACCGACCACCTGGCCCACCTGGTTCTGGGCCTCGGCACGGCCGTAGCTGTACTTGCGCACACCCAGGAAATCGTTGAGGTTTTCGGCGTCCACGATCACCGTGGGTGTGTATTTCTTGAGCAGCAGGCCCTTGACCACCTTGCGGCAGATCTTGGAGAGATCTCGCTCCAGCGAACGCACGCCGGCTTCGCGGGTGTAGTAGCGCACGATGTCACGCACGGCCTCTTCCTTCACCTCCAGCTCGCCCTCTTTCAGGCCGTTGTTCTTGAGCTGCTTGGGCAGCAGGTAACGCATGGCGATGTTGGTCTTTTCCTCTTCGGTGTAGCCCGAGAGGCGGATCACTTCCATGCGGTCCAGCAGGGCCGGTGGAATGTTCATCGAGTTCGAGGTCGCCACGAACATCACGTCGGACAGGTCGAAGTCGACCTCCACATAGTGGTCACCGAATGTGTGGTTCTGCTCGGGGTCCAGCACTTCGAGCAATGCGCTGGAAGGGTCGCCGCGGAAGTCGGTGCCCAGCTTGTCGATTTCGTCGAGCAGGAACAGCGGGTTGCGCGTGCCCACCTTGGTCAGGCTCTGCAGCACCTTGCCCGGCATGGCGCCAATGTAGGTGCGGCGGTGGCCCCGGATCTCAGCCTCATCGCGCATGCCGCCCAGGGCCATGCGCACGTACTTGCGCCCGGTAGCCTTGGCCACCGACTGCCCGAGCGAGGTCTTGCCCACACCGGGTGGGCCCACCAGGCACAGGATGGGCGCCTTGACCTTGTCCACGCGCTGTTGCACAGCAAGATACTCCAGGATGCGGTCCTTGACCTTCTCAAGGCCGTAGTGGTCTTCATTGAGCACCGCCTCGGCGTGCGCCAGGTCGTGCCTGATCTTGGTCTTCTTGCTCCAGGGCAGTGCCACCAAGGCGTCGATGTAATTGCGCACCACGGTGGCCTCAGCCGACATGGGCGACATCAGTTTGAGCTTCTTGAACTCGGCATCGGCCTTCTTGCGCGCTTCTGCGGGCATTTTGGCGGCCTTGATCTTCTTCTCGATCTCCTCGATGTCCGCGCCCTCTTCGCCTTCACCCAGTTCCTTCTGGATCGCCTTGACCTGTTCGTTCAGGTAGAAGTCGCGCTGGTTCTTTTCCATCTGGCGCTTCACGCGACCACGGATCTTCTTGTCAACGTTGAGGATGTCGACTTCGCGCTCCAACTGCTCGAACAGGTTTTCGAGTCGCTTGTTGATCGGGTCGAGGTCTAGCACGACCTGTTTGGATTCGAGCTTCAGCGGCAGATGCGCAGCAATCGTGTCGGCCAAGCGACCCGGATCGTCGATGCTGGAGATCGAGGTGAGGATCTCGGACGGAATCTTTTTGTTGAGTTTGACGTACTGGTCAAACTGCTGCATCACCGCGCGACGCAGGGCCTCGAGTTCGTTGGACTGTGTGTCTGCACGCTCGACCGCCGGGTCCACCGGGCTCACGCTGGCGATGAAATGGCTCTCGCCGTCGCGGATGGCAAGCACCTTGGCCCGCTGCACGCCTTCGACCAGCACCTTCACGGTGCCGTCAGGCAGCTTGAGCATCTGCAGGATGGTGGCCACGCAACCCATCTCGAACATGTCATCCGTCGAAGGCTCGTCCTTGGCCGCGGCTTTTTGTGCCACCAGCATGATGCGGCGCTCGGACTCCATGGCGGATTCAAGCGCCTTGATGCTCTTGGGGCGACCCACGAACAACGGAATGACCATGTGCGGGAACACCACCACGTCGCGCAGGGGCAGCAGCGGGAGTTCCACCGGGGAGCTGGGGAGAGGAGTTTGTCCGGACATTTCAACCTCGACTAAAACGGGTAACTGGGGTTGGTGCGGGCGATATCAACCGGACGCATCGCTGGGGCGCTGTCAGCAGCGCCCGTGGTTGCAGGCCTGTTCAGGCCTGCTTGGCCGCCTCGCGGTAAACCAGCAGAGGTGGCTTGTTTTCGTCGATGGTGGATTCGTCCACCACCACCTTTTCGACGTTGTTCATGCTCGGCAGGTCAAACATGGTGTCGATCAAAGCGTTTTCCAGAATTGAGCGCAGTCCGCGCGCACCGGTCTTTCGAGCCAGTGCCTTGCGTGCAATCGCTTTGAGCGCGGCCGGACGCACTTCCAGCTCGGCGCCTTCCATGGCCAGCAGACGGGAGAACTGTTTCACCACCGCGTTCTTGGGCTCGGTGAGGATTTCGACCAAAGCGTCTTCGCTGAGTTCCGACAGCGCGGCGATCACGGGCACGCGACCGACCAGCTCGGGGATCAGGCCGAACTTGATCAAATCTTCGGGTTCGATCTCCTTGAACGCTTCGGTCAGGCTGCGCTGCTTCTTGCTCTTCACCGTGGCCCCAAAGCCGATGCCGGAGGCCTCGGTGCGGTTCTCGATGATTTTTTCCAGGCCGGCAAACGCTCCACCGCAGATGAACAGGATGTTGGTCGTGTCGACCTGCAGAAAGTCCTGGTTGGGATGCTTGCGGCCGCCTTGCGGCGGCACCGATGCCATGGTGCCTTCGATGAGCTTGAGCAAGGCCTGCTGAACGCCCTCACCCGACACGTCGCGGGTGATGGACGGGTTGTCGGACTTGCGCGTGATCTTGTCGATTTCGTCGATGTAGACGATGCCCTGTTGAGCGCGCTCGACGTCGTAATTGCAGCTCTGCAGCAACTTGGCCACGATGTTTTCAACGTCTTCACCCACGTAGCCGGCTTCGGTCAGGGTGGTGGCGTCCGCCATGACGAACGGCACGTTGAGCATGCGCGCCATGGTCTGGGCCAGCAACGTCTTGCCGGAACCCGTGGGCCCGATCAGCAGGATGTTGCTCTTGGCCAGCTCCACATCGTCTTTGCGGGCGGTCTGCTTGTGGCGCAGACGCTTGTAGTGGTTGTAGACCGCCACGGCCAAGGCACGTTTCGCACCCTGTTGGCCGATCACGTAGTTGTCGAGGTTGGACTTGAGGTCGGAGGGCGTGGGCACATCTTCGCCCGACGCCTTGACGGACTCAAGACCCGGCAACTCGTCACGGATGATGTCGTTGCACAGGTCGATGCACTCGTCGCAAATGAACACCGAGGGGCCGGCGATGAGCTTTTTGACCTCGTGCTGGCTCTTACCGCAGAAGGAGCAGTAGAGCGCTTTTTCGCTGGAGGTCGCTTTTTTGTCGGCCATAGAGGGGCGTCAGGTGAGTCAGTGAGAACAATGATAGATCAAGCCTTGCGGGGGCCAAACCCGGGAAAAGCACCTTTATGGGCACTGTCTCCCGCTTTTGGCTGACCCGTCGGGCTCAGGTCGCGCTCGGGCGCTTGTCGATGACTTTGTCGATCAGGCCGTATTCGGCCGATTCGGCTGCAGACATGTAGTAGTCGCGCTCGGTGTCGCGGGCAATGCGGTCCAGCGGCTGGCCGGTGCGCTCGGCCAGGATCTTGTTGAGCTGCTCGCGGGTCTTGAGGATCTCGCGGGCCTGGATTTCGATCTCGGTGGCCTGACCACGGCTGCCGCCCGACGGCTGGTGGATCATGATCTTGGAGTTGGGCAACGAGAAGCGTTTGCCCTTGGTGCCCGCCGCCAGCAGAAAGGCGCCCATGCTGGCCGCAAAACCGCAGCACAAGGTCGAGACATCGGGCTTGATGAAGTTCATCGTGTCAAAGATCGCCATGCCGGCGCTCACCGAGCCGCCGGGCGAGTTGATGTAGAAGGAAATGTCCTTGTCCGGGTTCTCGCTTTCCAGGAACAGCAACTGCGCCACCACCAGATTCGCCGAATGGTCGTTGACCTCACCCACGAGGAAGATCACGCGCTCTTTGAGCAGGCGGGAGTAGATGTCGTAGGCGCGCTCACCACGGCCCGATGTCTCGATCACCATGGGCACCATGCCCAGGCCTTGAATATCCATTGCGCTCATGCGTTTCTCCATGTGTTGTTGCATTGCCGTCTCACTACTGTAACCAACCCACTGTGGCCGTATTCACACAAGGGCGATGGGCGTTGAAGCCCCCCCGGAAACACCGGTTGTTCGCACGTGGGGTTCAAACCGGCGAAAAAAAGGGCGGATCGCTCCGCCCTCTGCGATCCGACCCGGCGGGTCGATCAGTTCTGCGCCATCAGCTCGTCAAAGCTGACCGCCTTTTCCGTGATCTGGGCTTTGGACAGGACGAACTCGGTCACGTTGTTTTCAATCACGATGGCTTCGACTTCGGCCATGCGGCGGTTGTCGCCCTGGTACCAGCGCACCACGTCGGCAGGCTTTTCGTAGGAGGCAGCCAGTTCTTCGATGTGGGCCTTGATCTGCTCGGGTTTGGCGTGCAATTCGTTGGCTCGCACCAGCTCGGCGACCACCAGACCCAGGCGCACGCGGCGCTCGGCCTGCGGGCGGAACAGCTCTTCGGGGATCGGGGCCTTCTCGGCGTCTTTCACGCCACGCTGCTTGAGGTCGGCGCGGGCGCCTTCCACCAAGCGGTCGAGTTCGGACTGCACCACCGACTTCGGCAGGTCCAGCTCGGACACGGCCACCAGCGCGTCCATCACGGATTGCTTGTTGCGAGACTGCAGGCGGAACTTGACTTCGCGCTCCAGGTTCTTCTTGATGTCTGCGCGCAGGCCTTCAACCGTGCCGTCGGCAATGCCGAGCGACTTGGCCAGGGCTTCGTCCACTTCGGGCAGGTGGGCGGCCTCCAGCTTGTTGACCGTGACCAGGAAGTCGGCGGTTTTGCCGGCCACGTCCTTGCCGTGGTAGTCCTCGGGGAAGGCCAGCGGGAAGGTCTTGCTCTCGCCCTGCTTCATGCCGCGCACGGCGTCTTCGAATTCCTTGAGCATCTGGCCATCGCCCACGATGAACTGGAAGGCTTCGGCCTTGCCGCCTTCAAACGGCTCGCCGTCGATCTTGCCGGCGAAGTCGATGGTGGCGCGGTCGCCGTCCTGGGCGGCCTGGTCTTGCGCGCGTTGCGCGAAGGTGCGGCGCTGCTTGCGCAGGATGTCCAGGGTGCGGTCGATGGCAGCGGCGTCGACGTCGGCCGAGACTTTCTCCACAGCAGCGGTGGTCAAGTCACCGATCTTGACTTCGGGATACACCTCGAACACGGCGTCGAAGGTCAGCTCGCCCTCGGGCGCGCCTTCCTTTTCGGTGATCTTGGGCTGACCGGCCACGCGAAGTTGTGCTTCGTTGGCGGCGGTGGCGAAAGCCTCGCCGACCTTGTCGTTCATCACTTCGTAGTGCACCGAATAACCGTAGCGCTGGGCAACCACGTTCATCGGCACCTTGCCGGGACGGAAACCGTCCATCTTCACATCGCGCGCCAGGCGCTTGAGGCGATTCGACACCTCGTTCTGGATCACAGTGGCCGGCAGCGACAGCGTGATCTTGCGCTCGAGCTTTTCCAGGGTTTCAACGGTCACGGTCATGGTTCTCTCCAAAAGGGTGATGCCCAAAAATTGCGGTCCGGCCAGCCAGTCTGGACGAACCGGGGAATGCATGTGTCTGTGGTGGTGCGCGGGGGGGGACTCGAACCCCCACACCATTGCTGGCGTCAGGACCTAAACCTGGTGCGTCTACCAATTTCGCCACCCGCGCGCCTGGTTGGGGGTGTCCGGCTTGGCGCATGGGGTGTCTGCGCTGCGCCTTGTCCTCCTCACGGCAACCCTAGATTGTAGCCCTTGCCTGCGGGCAGCCCGGCTGCGGCTCAGGCTCCCAGTCGATGGCGCAACATGCGCACGGCGCTGCCCGGCGTGGTGAGCACGGGCAGGTCTACCGCCCGGTGCACCGCCATTTGTGCGCGCGCCATGCTGAACTGGGCCAGCGCAATCACGTCGCAACCCTGGCTGGCCAGCCAGCGCGCGGCTTCAACCACCCGCGCGTCGTGGTCTGCCGTGTCGCCCCGGTTGAGTGCTTCGAGCGCACCCTCGGCCAGACGGGTGACCAGTTCGGTGCCCGCCGGAAACTCCGGCGGCATCGATTCGAGCGTGGGGCCAAAGGACGCGATCAACCCGATGCGCCCGCCATGCCCAACGGCATCGGCCACCATGGCTTCGTTGGGCTTGAGCACCGGCATGCGGAGCCGGCGCGCCGCCGCTGCCTCGATGCACGGTCCAAAGGCGGAACAAGTGAACAGGATGGCATCGGCGCCCGTTCGTTCGGCATAGGCCGACAGATCCTCGAACCGCTGGTGCATGACGGCGTCAAGCCCCCTGCCGTTGCGCGCCAGGTCGGCCGAAAGACTGTCGTCGAGCAGGTTCATGCGAACCGCTTCGGGCCAGCGGCGCTCCAGTTCTTCGTTGATGGGCGCCACCGAGTGCGCCAATGCGTGGATGAGCGCAATCCGGGGCGCGGGCTGATCCTTGGACGTCATGGAGGGACCCACTTCAGCGCGGGCGACGGGCGCGCTGGGCGACCACCACCGCGGCGAGCAGCAGCAGGCCCGGAATGAAGAACCACTCTTTGGCCGGTCTGTTGGAGGGCACTTCCAGCGACGTGATGCGGAAGCCCTGCTCAATGCCCAGCTTCTCCGCCACGCTGCCGAACTTCACGCCCATGACCGACAGGCTCTCGCCATCGTTCATCACGGTCAGACCCGCACTGGACAAACGCTTCGTCGCGTCGCCGGGCTCGCCCAGCGGGATCAACACCCCCTTGCGCACATCGTCCCCGTTCATGTTCATGCCTTCGATCCAGACCCTTTTACCGGTGTTGGCTGGCGCGTCGGCTATCACTTGCGACATCGCCGCACCTTTGACCTCATCGAAGGGCGGGTAAATCATGTCCATCCAGAAGCCGGGGCGGAACAAGGTGAAACACACCAGCAGCAGGGCCACCGACTCGTACCAGCGGCTCTTGACGATGAAGAAACCCTGCGTAGCGGCAGCAAACACCAGCATGGCTGTGATCGCGATGACCACCGTCAGCACCAGGTGCGGCCAGCTGTCCAGGCCAATCAGCAACAACTGTGTGTTGAAGATGAACAGGAACGGCAGGATGGCCGTGCGCATGCTGTAGTAGAAGGCCGTGATGCCGGTCTGGATGGGGTCGTGCTTGGCGATGGCGGCTGCCGCGAACGAAGCCAGACCCACGGGAGGCGTCACGTCGGCCATGAGACCGAAGTAGAAAACAAAGAGATGCACGGCGATCAAGGGCACGATCAGGCCGTTCTGGGCACCGAGTTCCACGATCACTGGCGCCATGAGGGTGGACACCACGATGTAGTTGGCAGTGGTAGGCAGGCCCATCCCCAGAATGAGGCTGATGACCGCCACCAGCACCAGCATGAGCATGAGGTTGCCACCCGAGAGCAGCTCGACCAGTTCGGTCATGACCAGGCCCACGCCCGTGAGCGAGACCGTGCCCACGATGATGCCGGCCGCTGCGGTGGCCACGCCGATGCCGATCATGTTGCGTGCGCCGGTCACGAGGCCATCGATCAGGTCATTCCAGCCTTCTCGCGCCTGGGCCAGAAATCGGTGATCGCCCCGGAAGAACCCGGTGATGGGTTTCTGCGTCAGCATCACGAACACCATGAACATGGTGGCCCAGAAGGCCGAGAGCGCGGGCGACAGGCGCTCGATCATCAGGCACCACACGAGCACCACCACGGCCAGCAGGTAGTGCAGGCCCGACTTCACGGTGGGGCCGGTCTCGGGCAATTCGAACACCGGGGCGTTCGGGTCGTCGAGCTCCAGCACCGGCTGGCGCGAGCCGAACCAGAGCAACGCAATGTAGGCCGACAACAGCAAGGCGCCAATCGCCGGCACGGCCGCTTCACCGAGCGCCGACTTGAAGAAGCCGATCACGTAGTAGGTGATGCCGGCCAGCACGATGAAGCCGGTGACCGTCATGAGGAACGAGACCAGGCGCTGTGACGCGGTGCTGGTGCCGCGGCGGGGCAGTCCCTCCATGTTGGCCTTCAGGGCTTCCAGGTGCACGATGTAGAACAGCGCGATGTAGGAAATGATCGCCGGCAGAAAGGCGTGTTTCATGACTTCGACGTAGGGAATGCCCACGTACTCCACCATGAGGAAGGCCGCCGCGCCCATCACCGGCGGCATGATCTGTCCGTTGACCGAACTCGACACTTCCACAGCGCCGGCCTGGTCGCCGCGGTAACCCACACGCTTCATGAGCGGGATGGTGAAGGTGCCGGTGGTGACCACGTTGGCGATCGACGAGCCGGAAATGATGCCGGTGGCCGCCGACGAGACCACGGCCGCCTTGGCCGGGCCGCCGCGCATGTGGCCCAGCAGGGCAAACGCCGACTTGATGAAGTAGTTGCCGGCGCCGGCCTTGTCGAGCAGGGAGCCGAACAGCACGAACAGGAAGATGAAGCCGCTGGAAACCCCCAGCGCCACGCCATAGACGCCCTCGGTGGTGAGCCACTGGTGGGTCATGGCCCGGTCCAGCGAGGCGCCCTTGTGCGCAATCAGGTCGGGCATGTAGGGTCCGGCGAAGGTGTAGCCAAGGAACACCAGGGCTACGATCACCATGGGCAGGCCCAGCACGCGCCGGGTGGCTTCCAGCAGCAGGACCACACCGACCACGGCGGTCCACACGTCAACCGGCAGCGGCATGCCCGGGCGGGTGGCCAGTTCGCGGTAGAAAACAAAAATGTAGGCGGCGGCGTAGGCGCCCGCGATGGCAAATACCCAGTCCAGCAACGGCACGCGGTCGCGCGGCGAACGCTTGCTGGCCGGATAGGCCATGTAGGCCAGGAAGACGGCGAAGGCGAGGTGGATGGCCCGCGTCTGGGTGTCGTTGAGCACCGGCATCAGGTTGGACACCAGGTACGGCAGTGGCGAGGCGATCCAGAGCTGGAACAGCGACCACACCAGTGCCACACCCATCAACAGCTTGGCCACCACCGGGCCCGGCTGCCGCCCACCCGTGTCGTTCTCCTCCACCAGCTTGTTGACATCGATCTCGGCGACGTTTTCTTTTGCGCTCACAGGACGGTTCCTTGCGTTGGATTGAAGTGCGGAGTCTGGGACGGGTCGGTATCTTCAGGAAGCGAAATCGCCCCATGTCGGGGGGACCAACATGGGGCGACGGGAGAGAGCGGATCGGGGAATTACTTGATCCAGCCCTTTTCCTTGTAGTACTTGGCTGCACCGGTGTGCAGCGGTGCCGACAGGCCGGCCTGGACCATCTTCTCGGGCGTCAGGCCCGCGAAGGCAGGGTGCAACTTCTTGAACTCGTCGAAGTTGTCGAACACGGCCTTGACGAACAGATAAACCTCGTCATCCGACTTCTTGGACGAGGTCACCACCGTGGCCAGCACGCCGTAGGTGGAGAGCACATCGGCCTGCGACGGGTAGGTCTTGGCGGGGATCTTGGCGTCCGAGTAGAACGAGTTGGCGGCCACCAGCTTGTCGATCGGGGCACCGGTGATGTTGACCAGCTGCGCACCGCAGGTGGTCATCGGGTCCTGGATGTTGGCGCTGGGGTGACCGACCACGTAGAAGAAGGCGTCGATCTTGTTGTCGCACAAGGCTGCGCCGTGCTCGTCGGGCTTGAGCTCGGACACGGCCGAGAAGTCGCTGCCCTTGAGGCTGGCGGTCACCAGCAGTTCGTCCACCGACGAACGTGTCCCGGAGCCAGGGTTGCCGATGGCCACGCGCTTGCCTTTGAGATCGGCCAGGCTCTTGATGTTGGCTTCCTTGCGGGCCACCAGCGTCAGTGGCTCGGGGTGCAGGGAGAACACGGCGCGCAGGTCGGGCACAGCCTTGCCGTCAAACGCCTTCACGCCCTTGACGGCATTGAACTGTGCGTCCGACTGGGCCACGCCGAAGTCGAGGTCGCCGCCGTTGATGGTGTTGATGTTGGCCACCGAACCACCGGTGGACTCCACCGTGCAGCGGTAACCGTGCTTGGCGCGGTCCTTGTTGATCAGGCGGCAGATGGCGCCACCGGCCACGTAGTACACGCCCGTCACGCCACCCGTGCCGATGGTCATGAACTTCTGCTGCGCCTGCACCGACGAGAGCGGTGCCGACAGCACCAGGGCGGCTGCCACGAGCGAGAGGCGGGATGCGGAAGATTTCAGAAAGGTTTTCATGCTGACTCCTGGGGTGGTGAAAAGGGCCGGCTGGATACCGGTCCGGGTGCGCGGGAAAGCCGGTGATGCTACCTCGCCTGAAGGTCGATGCTCACCGGGTTTGCCCATGGTTTTCTGAACACTAATGGACAAGTAGCCGTACTTATAAGGCATTCATGCCCCCAACCGACCGGTCAATGGCGGCGCCCAGCAGCGCGACGATGCGCTCCAGCTCGGCCTCGGTGGCAATGAACGGCGGCGCGAGCAACACATGATCACCACAGCGCCCATCCACCGTGCCGCCCATGGGATAGACCATCAGCCCGCCCGCCATCGCTTCGCGCTTGATGCGGGCATGCAGTTTCAGCGCGGGGTCGAACCAGGCCTTGTCCTGCCGGTTCGCCACCAGCTCCACACCCCGGAACAGGCCGCGTCCGCGGATGTCGCCCACGTGGGGATGGCTGTCAAAGGCCTGGTGCAGCAAGGCCTGCAGTTGCTGCCCGCGCTCGCGCACCTGGGCCAGCAAGCCATCGCGCTGGATCACGCGCTGCACGGCCAGCGCGGCAGCGCACGCCACCGCATGGCCCAGGTAGGTGTGGCCGTGCTGGAACAGACCGCTGCCCTGCCGGAACGCGTCCACCACCCTGCCCTGCGCCAGCACCGCGCCGATGGGTTGGTAACCACCGCCCAAACCTTTGGCGATGGCGAGCAGGTCGGGCACCACGCCTTCCTGCTCACAGGCGTGCAGGGTGCCGGTGCGGCCCATGCCGCACATGACCTCGTCCAGGATGAGCAGGATGCCGTGCCGGTCGCACAGCTCGCGGATCGCCTTGAAATAACCGGGCACCGGGGTGAGCACACCCGCAGTGGCGCCCCCCACAGTCTCGGCCACGAAAGCCATCACGTTCTCGCCACCCAGGCGGTCAATCGCATCGGACAGCTCGGCTACCAGGCGCTGGCCATACTGTTCGGCGGTTTCGTCGTCGCGCCGGTGGCGGTACTCGTAGCACGGCGCCACGTGGGTCACGTCGATCAACAGTGGCTTGAACTGCTCGCGCCGCCAGGCGTTGCCGCCCACGGCCAGTGCCCCGAGCGTGTTGCCGTGGTAGCTCTGTTGTCGTGCAATGAAGTGACGCCGCTGCGGCTGACCGATCTCCACGAAATACTGGCGCGCCATCTTCAGGGCCGCTTCCATGGCCTCCGATCCGCCGCTCACGAAATACACATGGCTCATGCCGGGCGGGGCCGTCTCGATCAGCAGGTCGGCCAGTTCCTCGGCCACCTCGGTGGTGAAAAAACTGGTGTGTGCATAGGCGAGCTTGTCGATCTGCGCGTGCATCGCGGCGATCACATCGGGATGGCCGTGGCCCAGGCAGGACACGGCAGCGCCGCCCGAAGCATCAAGGTAGGTCTTGCCCCCCGCATCGGTGAGCGTGATGCCCCGACCGCTCACAGCGGTGGGGAGTTGGTGACTCAGCTGGCGGTGAAAGACACGGGAACCGGGCAGGCTGGATACGGGCATGGAACAAACAGGCGGGTTGACAAGCAGCCAGTGTAGGCAGCGCTGGCCTCCTGGAAAAATGCCTTTATGGCAGCGATCCATGACTTTGCGGCATGGGTGATTTCGCAGTCGGCATTTTTCAGAAGCCATGCATCTGCCTACAGTGGCTCTCCATGCACAACCGCTCTCAACCCCCCCTGCATGTCTGCGTCCTCGGCGCCGGCATCGTCGGCCTGGCCACCGCCTGGCAGCTGCTGCGAGATGGCCATGCCGTGACGGTGGTCGACAGCGCGCAGGCCGGCTCCGGTGCGAGCGCGGCCAACGGCGCACAACTGAGCTACGCCTACGTGCAGCCCCTGGCCGACCCGGGCATCTGGCGCCAGTTGCCCAAGCTCCTGCTGGCCAGCGACTCCCCCCTGAAGTTGCGGCCACAGATGGACCCACAGCAATGGGCCTGGGGCCTGCAGTTTCTCGCCGCGTGCCGCGCCAGCGTGTCCGCCAACACCACGACCGCGCTGTTGACCCTGGCGGCGGAAAGCCGGGCTGGCTTCGAGCGATTGCTCGCCCAGGAAAACATCGACTGCGACTTTTCCACCACCGGAAAACTCGTGCTGCATTCGGATGAAGCCGGCTTTGCCGCTGCTCGCAGGCAGATGGATCTGCAGCGCGCCCTGGGCACCGTGCAGCACGCCCTGTCGCCCACGGAAGCGGTTGCTGTCGAACCCGCCCTGAGTGGCTACGCAGCGCGCTTTGCAGGCGCCATTCACACGCCGGGCGAATGCGCGGCGGACTGCTTCAAGGTGTGCCAGGAATTGCAGCGTCTGCTGCAGGCGCGCGGCGTGCGTTTCATCTTCAACACCCCCGTCACCCGGCTGGTGCGCAGCAAGGGACGCATTCACTCGGCAGAAACCCCGAACGGCCCGATCGAGGCCGATGCGTTCGTCGTGGCGCTGGGCTCGGCCTCACAGGCGCTTGCCCGCCCCCTGGGACTCAACGTGCCCGTGTACCCGCTCAAGGGCTACAGCATCACGCTGCCCGCCACGGCGGCCTCGCCCCGCGTCAACGTGACGGACGTGTCACGCAAGGTGGTGTTCGCCCGCATCGGCGAGCGCCTGCGCGTGGCCGGCATGGCCGAGCTGGTGGGGCACGACCGGACCATTGATCCTGGACGGATCCAGTCGCTGCTGGCGAGCGTGCGCGATGTCTTTCCGCAGATGGAGCCCTCCGCCGAGGTGAGCCCCTGGGCCGGCCTGCGCCCCGCCACCCCCACCGGTCTGCCGGTGCTGGGCCGCCTGCGCGGATCGCCGTCCAACCTGTTCTTCAACACCGGCCACGGCGCGCTGGGCTTCACGCTGGCCTTTGGCAGCGCCGAGCGGGTGGCGCGCGAACTCTCGGCCTCGTTCAGCCCAGCTGCTGCAGGGCTTGCTGCATGCAGCGTGTGAAGGCACGCGTGGTCAGCGAATTCGGCCGGGCCGTGGGCCGCAGCATGTGCACCGAGGTGGCGATGGCCGGCTCCAGCGTGAGCACATCAACCCGCTCCCGATCGGCTGAAGCCGCCGTGCACCCTTCCACCATGGCAACGCCCACCCCGTGGTGGGCCAGCGCCAGGGCCACGTGGTAGGTCTGCACCGTCATCACTTCGTTGAGCCCGGCGCCCGCCTCGCGCACGGTGTGGGCCAGCAGCATGCCCAGCGGGTCCTGTCCATCGAGCGCGATCACCGGCAATTTTGAGAGTTGCGCCAGCGTGATCGTGCCGCCCTTGACCTGTTTCGCGCTCAGCAAACCTTTGGGCACCACACACTCCACGCGCCGTTCGGCCAGACGCTCCTGGGCCAGGGTCGGGTGCGTGACGGCGTTGAACACATAACCCACGTCGGCCTCCTGCAACACCAGCGACGACACGATCTGCGGTGAATGCAAAGCCTCGTGGTGCACCACCACCGCCGGGTGTTTTTCGCGGAAAAGGCGCATGGCCAGCGGGAACACCTCGTAGCTGAGCGCCAGCACGGTGAGCACCCGCAACTCCCCCTTGCCGCGTCCGGCCTTCAGGCTGGCCGAGAGGCGCTGCACTTCGTCGAGCTGGGCAAACAGGCGTTCGATGTGCGGGTAGAGGGTCTGCGCTTCAACCGTGGGCTTGAGTCGTCCGCCGACCCGTTGGAACAGCTGGAAGCCCAGTTGCAGCTCGGCATGCTGCAAGGTGCGGCTGACCGCCGGCTGCGTCACATTGATCATGCGGGCGGCAGCACTGACGCTGCCGGTCTGCATGACGGCGTTGAAAACTTCGATGTGTCTTAGGCGCATGAGGCTATTGTTGTCCAGGCCTCTTTTTCTCCGGCGGGTCCGGTCATCGGCGGCCACG
>NZ_JALHLX010000087.1 GCF_022844385.1 Hydrogenophaga sp. | reverse complement strand
TGATCGGCGGCGCGCAGGAAATGATGGTGGGCTCCACCGCCACGCTGGTGGGCATCACCAAGGAAATGGCGATCTGGGACACGCCTTTCCTGTTCGACAACGCGAAAGAAGCCGACGTGGTGCTCGACGGCCCGGTCGGCCAGAAGGTGATGGACAAGCTGCAGGAAAAAGGCCTGGTGGGCCTCGTGTATTGGGAGAACGGTTTCCGCAACCTCACCAACAACAAGCGTGCCGTGACCAAGCTGGAAGACATGGACGGCATCAAGCTGCGTGTGATGCAGAACAACGTGTTCATCGACAGCTTCAAGACCCTGGGCGCCAACGCCGTCCCGCTGCCGTTCTCCGAGCTCTTCACCGCGCTGGAAACCAAGACCGTGGACGGACAGGAGAACCCGTACAACACCATCCTTTCGAGCAAGTTCTACGAGGTGCAGAAGTACCTGACCGTCACCAACCACGTCTACAGCCCCTGGATCGTGTTGGTGAGCAAGAAGTACTGGGACGGCTTGAGCAAGGCCGAGCAGAAGGTGCTGATGGACGCTGCGATCAAGAGCCGCGACTTCGAGCGCAAGGACACGCGCGCCGAAGCCGACAAGGCGCTGGCCGACCTCAAGGGCAAGGGCATGGAAATCAACCAGCTCTCTCCCGCTGAAGCCAACCGCATGCGCGCCAAGCTGACTGCGGTGAACACCGGCATTGCCGCCAACGTGGGTGAAGACCTGTGGAAGGAAACGCAGGCGGCTGTGGCCAAGGCGCGCGCTGCGAAGTAAATCGCGCTGGCGCCTGGTCTGACGAGCCGATCCTTTGCGGGATCGGCTTTTTTCATGGCGGCGGGTGCCTTACCTCGCGGGCAGCACGCGCGACAGCAGGACGGCGTCGAGCACGCCGGCTCCCTGCGCGTGGGTGACAGGGCGCTCCACATGGCGCTTGACGGTGGCGATGCCCAGCGCCGGGCTGATCCAGCGGGTTTCGGTTTCGCCCGTGCTGTCTTTCCAGGAAATCCTCCAGGTCTTGAAGGTGCCGGCCGGCACGGTGACGTCTTCGATGGCCTCCACCTTGAAATCCCGCTTCAGCGGCACCTTGGCGCCGCTGGCGTGCAGGGTCACGGTGTATTGCGAGCTCCAGGTCTGGCCCACGGACAGTGGCCAGGCGTAGTCGATGGGTGGATCGAACGCCATGAAAGGCTTGCCGTCGGGAGAGATGGTTGCCACCAGCGCAAAGCTCACCGGGTCGTGCAAGGCCACCCCCGCCTGCAGCGCGCCGAACGAAATCACCGGCTTGCCCTGCCAGGTGGCCGGTGCATGGGTCCAGACCACCTGACCGTCAAAGGTGCCCAGGCTGCCCGAGCTTTTGCGGTGGTAGGTGGTGACCGTGCCCATGGGCGACACCTCCATGCGTTCGGCCACCGGCGGTGGTGTGGCGCAGCCGGTGACTGCCAGCAGGGTGAAACCGGCGAGTGCCGACAGGGCTGCAGACCGGGTGGTGGGACGTGGATTCATGGTGGCTCCAGGGTGGTTGTTTTTTCAGACGGGCCATTGCCCCTCCGGGAACCACTCTAGGCAGGCGTCGGGATCGCCCATTGAGCCAACTCAATCACCCGCCGCGTAGCAGCCCGGCGGATTTGATTTGCGTCAAACCTTGCGCTGCTCCATCGACTTCGCCATTGTCTTGCCCAGCTCCACACCCCACTGGTCGTAGGCGTTGATGCGCCAGATGGCGGCCTGGGTGAAGACCTTGTGTTCGTACAGCGCGATCAGCGCGCCCAGGCGCATCGGGTCCAGGCGGTCAAGCCACAGGACGTTGTTCGGGATGTTTCCCTCGAACGTGCGGTGCGGCGCCATGGCAGATGCGTCGGCTTCGCTCATGCCGTCCTTCATGAGCGCGACCTGCGTGTCCTGCAACGAACGGCCGCAGGCCATGGCCTGGGCCTGCGCGCGCAGGTTGAGGTTGACCACGCCGTGGTGCGTGGCGGCCATGGGCAGCGGCGTGTCTTCATTCAGCACACCGATGAAGTCCACCGGCACGGTGTGCTTGCCTTGATGGATGAGCTGGAAGTAGGCGTGTTGCCCGTCGATGCCCAGGCCGCCCCAGACGATGGGGCCGGTGTCCACGGTGGCGGGCGTGCCGTCGCTGTGGGTGCGCTTGCCGTTGGACTCCATGTCCATCTGCTGCACGAAGGGCGTGAAGCGCCCCAGCCGCGAGGCGTAGGGCACGATGAGGTGCGTGGGCATGTGCAGGAAGTTGCGGTTCCAGATGCCGGACAGCGCCAGCTGCATGGGCAGGTTTTGTGCGGGCAGGGCGGTGCAGAAGTGCTCGTCCATGGCGCGCGCACCGGCCAGGAAGGCACGGAAGTTTTCCGCTCCGATGGCAATGGCCAACGGCAGGCCCAGCGCCGACCAGACCGAGTAACGTCCACCCACCCAGTCCCAGAACAAAAAGGTGCGCTCGGGTGGGTAACCCAGCTTGGCCGACTGAGCGGGGCTCGCGGTGATCGCCACGAGGTGCTTGGACAAGTCCTGTGGCGGACAGCCGTGGTCGGTCAGCCAGCGTTGTGCGCTGGCGGCGTTGGTCAGCGTTTCCTGCGTGGTGAAGGTCTTGCTGGAGACCACGAGCAGGGTGCGCTTCGCGTCGAGCCCGCGCAGCACGCTCCACAGCGCCCAGGCGTCGGGGTTGGAGACGCAATGCACGCGCACGCCGGGCACAGCCGGGGCAGCGAGGTGGGACAGCGCCTCGATGGCCATGCGCGGGCCGAGGTCGGAGCCGCCGATGCCGATGTTCACCACGTCGGTGATGGTTTCGCCCGAGAAGCCGAGCACGGCGCCCGCGTTGAGGGCCTGGGCAAAGTCGCACACCCGCGCCAGTTCGCGCTGCACGTCGGCCTGCACCGCGTTGCCCCAGGGGCCGGCGTGCAGCGGGTCACCGCGCAGTGCCACGTGCAACACGGGGCGGTCTTCGGTGGTGTTGATGGTGTCGCCACGGAACATGGCGTCGCGCTGTCCCGCCACGTCGGACTGTTCGGCCAGCGCGAGCAGCGCCTGCTGGATGGCGGGTGTAAGGCGCTGGCGGCTGGCGTCGAGCGTGATGCCGGCGGCGCTCGCCGTCATGCGGTGCTCGCGGTGCGTGTCGGTGAGCAGCTCGCGCAGGTGCGGCGTGGGGCTGGCGGCGAGCGTTTGCAGCTGTTGCCAGGCGGGCAGGGTGGTGGGCAGTTTCATGGGTGGGGTTTCCCGTTCAGTTGTGCGCAGTGATCGCGGTGGCCTCGCGCGCCAGCTTCGTGATGCCGGCCCAATCCCCGCTGCGCAGCAGATCGGCCGGTGTGAGCCACGAGCCGCCGGCCATGGGCACGTTGGGCAACTTGAGGAAGTCGCGCAGGTTCTCCACGCTCACGCCGCCGGTGGGGCAGAAGCGCACGTCGGGCAGCGGTGCGCCCAGCGCCTTGAGCATGCCGATGCCACCGGCCTGAGAAGCGGGGAACAGTTTCATCAAGGTGAAGCCGTGGTCGCGCGCACGCATGACCTCGCCGGGCGTCATCACCCCGGGGATGAAGGGCAGCTTCGCTTCGCGTACGGCGTGCACGAGTTCGTCGGTGCAGCCGGGTGACAAGGCGAAGCTGGCGCCAGCCGAAATCACCTGAGCCACCTCGGCCACCCGCGTGACGGTGCCCGCGCCCAGGTGCATCTGCGGCACGGCGCGCGCCACCGCTTCCATGGCCTGCAGGGCCACGTTGGAGCGCAGGGTGATCTCCATCACGTCGATGCCCCCTTCCAGCAGGGCATGGGCGAGCGGCACGGCGTGGGCCGCGTCGTTGAGCACGATCACGGGCACGACGCGGGAGGTGAAGGCGGGGCGGGTGAAGCAGGTGGTGGTCATGGAATTCCTCGGGGTTCAGCCAAACAGCGGCGAAGCACCCAGCTCGGCCACGCTGGCGTGCTGGCGGAACAGGCCGAACAGTTCGCGCCCGGTACCGTGCTGGTTGGCGCTGAGGTCGGGGTGGTGCAGTTCGCGTGCGGCCAGCGTGGCGGCGTCCACTTCGAGCTCGAGCACGCCGCGCTCGCAGTCCAGCGTGATCCAGTCGCCGTCTTTCACGAGGGCAATCGGGCCGCCGGCCAGCGCCTCGGGGCTGACGTGGATGGCGGCAGGCACCTTGCCCGAAGCGCCCGACATGCGGCCGTCGGTGACGAGCGCCACCTTGAAGCCCTTGTCCTGCAACACGGCCAGCGGCGGTGTGAGTTTGTGCAGTTCGGGCATGCCGTTGGCGCGCGGGCCCTGGTAGCGCACCACGGCGATGAAGTCGCGCTCCAGCTCACCCGCGTTGAACAGCGCCAGCAGGTCTTGCTGGTCGCTGACCACCACGGCCTGGGCGCGCACCACGCGGTGCTCGGGCTTCACGGCAGAGACCTTCACCACGCTGCGGCCCAGGTTGCCCTGCAGCAGGCGCAGGCCGCCGTCGGCGCTGAAGGGCTCGGCCACGGGACGCACCACCGAGGTGTCGCCGCTCTGCGCGGGCACAGGACGCCAGGCCAGCTGGTCACCGTCGAGCCAGGGCTCCTGCGTGTAGGCCTGAAGGCCGTGGCCCACCACCGTGACCACATCGTTGTGCAGCAGACCGGCCGCCAGCAGTTCCTTCATGAGGTAGCCCATGCCGCCGGCCGCATGGAAGTGGTTCACGTCGGCGCTGCCGTTGGGGTACACACGCGCCAGCAGCGGGATGTCGTGCGAGAGCTCGGCGAAGTCGTCCCAGTCGATCAGAACACCTGCGGCGCGCGCCATGGCCACCAGGTGCAGCGTGTGGTTGGTGGAGCCACCGGTGGCGAGCAGGCCGATGATGCCGTTGACGAGGGTCTTCTCGGTCACGATGTCGGCCATGCAGATGGCGGGCGCGCCGCTGCGACCTGTGTTGACCACCGAGCGCTTCACAGCTTCGGCGGTGAGGGCGTCGCGCAGCGGCGTGCCGGGGTTCACGAACGATGCGCCGGGCAGGTGCAGGCCCATGATCTCCATCAGCATCTGGTTGCTGTTGGCGGTTCCATAGAACGTGCAGGTGCCGGGGCTGTGGTAGGCCTGCGCTTCCGATTCGAGCAGGGCCTCGCGCCCCACCAGACCCTGCGCGTACTGCTGGCGCACCTTGGCCTTGGCGTCGTTGGAGAGACCCGTGGTCATGGGACCGGCGGGCACGAACACGGTGCTCAGGTGGCCGAACTGCAGCGCACCCATGAAGAGGCCGGGCACGATCTTGTCGCAGATGCCCAGGAACAGCGCGGCGTCGAACACGTTGTGCGAGAGCGCGACGGCGGTGGACAGGGCGATCACGTCGCGCGAGAACAGCGAGAGCTCCATGCCGGCCGCGCCCTGCGTGACGCCGTCGCACATGGCGGGCACACCACCGGCCACCTGCACGGTGACGCCCAGGCCCTGGGCGATGCCGCGGATCTGCTGCGGGTAGGTCTCGTAGGGCTGGTGGGCCGAGAGCATGTCGTTGTAGGCGGTGACGATGCCGATGTGGGGCGCGCGCTCGGCGTGGATCTTGAGCTTGTCGGCCGCCGGCAGCGCAGCTGTGGTGTGGGCCATGTTGGCGCAGCCCATGCCGGCGCGCTGGGTGCCGGTCTTGCGTTGTGCCGCCATCGAGGCGTGGTAGGCGGCTCGCGTGGTGGTGCTGCGTTCAATGATGCGTTCGGTGACGCGTTGCAGCGTCGGGTGCAGGTTGGTCATGGTGTGGCTTCCGGTTCAGGCCATCCAGATGCTCACAGGCGTCTGGTGCTGGTTGAGGATGAGGGACACCGGCAGGGATTCGTCGGCGCCGAGGCGGGCTTGCTGGAACACGGCCAGCTTGCGGGCACCGCTGATGGACAGCGCGAGTTCGCGCGTAGCCAGCAGGGCGGGCAGGGTGAGGGTGAGGCGCGCGTGGGGCGCGGTGGCCGGGCGTACCCAGGCCACCGGGCCGCTGCTGTACAGCGCCTGGTTCAGGCCGGGGGCACCGGGGAACAGCGAGGCGGTGTGGCCATCGTCGCCCATGCCGAGCACGGCGATGTCCATGGGCCAGGGCTGGGTGGCCAGGCGGCGGTTGGCGGCGTCCACCAGACGGATCAGGGCCGGCTCGTCCAGGGTGTCCGGCAGGGTTTCGAAAAAAGGCACGAAGGTGGCGGCGGCGGCGGCGTCCTGCAGCAGATGGCGGCGCACCAGCGCGGTGTTGCTGTCGGTGTGTTCGTGCGGCACGCAGCGCTCGTCCACCAGCAGCACGGTCACGTGCTGCCACTCGAGCGGCAGCACGCGCAGCGCTTCAAACAGCGCAATCGGCGACTTGCCACCCGACACCGCGAGCACCGCATGGCCGCGCTGGTTGATGGCGGCGTGCAGGCTTTGCGCGATGGTGTCGGCCAGCTGCCAGGCCAGCTCGGCGGCCGAGTTGCAGATGTGCTCTTTCATGATTCCTCGACCCAGGCCGAGCCTTCGCGCGCCATCAGCGCGGACGAGGCGGCCGGGCCCCAGCTGCCGGCGGTGTAGGCCTTGGGTTTCTCGTTCAGGTTCTTCCAGCCGTCCAGGATCGGCTCGACCCAGGTCCACGCGGCTTCCAGTTCGTCGCGGCGCATGAAGTGCGTGAGGCGGCCCTTGATCACGTCCATGAGCAGGCGCTCGTAGGCCTCGGCGCGGCGCGCGCTGAAGGCGGACTCCAGGTCCAGGTTCAGGCTCACCGGGCGCAGGCGCATGCCGCTGCCAGGCTCCTTGGCCATCATCTGCAGCTGCACGTGTTCCTCGGGCTGCAGGCGGATCATGAGCCGGTTGACCGGCTGGCGCGGTGCGTCGGGAAAGATGGTGTAGGGCAGGTCGGCAAACTCGATGACGATTTCCGAGCGGCGCTCGGCCATGCGCTTGCCGGTGCGCAAAAAGATCGGCACGTTGGCCCAGCGCCAGTTGTTGATGTGGGCGCGCAGGGCCACGAAGGTTTCGGTTTCGCTCTCGGGCGGCACGTTGTCTTCCTGGTGGTAACCCACGGCCTTGTCGCCGTTGGCGCTGCCGGCGGTGTACTGGCCGCGCACGGTGTCGCGCGCCACGTCGGCCACGGTGAGCGGGCGCAGCGAGCGCAGCACCTTGAGTTTTTCATCGCGCACGGCGTCGGGATCGAGCGAGACCGGCGGCTCCATGGCCACGATGCACAGCAGCTGCAGCAGGTGGTTCTGCAGCATGTCGCGCAGCGCACCGGTGCCGTCGTAGAAACCGGCGCGGCTGCCCACGCCCACCGATTCGGCCACCGTGATCTGCACGCTCTTGATGTACGGGCTGCGCCAGAGCGGCTCGAAGATGGTGTTGCCGAAGCGCAGCACCATCAGGTTCTGCACCGTCTCCTTGCCCAGGTAATGGTCGATGCGAAACGTTTGCGCTTCGGTGAAGTGGCGGCCGACTTCTTCGTTGATCTGGCGCGCCGAGGCGAGGTCGTGGCCGAGCGGCTTTTCGAGCACCACGCGCGAGCGGGCGTCGATCAGCTGGGCGCTGGCCAGATGCGCGCAGATGCCGGTGAACAGCGTGGGCGCGGTGGCCAGGTAGTACACGCGGTCGGAGCCGTTTTGCAGCGCCGCGCCCAGCGCCGCGAAGTCGTCGGGTTTCGTGGCGTCGAGGCACACGTAGGTGAGGCGGTCCTTGAAAGCGGTCCACGCAGCGTCTTCCAGCGCTTCGGGTTCGATGAAGCCGCGCACCTTCTCGTCAACGAATGCGGTGAAAGTGTCGCGGTCCCAGGGCTGGCGGCCGAGCGCCAGGATGTGCGTGGCTTCGGGCAGGTTGTGGTGCAGGTGCGCCATGTAGAGCGCGGGCAGCAGCTTGCGCACAGAGAGGTCGCCCGCGCCGCCGAAGATCACCAGGTCGAGCGGTCCCGTGGGGGAGGAAGAGGCGGCGGCGTTGGGACTTGAGGTGACCATGTTCGAATCAAGTTACTGGAAAGTGGAATCGTAATGTAATTAAGTTACATGACGGGTACAGGATGCGAGCGCCGGCGTATGACGGGTGGGGCGTTGCCTCCACCTTAACCGGCTCGACAGTCCCTGCCCAGCGAAAAGGACGAAACCAGCCCGAAGGCTTCAGGCGGCTTGCAACCCGTCGGCGGTGAGGTGCAGCACGCGCTGCGCCCGCGCGGCGGCGGCCGTTGAGTGCGTGACCAGAATCAGCGCCGCGCCACTGTCCCGCGCCTGCTGTTCCAGCACACCCATCACCTGTGACGCTGTGGTCGGGTCGAGGTTGCCGGTGGGCTCGTCGGCCAGCAGCAGGCCCGGCCGGTGCACCAGCGCGCGGGCAATCGCCACGCGCTGCAACTGCCCGCCCGACAGCTCGGCCGGCAGGCGCGCACCCAGATCACCCAGACCCACGGCCTCCAGCATCTGCTGCACCCGCGCTTTGTCCGGTCGGCCCAGCAAGAGCAAGGGCAGGCCCACGTTTTGTGCCACGTCCAGGTGCGGCAGCACGTGGAAGGCCTGGAACACAAACCCCAGATGTTCGCGGCGCCAGTGCGCGCGCTCTGTGTCGCCCAAGGTTCCCAGGTCGACGCCGGCGTGGGTGATGCGGCCTTCGCTCCAGTCGTCCAGCGCGGCCAGGCAGTTGAGCAGGCTCGATTTGCCCACGCCCGATTCGCCCACGATGGCGATGAACTCGCCCGGCGCCACGGTGAGGTTCACGCCGCTGAAGACGGTGGTGGAGCCGTAGCGTTTGCCGAGTTGTTCAACGACGAGTGACATGCAGATCAGGTGGGGGCGCCCAGCAGGGTTTGCACCGATTCGAGCACGCACGCCAGCGCATCGGGTGCGTCGCAGGCAATGACCCTGCGCTGTGGCATGGAGCGCAGCCAGGTGAGCTGGCGTTTGGCGAGCTGGCGCGTGGCGGCCACGCCGAGTTCGCGCAGCTCGGCGACTTGCGCCGGCTTGAGCGTGTTGCCGTAGGCATCGAGCAGATCCCAGGCCTGGCGGTAGCCCACGCAGCGCATGGACGGCAGGTCGGTGGAGAGGTCTCCGCGCGCGCGCAGGCGCTTCACTTCGATCATGAAGCCCTCGGCCAGCATGGCGTCGAAGCGCTGCGCGATGCGCGCGTGCAGCCAGGCGCGGTCTCGCGGTTCAAGCGAGATCAGGTGCTCGGGTGCGAGCGGGCTGTCGGGGTTGTGGGTGCGCCCGGTCTGAAAACTGGACAGCGGCCGGCCCGAAACCTCGAACACCTCGAGAGCGCGCTGGATGCGCTGCGAATCAAGAGGTGGCAGGCGCGCGGCCGTCACCGGGTCCACCCGCTGCAGCTCGTCGTGCAGCGCAGGCCAGCCGAGTGCCGCGGCGCGAGCATCGATCGACGCGCGCACGGCTGCGTCGGCCTGCGGCATGTCGTCCAGGCCCACCAGCAGCGCCTTGAAATACAGCATCGTGCCGCCCACCAGCAAGGCGGTGCGTCTGCGGCCGTTGATCTCGCCCACCAGGCGCGTGGTGTCGCGCACGAAGTCTGCAGCGCTGTAGCTCTGCAGCGGATCGAGGATGTTGATCAGGTGATGCGGCACTTGCGCGAGTTCGGCGGCCGTGGGCTTGGCGGTGCCGATGTCCATGCCGCGGTAAACCAGCGCCGAGTCGACGCTGATGATCTCCACCGGCCAGCGCTGGGCGATGGCCAGCGAGGCCGCACTCTTGCCGCTGGCGGTGGGGCCGGCCAGGCCGATGCAGGACACGAGGGCCATGGTCTGGTTCAGCCTTGCGCCACGTCGGCGGGGGCCATGCGCTCAGGCCCTGGCCGGCTTTCGCCAAAGCGCTGCACCAGCGTCCAGGCGGTGAGCGCAATGAGCACGCTCCAGAACCAGATGCCGTTGGTGAGCGGCAGCACGGTGCCAGTGCCGGCCTGGATGGCAGCGAGACTCTTGCCCAACCAGCCGCCCACCGCAAAGGCCGCAATCATCATGATGAACCCGGCCAGCGCCGAGGCCGCGCCCGCCGCTTGCGGGAACGGCCCCACCGCGCCGCTCTGGCCGCAGGGCTGGTGCACGCCGTGGCCCATCATGAACAGGTAGAACGGCAGCATGATGGCCCAGGCGCTCTGCACACCCAGCAACGCCAGCACCCCCATGCTGGTGCCGCCCGCCAGGGTGAGCACAGCGGCCAAGGCCACCGTGCGGCGCACGCCAAACGCCAGCAGCAGCCGTCGGCAAATGAACGTGCCGACGATGTAGCTCAGCGACATCGTCATCATCATCAGGCCGTAACCCGTCTTGGACAGGCCCAGCACCTGGATGAACACAAACGGCGAGGCCGCCAGAAACGTGAACAGGCCGCAGTACGAGGTGGCGGAGAGCAAGGCAAAGGCCCAGAACGTGGGGTGGCGAGCGATCTGCACCCAGGTGCGCAGCAGCATGCCGGGCTGCAGCGCGCGCGGATTTTTCGCAGCCAGCGTTTCTTCAAAGCGCCAGGCGATGACGCCCAGCGTGATGGCGCCGAACACCGCCACCGCCATCAACGACAAGCGCCAGCCCATGAGGTCGGACAGGAAGCCGCCCAAGGGAGCGCTGGCGCAGGCGATCACACCCAGCCCGGTGAGGCCCTTGGACATCACCCGCGCACCTTCGGTGGGTGCGTAGAGGTCGCGCACCACGGCACGCGCGCACATCACGCCCGCGCCCATGGCCGCGCCCTGGATGGCGCGCCAGACGATGAGCTGTTCGATCGATGGCGAAAAGGTGCTGCCGATCGAGGCCACCACGAAGGCACTCATGCCGATCAACAGAATGGGGCGGCGACCGAAGCGGTCCGACAGCGGCCCCCAGAACATCTGCGACACGCCAAACGCCAGCAGCAGCGCGGTGAGCGTGAGTTGCGCCTGCGACATGGCCGCGCCAAAGCCCGCCGTGAGTGCCGGCAACACGGGCAGGTACAGGTCGGTGGCGATGGGCTGCAGGCCCAGCAGCAGGGAGAGTGCCAGCACCACCAGACCAGGTGACATGGCGGGTGATCTGGCGGAGGACGAAAGAGTTGCGGGCATCCGGTCGAGGGTAGCAGAACCCCCTGCGCGGCGGCCTTGGTGCGTCGTTCAGTTCTTCACCACCTGAATATCCGGGCGCAAGCCGAACAGGCTGGCCAGGGCCACCCGGTATTGCGCCTGTCCCACCGAATTGGTGTTGTGGTGCGAGCCACCTTCCACCAGCACGAAGGCCTTGCGTCCGGTGGCCGCTTCGAACAACTTGCGGCCCAGCTCGGGCTGGATCAGGCGGTCGTCACCGCCGTGTACCACCAGCAGCGGCGAGCCGATGTCGGGCACACGCCTGACCGCCTCGAAGCGCTGGGTGATCAGCAGCGACACCGGCAGCCAGCCCCATTTGAAAGTGCTCACCACGTCGGGGATGGAGGTGAAGGTGCCTTCGACCACGGTGCCGGCTTCGTCGGGCACCTGGGCTGCCAGCTCGATGGCGATGGCGCCGCCCAGCGAGTGACCAAAGATGTAGCGCGGTCGCCCGGGATATTTCTCGCCCAGCCATTCCCACGCGATCCGGGCATCTTCATAGGCCAGTTCCTCGGAGGGCAATTCGTTGGTGCTCTTGCCAAAGCCCCGGTAGTCAATGGCCAGCACCGAGAAGCCGAGTTCCTGCATGCGCTGGGCCCGGAACGCGGAGCCGGTGACGTTGAAGCGCGCGCCGTGAAGGTAGAGCAGCACCGGAGCGTCGGCGCGCTCGGTGAAGTTCTCGTTCTGCGCCCACAGGCCGTGCAGTTTGACCGGCTTGTTGGTGACCTGGGAGGTGAAGTCGATCCACACGTCTTCCATGCTCTCGGCCGCGTAGGTGCCGCCGGCCCAGCTGCGGTCGGACGGCTGGAAGATCCAGGCGCGCTGCTTCTCGTCGAGCGTGGCGCAACCGGCAAGCAGGGCCAGTGTGGCCAGCAGAAGGGCGATCAGGCGTTTCATGACGGTGATGGAGCGGCTCGCTGGACAAAAAGTTCAGACTTCGCTGCGCGCACGTTCCGTGCCAGCGGGGAATTCGATCATGGAGGACCGCGGGATTTCCCGCCAGATTCCCGACCAAAGGCCTTGTGTCGGCCCGTTCAGCGCCCGCGCAGGAACAGCCCGTCCAGTTCCTTCATGCCCACCTGGCGCCAGGTGGGGCGGCCGTGGTTGCACTGGTCGGAGCGTTCGGTCACTTCCATCTGGCGCAGCAGTGCGTTCATCTCGTCCAGCGTGAGGCGCCGGTTGGCGCGCACCGCGCCGTGGCAGGCCATGGTGGCCAGCAGTTCGTTGCGGGCGCGTTGCACCACGGTGCTGGAGTCGTGCAGGCCCAGCTCGGCAAGCACACTGCGCGCGAGCTCCACCGGATTGCCCTGGGCCAGCGTGGTGGGAACGGCACGCACCGCGAGTGTTCTCGGAGACAGTGCGGTGATCTCCAGACCCAGGGTCTTGAGCACCTCGTCGCAGTCTTCGGCGGTGGCCACCTCGTCGGGCGTGGCGGCAAACGTTGCGGGTATCAGCAGCGGCTGCCTGGCCACCTGCTGGTCGTCGAGCTGCTGCTTGAGACGTTCGTAGACGATTCGCTCGTGGGCGGCATGCATGTCCACCACCACCAGGCCTTGTGTGTTTTCGGCCAGGATGTAGACGCCTTGCAACTGGGCGATGGCACGGCCGAGGGGCCAGTCGCCGGCGGGCAGGGGCGAGGGGTTGGCGAGGGCTTCGACAGGCTCAGCCCGAACGGGAAGGGCGTATCCGGTAGGAGCGGTATTTGTTTCGACTGAGTCCAGCTCCGTTCGGGCTGAGCCGGTCGTTGCCCCTCCAGAACCATAGCCCCACAAGGCCCCTACATCGCTGACGCGGTGTCCCACCTCGGGCTCGCGCGGCCGGAATGCAAACCCGTCCTGCCGCGCTGGCGGTGCCCACGCGGGCGCAGGCGCCGTTTCCACCGGCCCGGCTGCAGCAGCTGCACGCGGCACCGCCAACGCCGCCTCCACCGCGCGGCGCACACCCTGGTGCACCTCGCGCCCATCGCGAAACCTCACTTCAATCTTGGTCGGGTGCACGTTCACATCCACCCGCGCCGGGTCAATGGAGACGAAGAGCGCATACACCGGTTGCCGATGGCCGTGCAGCACATCCTCGTACGCGCTGCGGGCAGCGTGGGTGATGGTCTTGTCGCGCACATAGCGGCCGTTCACGTAGGCGAACTGCCAATCGGCGCGCGAACGCGCCGCGTCGGGCACACCCGCAAAGCCCCAAACGCGCAGGCGTTGGGGGCCGTCTTCGTCTTGTGCATCCAGCGGCCAATCCAGCGCCACCGCTTGCTGCACGAAATCTTCACCCAGCACATCGGCCAGGCGCTGGCGCAAGGCCTCCATGCCACCATGGGCCACCGCGCGCCACTGCGCCACCAGCTTGCCGTCGTGCCAGATCGCAAAGCCCACCTCGGGCCGCGCCAGTGCGTGTCGGCGCACCGCCTCGATGCAGTGCGCAAGCTCGGTGGCATCGGTCTTCAGAAACTTGCGCCGCGCCGGGGTCGCAAAAAAGAGTTCGCGCACCTCCACTGTGGTGCCGGGCGCGCGTGCTGCTGCTTGCAGCTCGCCGCTGCGGCCGTCGAGCAACCAGCCGTGGGGCTCGTCTGCCGTGTCCACGCGCGTGAGCAGCGAGACCTCGGCAATCGAGCAGATGGCGGCCAGTGCTTCACCGCGAAACCCCATGGTGCCGACCGATTCGAGGTCGGACAGGCTGGCGATCTTGCTGGTGGCGTGGCGCTTGAGGGCGTTGGGCAACTCGCTGCGCAAGATGCCGCTGCCGTTGTCTTCCACACTGATGTGGCGCACGCCACCGGCCTGCAGGCGCAGCGTGATCTGTGTGGCGCCGGCGTCCAGCGCGTTGTCCACCAGCTCCCGGACCACCGAGGCCGGCCGCTCGACCACCTCGCCCGCTGCGATCTGGCTGATCAGTTCGTCGGGGAGTTCGCGGATGGGCCGGCGCGGGGGCTGGAGGGTGCTGGGTGGGGTTGTCACTGGCAAATTGTAGGTCGCAGGGATAATCCCCCTCCATGGAAATCATTGCCTTTCTCATCGACTTCATTCTCAACGTCGACCAGCACCTGCAGACCTTCGTGCAGAACTATGGCGCCTGGGTCTATGCACTGTTGTTTCTGATCATCTTTACCGAGACCGGCGTGGTGGTCATGCCTTTCCTGCCGGGCGACTCCTTGCTGTTTGTGGTGGGCACTTTGTGCGGCGTTGGGTTGATGAGCTTGCCGGTGGCCATGGGGCTGCTGGTGGTGGCGGCCATCCTGGGGGACCAGGTGAACTATTCGATTGGGCGCTACTTCGGGCCCAAGGTGTTTCAGTGGGAGAACTCGAAACTCTTCAACCGCAACGCCTTCAACCAGGCGCACGCGTTCTACGAAAAATACGGCGGTATCACCATCATCCTGGCTCGCTTCATGCCTTTTGTTCGCACCTTTGCGCCGTTTGTGGCGGGTGTGGCCGAGATGACGCGCACCAAGTTCACGGCCTACAACGTGGCGGGTGCTTTGATCTGGGTGGTGGGGCTGGTGGGGGCGGGCTACCTGTTCGGCAACCTGCCGTGGGTGCAGGAGAACCTGAGCACCATCATCTGGGCCATGATCTTCATTCCCGGGTTCATCGCGATCTTCGGGGCGTGGCGGGCTCGGCAGCAGTCTTTGCGGGACGCTGGCTGAGTTTTTGTTTTCGTTGTGTTGTGTGCCTGCGCCTTCGCGGGCTCGTGAGCACACGGCGCTCTGCTCCGCGAATGTCCCCCGGCGGCTGGAGCCGCCTCCTCCT
>NZ_JALHLX010000086.1 GCF_022844385.1 Hydrogenophaga sp. | reverse complement strand
GCCCGCAAGCCCTTCGCTGATCGCCCTGCCGGCGAGAAGCCGCGCGTCAACATCATCGGCCCGAGCTACGGCACCTTCAACAGCCCGAGCGACCTGGCCGAGATCCGCCGCCTGGTGCAGGGCATCGGCGCCGAGATCAACATGGTCTTCCCGCTGGGCAGCCACCTGTCTGAAGTGTCGCGCCTGGTCGAGGCCGACGTGAACATCTGCATGTACCGCGAGTTCGGCCGCATGCTCTGCGAAGCGCTGGACCGCCCTTACCTGCAAGCACCCATCGGCCTGCACAGCACCACGAAGTTTTTGCGCACGCTCGGCGAACTGCTCGGCCTGGACCCGGAGCCCTTCATCGAGCGCGAGAAGCACACCACCATCAAGCCGGTGTGGGACCTGTGGCGCAGCGTCACGCAAGATTTCTTCGCTACCGCGAGCTTTGCGGTGGTGGCCGGCGAAACCTATGCACGCGGCATCCAGCACTTTCTGGAAACCGAGATGGGCATGCCTTGCCGCTTTGCTGTCTCTCGCAAGGCTGGCGAAAAAACCGATAACGCCGCCGTGCGCGAACTGGTGCGCACGAAGATGCCGCTGATCCTCTTTGGCAGCTACAACGAACGCATGTATCTGGCCGAGGCCGGCAGCCAGGGGCCGATGAAGGCCACCTACATCCCGGCATCGTTCCCGGGCGCCATCATCCGCCGCCACACCGGCACACCGTTCATGGGCTACAGCGGCGCCACCTACCTCATTCAAGAGGTGTGCAACTCGCTGTTCGACGCGCTGTTCCACATCCTGCCGCTGGGCACCGACATGGACAAGGTCGACCCCACGCTGGCACGCGGCGAAGTGGCTGGCTTGTCGACCCCGTGGGACGACAAGGCCCAGGCCCGCTTGCACGCGCTCATCTCCAACCAGCCGGTGCTGGTGCAGATTTCGGCCGCCAAACGCCTGCGCGACGAGGCCGAGCGCCAGGCGCGCGAAAGCGGCGAGGCCGCTGTCAATGAATCGCATGTGAACACCGCTGGCCAGTCGATGGGCCTGGGGGAATTTGCATGAACCGGTTTTCACTCTTCGACCACGGCATGGGTGCCGGGTCCACCTCACGTTGCGGCATGTCGCTGCAGCTGCCCACGGTGCGCGGGCTGGGCGCATTGATGGCCTCACGGCCAAACTGAAAAGGAGCATCCCATGTCGACACGGACATCTGTTTCCGGCCTGACGGACGATGAAGCTCAGGAGTTCCACCAGTACTACATCCAAGGCTTCATTGGGTTCACGGCCATCGCCGTTGTCGCCCATTTGCTGGTGTGGTTCTGGCGGCCCTGGCTCTGACCCACAAGGCTTTTTTGTCGTGAAAGGAAAACTGCCATGAACGATATGTCATATGAGGCTCACAAGCCTTCCCTGAGCGGAGACAAGCTGTCGTTTGTCCTGATCTTTGCTCCCTGCTTCCTGCTCTTGCTCTCACTTGCCTTGCTCGGCCAGCTGGTCGGCATGCAGTGGCAGTTCTGGTTGCCTGGTGCGGAGCACAAGACCAGCATCTTCTCGGGCGTGCATGCCGCGGTCTACACCTTCATGTCTCACATCATTTAATTTAGGAGATCCCATCATGTGGAGAATCTGGCGCCTTTTCGATCCTGTCCGCACCATGGTTGCGCAGGGCGTGTTTCTGTTTGCTCTTGCCGCGATGATTCACCTCATCCTGCTCAGCACCAACAAGTTCAACTGGCTGGACGGCCCCAAGGTCGCCGCGCCGACCGCGCAAATCGCGCCGACGGCCACCCCCGCAGTGAAGTCCTGAACTTCACCGAAGGTGTGCAGATGCTGTCCCTGTGCGTGGGCCAGCACAGCATCTGCTCCCCCTCGCTCACGAACAAAAAATCGCGCACCTAATCCATTCGAGACAGGAGGGCCGCACCATGGCCATGCTCAACTTTGAAAAGAAATACCGGGTTCGAGGCGGAACACTGGTTGGCGGCGACCTGTTCGATTTCTGGGTGGGTCCGTTCTACGTCGGCTTCTTCGGTGTCACCACGCTGTTCTTTGCGTTTCTCGGCACCGCCATGATTCTCTGGGGCGCCTCGCAAGGGCCGACCTGGAACCTCTGGCAGATCAGCATCGCGCCCCCCGACCTGTCTTACGGCCTGCGCTTCGCGCCGCTGATGGAAGGCGGCCTGTGGCAGCTGATCACGGTTTGTGCCATTGGCGCCTTTGTGTCGTGGCTGCTCCGCGAAGTCGAGATCTGCCGCAAGCTCGGCATGGGCTACCACGTTCCCTTTGCCTTTGGCGTGGCCATCCTCGCGTATGTGACGCTGGTGGTGATCCGCCCGGTGTTGCTGGGTGCATGGGGACATGGTTTCCCCTACGGGATCTTCAGCCACCTCGACTGGGTGTCCAACGTGGGCTACCAGTACCTGCACTTCCACTACAACCCGGCGCACATGCTGGCGGTCACTTTCTTCTTCACCACCACCCTGGCGCTTTCACTGCACGGCGCGCTGGTGCTCTCGGCCACCAACCCGGCCCCGGGCCAGACGGTGAAGACACCCGAGCACGAAGACACCTTCTTCCGCGACACCATCGGCTATTCGGTCGGCACCCTGGGCATCCACCGCCTGGGCTTGTTCCTGGCGCTGGCCGCGGTGCTGTTCAGTGCCCTGTGCATCGTGATCAGTGGTCCCTTCTGGAGCCGCGGCTGGCCCGAATGGTGGGGCTGGTGGCTGAACCTGCCGATCTGGTCCTGAGCATCTGAAAGAACAGGAGCACACCATGCAATACCAAAACCTTTTCACCACCGTGCAGGCCGTCGGGCCGGTGCACCACGGCGTCGAGCTCGGCGCCGGGCAAGACCTGCCCCGCCTGGGCAAAACGCCCGGCATCGTTCACCTCTTCGGGCGTTTCGGCAACGCACAGATCGGCCCCATCTACCTGGGTGCACTGGGCATGGCGTCCATCCTGTTCGGCGTGCTGGCCTTCAACATCATGGGTCTGAACATGCTGGCCTCTGTCAACTGGGACCCGATCCAGTTCGTGCGCCAGCTGTTCTGGCTCTCGCTGGAGCCACCGGCCGCCGGTGCGGGCCTGGGACTGGCACCGCTCAACGAAGGTGGCTGGTGGCAGATCGCCGGCCTGTTCCTGACCATCTCCATCATGCTCTGGTGGGCACGCACCTACCGCCGCGCCCGCGCCCTGGGCATGGGCACGCACGTGGCCTGGGCCTTTGCTGCCGCCATCTGGCTGTTTCTGGTGCTCGGCCTGATCCGCCCGGTGCTCATGGGTTCGTGGAGTGAGGCGGTGCCCTTCGGCATCTTCCCGCACCTCGACTGGACCGCCGCTTTCTCGCTGCGCTACGGCAACCTGTTCTACAACCCCTTCCACGCACTTTCGATCGCCTTCCTGTACGGCGCCACGCTGCTGTTTGCGATGCACGGCGCCACCATCCTCGCGGTGAGCCGCTTCGGTGGCGAGCGCGAGATCGAACAGATCGTCGACCGGGGCACGGCCAGCGAACGAGCCGCCCTGTTCTGGAGGTGGACCATGGGCTTCAACGCCACGATGGAATCCATTCACCGCTGGGCCTGGTGGTTCGCTGTGCTGTGCCCGCTGGTGGGTGGCATCGGCATCCTGCTGACCGGCACCGTGGTGGACAACTGGTACCTCTGGGCCATCAAGCACGGTGTGGCACCGCCCTACCCCGAGGTCTTCCCCGCCGTGATGGATCCGGCACTCGCACCAGGAGCCAAGTGATGAAAACACCCACCTTCAAGCACCGCACCTGGCTGGGTGCACTCGCCCTGGGAACGCTGGTTCTGCTGGCCGGCTGCGAACGCCCCCCGATGGAATCGACGCAGAACGGCTACCGCGGCACCGGCATGGTCCAAGTCGTGAACCCCCGCATCCAGGCCGACGTGATCGCTGCCAACCAGGTGCCCGAGGCCTCACCTGCCGCCAGCCCCGACGGCCCCAAGGCCGGGCAGATCTACCAGAACGTGAAAGTGCTGGGTGACCTCAGCGTTGGAGAGTTCACCCGCCTCATGGTCAACATGACGGCCTGGGTGTCGCCCGAGCAAGGCTGCAACTACTGCCACAACGGCGCCAACTTCGCCGACGACAGCCTCTACACCAAGGTGGTGGCGCGGCGCATGGTGCAGATGACGCAGCACATCAACACCGACTGGAAGGCCCACGTGGCCGAAACCGGTGTGACCTGCTACACCTGCCACCGCGGCAACCCGGTGCCCAAGGAGATCTGGTTCACCGCCGACAGCCAACCGCAGGGCTCGAACTTCATCGGCAACAAGATGGGGCAAAACACGCCGGCCGACAGCGTGAAGCTGGCCTCGCTGCCTTACGACCCGTTCACGTCCTACCTGTTGAAAGACGAGCCGATCCGTGTGAACGCCACCAAGGCCCTGCCCACCAGCGGCGGCCAGGGCGAGAGCATCCAGCGCACCGAAAAAACCTACGCGCTCATGACGCACATGTCGGCCTCGCTGGGTGTGAACTGCACCTTCTGCCACAACACGCAGAACTTCGGCAAATGGGACGGCGCACCACCCCAGCGCGTGACGGCGTGGCACGGCATCCGCATGGCGCGCGACCTGAACCTCGCCTACATGGAGCCGCTGACCGATGTGTTCCCGACCAACCGCAAGGGTGAGCTCGGAGATGTGGCCAAGATGAATTGCGCCACCTGCCACCAGGGCGCCAACAAACCCCTGCTGGGGGCGCCCATGCTCAAGGACCATCCGGAACTGGCGGCCTACCGGCCTTACACGGCAGCGGCATCGACCGCGCCCGACGCAGCAGCCGCCCCTGCCGCCGACGCGCCCAAACAGTGACGCTGGCGCCAGCCGCGTTCACACATGGCTGAGACCGCGCCGGATGTGATCACCCTCTCGGGGGTGGTGGTGGTGGTGCTGGTGAACTACCTTCGCGAGCACCAGGCCTGGGGCTGGATGCGCATGGTGCAGGGCTCCGCATCGCTCAAGGGTGTGCCCGGCGTGGTGTTCGCCAAGGTCATGGGCAGTGGCCACGGCGGCGGCTTCAGCATCCGGCCCAGCGCCAGCCACCAGGGTCTGGTGGTGATGTTCGAGCACGCCGAGCAGGCCGACGCATTTCTCGCCGGCCCCACCGTGCAAGCCTACCGCCAGCGCGCTGCGCAGTTCTGGAGCGGCGTGCACGAAGTGCTCTCTTCGCGCGGCCAGTGGGACGGCGAGGCCTGGGGGCCAACGCCCGCCACCCACCTCAAGCCCGACCACGCCGTGCACGACGACGCGGGCGCGGCGCGGCCCCTGGCCGTCATCACACGCGCCAGCATCCGCCCCGCCAAGGCCATGGCCTTCTGGCGCAACGCACCAGCCACGCAGGCCGCCATGCAGTCGGCCGCCGGCTGCACGCTGGCCATGGGCCTGGGCGAAGCGCCGCTGGTGCGCCAGTGCACCTTCAGCTTGTGGAAAGACACCTCGTCCATGCTCGACTACGCGCACCAGGGCGCACACCAGACCGCCATTGAAGCGGCCTACCGGAACAACTACTTCTCCGAATCGATGTTCGTGCGCATGCGCCTGCTCGAACATCACGGGCAATGGACACCGCCCAACGCGATGAACACGACCGAACCGGTCGACGGGCAGCCCCATGGCTGAGCACCAGGTCGTCGTCATCGGCGCCGGCATGGCAGGCCTGGTGTCTGCCCTGCAGCTGGCTCAGCAGGGGCTGGATGTGACCGTGGTCGAGGCTGCGGCCACGCCCGGTGGCAAGGTGCGCCAGCTGGTGGTGGATGGCGCGGCCATCGACAGCGGGCCCACGGTCTTCACCATGCGCTGGGTGTTCGACCAGATCTTCGAATCGGCAGGCACCTCGCTGGAAGCCGAGTTGCGCATCCGCCCGTTGCCGGTGCTGGCGCGCCACTGGTGGGACGATGGCAGTTCGCTCGACCTGTTTGCCGATCCGGCGCGTTCGTTCGATGCCGTGGCGGCGTTTGCGGGGCCGGATGAAGCGAGGCGCTTTCAGGGTTTCTGCGCGCAGGCCAAAGCCACCTATGCCGCGCTCGAAGGCCCCTACCTGCGCAGCGCCTCGCCCAGCATGCTGGGCATGTCGCTGGGCCTGGGCGCGCGTGGCCTGGCCGCGCTGGCCGCACTCGGCCCGCTGCGCAGCCTCTGGCACAGCCTGGGCCAGCACTTCACCGACCCGCGCCTGCGCCAGCTCTTTGGACGCTACGCCACCTACACCGGCTCCTCGCCGTGGGAAGCCCCCGCCACGCTGATGCTGATCGCCCAGGTCGAGCTCGACGGCGTGTGGGCCATCGACGGCGGCATGCACGCCCTCGCGCGCTGCCTGGAGCGCCTGGCGCGCGAACGCGGCGCGGCGTTCCGCTACCTGAGCCCGTGCGAACGCATCGAGGTGAAGAACGGCCGTGTGAGCGGCGTGACACTGGCCAGCGGCGAGACCCTGCCCGCCGACAGCGTGGTTTTCAACGGCGACGTGGCCGCACTGCGCACCGGCCTGCTCGGCCAGCCCGTGCGCCGTGCGGTCAAGCCCAAGGCACCGCCACGCTCGCTCTCGGCCATCACCTGGTCCATCCACACGCGCACCAGCGGCCTGGCGCTGGATCGCCACAACGTGTTTTTCCGCAACGACTACGCCAGCGAGTTCCGGGACATCTTCGGCCACGGTGAGCTGCCCAAACAACCCACGGTGTACGTGTGCGCACAAGACCGCGGCACCGACCTGGCTGCACCCACCGGCCGCGAACGCCTGCTTTGTCTGGTGAACGCACCGGCCGCGGGCGACCTCTCCACCATCACACCCGAGGCGATCGAACAATGCGAGAACTCCAGCTTTGCCCTGCTGCGCCGCTGTGGCCTTCGGATCGAGAGCGCCGAGCCCCCGTCGATCCGCACCACCCCGGTGGATTTTCACCGGCTCTTTCCGGCCACGGGGGGCGCCCTCTATGGGCAGGCGACCCACGGCTGGACTTCGGCCTTTGCCCGCTCCAGCGCCAGCACACCGGTCACGGGCCTTTTCCTGGCGGGGGGCAGCGTCCACCCGGGCCCGGGGGTCCCGATGGCGGCGCTTTCGGGCCAGCTGGCGGCCGCGGCCGTGATGGCGAGCCCCGCTTTGACCAGGTGGTCCCCTCGGGTGGCTACCTCTGGTGGTACGTCGACGCCCTGAGCGACGACGGCCAGTTCGGCCTGTCCATCATCGCGTTCGTGGGCAGCGTGTTTTCACCCTACTACGCGTGGGCGCGCAAACGCGGCCCCACCGACCCCGACAACTTCTGCGCACTCAACGTGGCGCTCTACAGCGCGGGCGCGCGCCGCTGGTCCATGACCGAACGCGGCGCGCAACACAACCGTCGCGACGCAACCCATTTCAAGATCGGCCCCAGCCAGCTGGAATGGAACGGCGACGCGCTCACCATCCACATCGACGAAGTCGGTGTGCCCATCCCTCGCCGAATCCGCGGCACCGTCAGGCTGCGCACCCACCAGCTGTTCAACTTCAGCACCGCGCTGGACGCGCAGGGGCGCCATCGCTGGGGCCCGATCGCGCCCCATGCCCGCGTGGAGGTGAAGCTGCAGCACCCGGAACAACGCTGGAGCGGCCACGCTTACCTGGACAGCAATGAAGGCGATGAACCGGTGGAGCGCGCGTTCACCGAATGGGACTGGTCGCGCAGCCAGATGAAGGACGGCAGCACTGCCGTGTTGTACGACGTGGAGCCGGGCAAGGCCCAGGGCAAGCTGCTGGCCCTGCGCTTCGGGCGCCACGGCAGCGTGCAGCCCTTTGAAGCGCCGCCCCTGCAAACCTTGCCGCGCACGGCCTGGCGCATCGAGCGGCGCATGCGCAGCGACTCGCGCGTGCTGGTGACGCAGCAGCTGGAAGACACGCCCTTCTACCAACGCGCCATGTTGCAAAGCACGCTGCTCGGTGAGAGCGTGTCGAGCTTTCACGAGACCCTGCGCGTGCCCCGCCTGGTCTCACCGCTGGTGCAGGCCATGCTGCCCTGGCGCATGCCGCGGCGGGGCTGAACCGCCGCGCTTCAGGGGCGCACGTAGGCCCAGCCCTGATGCTGGCGCTGCATGATGTGGACCACACCGGCTGGCACGTAGCTGACCGCCGGGTGCATGTCGGCCTTGACGATTTTCTGCGCCGTCATGGTGTTCTCGCAGGCCACGATCTTCACGCCATTCTTCACCGCCTCGCCCACGCGGTTGGCGGTCACCGCGTCGAACTTGAGCATGTTGATGCCCGGTCCGTACGCCACGATCTCGATGTCCACCTTGTCGGCGCCCAGATCGACCTGGGCGTTGCGGGCGTTGTTCAGCGCGAGGTTCCACTTGGCCGGGTCCGGGTCGCTCACCTGCAGCACTACCTGGGTTTTCTGGCGGGCGGGGGTGTAGGCACAGCCGGTGCCGAGCAAGGCTGTGGCGCCCAGTGCCAGCGCGAGAGCGAGGGTGCGTCGTTTCATCAAAAGTCTCCTGTGAAAGCAATTTATGCGTGAATCCGAATATTCCAGAACACCACTATCCCGGCCTTGCCCGCTCACGCCTATCGTGGTTTGCCCTGTGGTTCAGCGCAGGAAATCGGCGACCGCCTGCAACGAAGCCTGCGCGGCCTCCTCGTGCGGCAAGTGGCCCACGCCCGGCAGCGTCACGAGCCGGCTGCCTTTCACCGCGCCCAGGTAGTCCTGCGCATTCGTCACCGGGATCATCGCGTCGGCCGCGCCCCAGACCAGCAAGGTGGGAGCTGTGATGGTGTTCAACAAAGGTACCGGGTTGGTCAGCACGGTTTGCTCCAGCCGCTTGAACATGGCGTCGCGCGCACCGGGCGCCAGCATGAGGTCGTGGTATCGCGTGGTGAGTTCGTCGGTGAGGAACGCCGGATCGGCATACGCCGGCGCCAGGTTCATGCGCAGCACCGCCTTGGGCATCACGTATCGCATGGCGCCCAGCACCGCCGGCACCTTGGCCACCTGGCCGTATTCAAAGCCCGGGCTGGCAAATCCGTCAGGGGCCACCAGCACCAGCCGTTCGGTGCGCTCGGGGTGGCGGGCCGCCAGCGTCCACGCGATGCGCCCACCGATGGAGTGGCCCACGATGCTCGCGCGCGACACACCGAGCTGGTCCATGAGCGCCAGCACCAGCTGGAGGCTGCGTGCATCGGTGTAGTCGTTCGCGGAATCGGGCTCGCTCAGGCCGCTGCCCGGCAGGTCCAGCCGGATCACGCGGTGGGTGGCACTCAGCGCCTGCGCCCAAGCTTCCCAGGTGTGCAGGCTGGCGCCAAAGCCGTGCAGCATCACCACCGCCGGTGCGTCCCTGGGGCCGCTGTCGCGCACATGCAGGCGCCACGGGCCCACCTGCAGCATGTCGCCGGGCGCAGCCAGGTAGCGCACCTCGAGTTCGCTGCGCGGCTTGTCGGGCGTCCAGAGCCAGAACAACAACAGCACGACGGACCCGAGGGCGGCCAGCAACGAGGCGGTTTTCCAGTTCATCCTTGAGCGTTCTCGTTGACAGCGCCAGGCGCCCGTTTGAAAACACGGCGCGCACCCAGACCCGCCAGCACAGCCACCACCCACAGCACCACCGCGAGCGCGCCGTACACCACCGCAGTGCCTTCGTGGTGAACCACAAGGCCGTCAAAGTGGTTGCCCTCTTCGTTGTAAGGCAGGCGGGCCTTGGCCACTGCAAACACAGTGAGCCAGGCGGCGGGCACCGCGGTGGACACCGCGAACACCGCCAGTGACCACGCAGCCCATCTGAAAGGCCTGGGTTGCACGGTCGAGCGCCTAGTCCAGCAAGGCCGCAAGGCCACCGTCGGCTTCGAAGCGCTGGTTGCGGTAAGCAAGGCGGGTCGGGCCGGGCCAGACGCGCTGCGCAATGCTGTGGGCCGGGTCACCGGGGTAACAGATCACGCGCACACCGTCTTCGTCAAACGGCTCGGGTTCGATCAGCGCGGGTGGGCGGCTGCGGGCGGCAGCCATCACATCGGCGGCGGTGCGCAGGCGGCTGAGCTGGCACAGGCTCATGATCTGCGGCGGCGCGAGATCGATCTCGCCCGCCCAGTAGCGCTCCAGCCCCAGGCGCGGTGCCATCCATACGGCTTCGGTGGCTTCAAAGGCGCAATGCTCGGCCAGCTGACCGTGGGGTGCGGCGGCCACGAAAAAGCGCGTGTCGAAGCGCTTGTTGGTCACCGAAGGCACACGCGGCGTGATCCAGCGCGACCACGGCAACACACTGGCGGTGGACACGGGGCAGCCAAGCTCCTGCAAGGCATCGGCAAAGGCGGTGCCCGCGGCGGTGAGTTCGCGCACGCGCTGCGCCAGATCGATGCGGTGCGTCAGCCCGAGCAACAGCCCACATTCTTCAAAGGTTTCGCGCAAGGCAGCCACGTGCAGGGCCAGCGCGGTCTCTGAGTCCAGCCCCGGCTCGTTCAATGTCAGGGCGCAATCGATGGCAGAACGGTCCAAGGCCGATGGCTCCACCGCACGGTCGGCGGCATCGAGCTTGCCCCCGGGAAACACGTGCACGCCGCCGAGCACGGCCGAATTGCCGTGCCGGCGCACCAGCAAGACTTCAAGCCCCTGCGGCGCATCTCGTACCACGATCACGGTGGCCGAGGGCACGGGGGGTGTGAGAACGGTGTCGGAGTTGATCGCAATGGCCATGCGCGGATTGTCGGCGAGGGCCTGCGCAGAAGGTGTCGCCATCAGGGCCCCGGGTCGGTCCCGCCAAGGCATGCGGGCAAACCCTCTGTAAGAAAGTGTTCTTTTTGAAGCCAGGTTGAATCCGATCGCGAACTTGCCCCGTATTCAGTGTGTCCCGCTCGAAACGCCAGGCTCTCTGGCTCCTCCCAACCTCTTCAAGGATTCAACATGAAAAACGCACGCACTTCCATCATCGCTCTCGCCCTGACCGCTCTCTCCGCCGGCTCCGTGTTCGCCGCCGACATGACCTCCAAGACCCGAGAACAGGTCCGCGCAGAACTGGCCCAGGCCCAGCGCGACGGCACGCTGATCGCCGACGGCCAGACCGGCGCCACCTTCCGCCAGATGTTCCCGGGCAGCTACATGCAGCCTGCGACCATGTCCACCACCTCGCGTGACCAGGTCCGCGCCGACCTGATGCAAGCCCAGCGCAACGGCACCCTGATCGCCGACGGCCAGACCGGCGCCAGCTTCCGTGACCTGAACCCCAGCCGCTACCCCATGAACAACATGCAGGCCTGGGGCAACGACGGCACGACCGTGGGCATGGGCCAGAGCAACAGCAACGTGAAGTCGAACTGATCAACAGCGTCTTCTGAAACCCCCGGGGCTGCGTGTCGGCCCCGGGGGTTTTGGCTTGTGCCGCGCACGGTGTTCAGAACACTGCGTGATCGCCCCGCTCGGGCGTGGCGGCGCCGCTCACCACGTCGGCGTAGAAGTCAAACAGCGTCTGGCTGCCGGTGGACGGCGTGGCCGCGGCGTCGTAGCGCCCGGTGGCGGGGTCGAGCACCAGCATGGATTCGGTGGCGTAGTAGCGCCCGATGCGCGCCAGCTCGGCCTTGTCCGCCAGCGCGGGCACCACACGCCCGACCGCACCGAGCACCGCAATGATCGCGTCGAGCAAACCCACCGGCACGCTCTTGAAGCGCGGTGGACGACCAAACAGCGCAAACAGGTGCTCACCCTGCTGGCGCGGCGTGATGGCCTCACCCGGCCCGCCGATGGGCAGCACCCGGTTGTGGCGGCTCGCATCGGTGAGGCAGTCGGCCATGAAGGCGCCCAGGTCGTCATCGCTGATCGGCTTGCAGGCGGTGGCCGTGCCATCGCCAAACAGCAGGAACGGCTTGCCCCGTCGCACCCGTTCAATCTGCCCCGAGAGCGATTTGAAGAACGCCGTGGGCCGCACGATGGAATACGTCAAGCCCGACTCGACCAACACCTGCTCAAAGGCCAGCTTGGCCTGCTGAAACGCCAGCAAGGGCTTCTGCACGCAGATGGCCGAGAGAAGCACCACCTGCGTCACACCGGCCTGGCGCGCAGCAGCCAGCGCAGTCACATGCGCCTGGTGGTCGATGGCCCAGGCGTCTCCGGGCGCTCCGGTGCGCGAGGCCAGGCAAGACACCAGCGCGTCAAAGTGCTCGCCCCGAAAACCATCGCGCGCCAGCGACACGGAATCTTGCACATCACCCACACGCACCACCGCACCCGGGAACAACCGGGCCATGTCGTCGCCCTGCAGCCTGCCACCCACGCCGGCGCGCGGCCGCACAAAACACACCACCTCGTGTCCCCGGGCCACCAGGGCGCGGACCGTGGCCTGGCCGATGGTGCCGGTGGCACCGAGCATGAAGACGCGCTGAAGGGTTGGGGCGGGCATGGGCCGATCTTAGTGAGCGAGCTCCTGACAAGACTGTCGCCGGTTGTCCAGGCCCACTCAAGAACCCCGGGCACGTGTCGATACGCACGTATCAACCCCAATCCTCGGACCCATGGACGCCCTCAACACCCCCTCCGCCGCCACCCCTTCACCCAGCCTGGCCACCCGTGGCCGAGCGCCGGCGCTGGCCAGCGCCGGTGAGTTCCTGAGCTTTCGCCTCGGTGCCGAGGAATACGGCATCGACATCCTGAGCGTGCAGGAAATCCGGTCCTATGAAGAACCCACGCGCATCGCCAATGCGCCGGAGTTCATCAAAGGCGTGGTCAACCTGCGCGGCGTGATCGTGCCCATCGTGGACATGCGCATCAAGCTCAATTGCGCCAAGGTCGAGTACAACGCCCTGACCGTGGTCATTGTGCTGAGCGTGCACGACCGCGTGGTGGGCCTGGTTGTCGATTCGGTGAGCGACGTGATCCGTCTCAGCCACGACCACATCAAGGCTGCGCCGCAGATCAGCACCACCCTGGACGCCGGCTTCATCACTGGCATCGCCAGCGTGGGCGAGCGCATGCTCATCCTGGCCGACATCGAAGCCCTCATCGGCAGCGCCGACATGGGGCTGGTCAGCCAACCCGTTTCCGTTCAATAAGTAGCAAGCCCTTGTGCCACACGCCGCCCACAAGGCAGCGTGAGGCAACACACGACCGCTGGAATCAACATGAACTTCTTTCGCAATCTCTCCGTGGGCGCCCGTCTGTGGGCCGGCGTCATCGCCATCATCGTGGCCCTGTTCGTCGTGGTCGCCACCGCGGGCGCACGCTCGGCCATGCTCAACAAGGATTCCGAGCAGGTGCTGTCTGCACTGGCGCACAAGACCACCATTGCCACCCAGTGGGCGGGTCTCACCGAAACCAACGTCACGCGTGTGCAGGCCTCGATCGCCAGTTCGGACCCGACCATTGCCGAGATGTACAAGGACATGATCCCCGCCGGGGTGGCCGCCATCTCCGCACTGCAAAAAGAACTGCAGGCCATGGAGATGAACGAGCGTGAACAGGCCCAGATGGCGAAGATTGCCGACTTGCGCAAGACCGTGCTGGCTTCGTTGGCGGTGGCCAACGAAATGAAGAAGGCCGGTGACGCCGCAGGCGCAGCCCAGGAAATCTCGACCCGCTTCAACCAGGCGGTACCGCCCTACCTGGCAGCCTTGCGCGAGTTCGCCAGCATGCAGTCCGAGATACGGCAGGAGGCGCAAGCCAGCTTCACCGAGCAGCGATCCGCCAGCCTGACCATCGCAACGATCCAGGTCGGTGCGCTGGTCGCCGGCATCATCACCGGCGCGTTCTTCCTGATCCGCAACATCCGCAACCCGCTGCGGGAAGCCATGGCGTTTGCCGAACAGATCGCCGGCGGCGACCTCACCGCCCAGATCCGCAACGACCGCAAGGACGAATTCGGCGCCATGACCGCAGCCCTGCTGGGCATGCGCGATCGTCTCGTCAACGTGGTGGCCGATGTGAAGCGCGGCACCGACAACATCACCGTCGCCGCCAAGGAAATCGCCACTGGCAACAACGACCTCTCGGCCCGCACCGAACAGACCGCCTCCAACCTGCAGCAGACCGCCGCCAGCATGGAGCAGATGTCGGGCGCGATCCGCCAGTCGGCCGACTCGGCCCGTGTGGCCAACCAGCTCGCCGATGTGGCCGGCCAGAGCGCCCAAAAGGGCGGCGAGGTGGTGCACCAGGTGATCACCACCATGGAAGAGATCAACCAGTCCTCGCGCAAGATCAACGACATCATCGGTGTGATCGACGGCATTGCCTTCCAGACCAACATCCTCGCGCTCAACGCTGCGGTGGAAGCGGCCCGCGCCGGTGAACAAGGCCGCGGCTTTGCGGTGGTGGCGGGCGAAGTGCGCAACCTGGCCCAGCGCAGCGCGCAGGCCGCGAAAGAAATCAAGATCCTGATCGGCACCAGCGTGGACAAGGTCACCGCCGGCACCGAGCTGGTGAACCAGGCCGGCAAGACCATGGGCGAGATCGTCGACAACGTGGTGCGCGTGCGCGACATGATCGGCGAGATCGCCAGCGCATCCGGCGAACAGGCCGACGGCGTGAACCAGATCAACGCAGCCGTGGCCAACCTCGACCAGCTCACCCAGCAGAATGCAGCGCTGGTGGAAGAAAGCGCGGCAGCCGCATCGAGCATGAACGAACAGGCCGACCGCCTGGCCGAGGTGGTGCGCGTGTTCCGTGTGGATGCACACAGCACGTCGCAGAGCTCGATCGCGCAGATCCGTTCGACCGACCTGCACAAACCCGGCAGCACCGCTGTGCGCAGCGCGCCGGGGAAGAAGCCGGCGGTGGCCAATGCCAAACCGGTGTCGACGGCCCCAAAGGCTGCTCCTGTGAAGCCGGCACCGAAGCCGGTGGTCAAGGTGGCCGAAAAGTCGGGTGCTTCGGACGACTGGGAATCGTTCTAAGGACCTGGCCAGGCAGGCGGGGCATCGTCGCAAAATAGCGCGATGACCCAATACTGGTTGATGAAATCCGAGCCCGACGAGTGCTCGATCGACGACGCACTCGCCGCGCCCGGCGCCACCGTGCCCTGGACCGGCGTGCGCAACTACCAGGCGCGCAACTTCATGCGCGACGGCATGCGCA
>NZ_JALHLX010000085.1 GCF_022844385.1 Hydrogenophaga sp. | reverse complement strand
GCGTGCGCCTCGTGCTCAGATTCAGTCCCAGTTCGGCTTGTTTCTTCATACCCTGATTGTTCTGCTTCACCAGCCTTCACGCCATTGGGGACGGCACGGGGTTTTGAACACAATCCCTAAGGCCTCACCAAGCTGCAAGCAGTGGATGCTCAGCATGGTCTCCATTGCAAAGAACGGCGCCCACCCGGCGCATGGTGTGCGTTACGAGCATGTGGCTGGATGAGCCAGACCACGGCCTGCCAAGGCACGACCATCTTCAAGAAAAAGTTCCTTGCACGTCTTCTTGTGGAGGCATCAAGCCCCTATCTTCTCCTCACTTCAAGCCGATGGCCCGCTTTTTCTGGACAAGATTTGATATAGGCGCCTATGCCAGTTAAGCTGAGAGCACCTGCGCCGCGATCATGTTGACCCCTGTGACCTCATGGGCAGGGCGCTGGTCCATCTCTTCGAAAGTGCCAGCACCTCGGTTTACCCAGCAAGTGGGATATCCATAGTACGCTGCGCCCGTCACATCCCAGGCGTTGGAAGAAACAAAGAGAATCTCCGATCGATGCAGTCCTAGCTTCCGTTCGGCCAGCTCGTAAACAAGACGGCTTGGCTTGAAGATCTGCACATCATCAACACTGATCAGATGTGCAAAGGACTCCGTCAATCCAGAATTCCGCACTACTGAGTCGATCGAGTTAATAGATCCGTTTGAGAGAATTGCGAGAGGCAATCCACGTGCGCGAAGTTCGCGCAACGCATCAGGGACTTCGGGAAATGGTGAGAGACGCAAGTAAGCTTCACAAAGCGCTTCTTTGCGCGCAGTACTGATCTCCAACCCCAAGTACCGACACGTAAAGACAAGCGCGTCCTCGGTCGCCCTTTCGAAGTTGACATACTGATTCATAAGGCTTCTCAGCCATGTGTATTCAAGCTGTTTTTGGCGCCACACCACGCTGACTTCCCGCCCTCTTTGTGGATAGTATTTTTCGCACAACGTAGCCACTGTGTGCACGTCGTAAAGTGTGCCGTAAAGGTCAAAAACGATACCTCGAATGTCTTTCATGGGATGTCCTTTGTCGTTGAAGGTTAATAGTGCTTGCGATGCACGTCAGTCTTGGCCAGAGCGATAGCCCGTCTGTGCGCGAAAGAAGACTTCATCGAAATGCGCTTGTCCCTTCGCATCGCGGCCACCTAGCCACGTACAGAAAAATGCACCCAGGAAGCCGATCGGTACGCTCACCAACGTGGGGTTCAAGATCGGGAAGAGCGCATGTTCCTTCATGAAGGCGGGCCCTATGAAAGCTAGAACCAATGAAGAGATCAGCCCAGCTGCCACGCCGCCTATCACGCCAGCCGTGTTGAACCGACGCCAGAAGAGCGATAGAACAATGATGGGGAAGTTCGCGGAGGCTGCCACTGCGATAGCAAGAATCACCAGTACGCCGACATTAAATCCCTGCGCAAGCAACCCCAAACAGACAGCCAAGGCGCCGACGGCAAGAGTGGATATCTTTGCGACACGTACTTGTTCGGCTTCTGATACACGCCCACGTTTGATTACGTTAACGTAGAGATCGTGTGCAACCGCACCAGAGGTGGCAAGCGTGAGTCCAGCGACGACGGCCAGGATCGTGGCGAAGGCCACTGCACACACCACCGCTAGAAAAACTTGGCCGCCCACGGAGCCTACGCCGCCTCCCAAGTACTGTGCGAGTAGTGGCAGAGCCAGGTTTCCCCCTTTGTCCGCGGCCCGGATAGCGTCTTGGCCCACATAGCTGGCGGCTGCAAAACCGATCAAAGTGGTCACGAGAAAGAAACTCCCCGCAAGAAACATAAGCCAGATCACGGACTTCCGCGCCGTACGAGCGTCGGGCACGGTGAAGAAACGGGTCATGATGTGAGGAAGACCAGCAACACCCAGCATGAACGAGAGAATGAGTGAAAGCGGGTCCAGTGGATGTTTCAGATAGCCGCCTGCAGCAAGCATCTGACTTCCATACGTCGACTCTACCGTCGAGAAGAGAACGAGGGGATTGAAGTTCACGTGAGCAAGCAGCATCACCACCAGCACCGCAGCCGTCACGAGAAGCAGTACGGCTTTGATGATCTGCACCCACGTGGTTGCGATCATTCCGCCAAAGAGGACATAGACCATCATTCCTATGCCAACCAATACTACGGCGGACTCGTACGAAATGCCCAGCATGAGCTTCATCAAGGCGCCCGCACCGGCCATCTGAGGGACCATATATGCCAGGTTGACGACGACGGTTCCCACCACTGCAGCAAGTCGCGCATGAGGTGTTTGCATGCGATAGGCGATCACGTCCCCAAGCGTGAATCTTCCCGTGTTCCGCATCGGCTCCGCGATGAGCATCAATATCACCAAGAAACCGGCCAAAGCCGCGACAGCGTAGAGCGACCCATCCATTCCGTAGAGTGAGATAAGCCCAGAGAAGCCGAGGAATGCGGCTGCACTCATCCAGTCTCCCGCCAACGCAAACCCGTTCTGACGAGCCGTGAGATTGCCGCCGGCTGCATAAAACTCGCTGGTTGTGTGAGTGCGCTTTGCCGCCCAGTACGTAATTCCGAGCGTGAGGGCCAGGATCACAACGAAGATCGCAAGCGTCAATGTCTTCATGAAAGCCTCCGAACTTCAATTGCTTCGATCGCTGCTTGCGCTTGCGCGTCAAATCGTTGATTGGCCGATCGAACGTAAATGAGAGAAACCCCCCAGCACAGCAGGTATGTGAGGAGCACAAGAAGATAGCCAACGTTGAAAGCACCTACCACCTTTTGTGCCATGAAGTCCTTGGCGAATCCAGCAAGCAACGTCATCGCGACGATTAGGGCGAAGCTGCTGATCAACAAAGGAGCAATGCATCGCGTCTTGAGTGCCAGCAACTCCTTGAAGGACGGGCTGGCCATTGCGTCAACCCACTTCTGACGGTCAGTCTTCGCCAAAGGGTTTTCGGTTTTGACACGCTCGGGTTCTGCATGAGGTGCAGAAATCTTGATAGCCATGGGGTCTCCTGTAGTGGTTTTGACTTGCGGCGACTGCTTTGCAATGGTCATGCCCGGAAAACTAGGTGTTTACCCACGATCTCAGCTGCCAAGTTGAACGCTCAAGTGTGTTTTTGACCAGATTTGGCAGGACCGCCTGTAACAGTCATGCAGTAGATCTGATGTCTGAACCATGCATGAATCATTCGATCCAAGAATGACTCATTGAGATTGAGTACTGGGTGCGCACTTGCGCGGGTTCAGTTCAACGTTTGAGTCAGTACTGACTCAGAAACCTATACTCGCCATATTCAGAGGAGAGCAACATGAAAAGGCGAGAACTACGTGTGGAAGAAGACATTGCTCAGGTGCGTCAGACCTGTCGTGATCTCGAAGAGATACTTCAAAATTCTTTTGATGGGATCTTCGTCGCCGACGGCAATGGCACAACTCTCTTTGTCAACGAGGGATGCGAGCGCAACTACGGCGTGAAGGCCTCGGCGCTCATCGGTCATCACGTCTCAGAGTTCGAGAAAAAGGGTTGGATCCGCCCGGTGATCGCAGAGAAGGTCGCGCAGACCAAGCAACGCGTCACGACCATGCAACAGACCCATACAGGGAAGACCATCATGGTCACCGGCATCCCGCTCTTTGATGAAGAGGGCCAGGTGCGTCGGGTCATCATCAACTCGCGTGACATGACCGAGCTCATCGTTCTTCAGCAGGATCTGGCCCAAGCTCAAGAGGAGCTAAGACGTGTAGACAGTGAAATCACTGCGCTCAGACAACAAACGCTGCAGATCGATGGCGTCATCTTGCAGAGCCCAGCCATGCAACGCCTGGCTGATGTTGCAGTGCGAGTCTCAAAGGTCAACACAACAGTGCTCATAACGGGCGAGTCCGGTGTAGGCAAAGAAGTGGTCACGCGCTTGATTCACAACGAAAGTCCGAGGGCCAAGGGCCCTTTCATCAAAATAAACTGCGGCGCACTCCCTAGGGAACTGCTGGAAACCGAGTTGTTCGGGTACGCACCGGGTGCCTTCACTGGTGCGCTGAGACAAGGCAAGCATGGTCTTGTCGAACTGGCTTCCACGGGAACGCTGTTTCTGGACGAAATCGGTGAAATGCCCCTAGACCTCCAGGTCAAGCTACTGACGGTTTTGCAGGATAGGGCTGTGACACGCGTTGGCGACACGCGCGCGATTCCGGTTGACGTGCGAGTGGTGGCTGCGACCAATCGCAACTTGAAGGAAATGGTTTCGCAGAAGACCTTTCGAAGCGACCTTTACTACCGGCTCAACGTGGTGCCCATACATGTACCATCGCTTATGGAGCGCCGCGAAGACATACTTCCACTCGTCCACCATTTTGTGAGCGAGTTCTGCCGTCAGTATGGCTTGGAGCGCCGCATTTCAGAGCGCGTCATGCGGAAGCTTCACGATCATTCTTGGCCGGGGAATGTGCGTGAACTGAAGAATGTCGTGGAACGCTTGGTAGTTACCAGCCCAAGCCCCTTAATCGGACTGCAGGATCTGGAAGGAGTCCTTGAACCTCAATCGGTTGGAACTGATGGCAAGGTATTGCTTCGCGAACGTCTCGAGAAGTATGAACAAGCGATTGTCGAAGAGGCCTTGAGAAAGCACGGCAATACGCGCAGCGCCGCGACGGCATTGGGCATCAGCCAGTCAAGCGTTGTTCGAAAGGTCAAGCTGACGGAGAAGCGTCACTAAGTCAACACTGAATGCGGCGGGGCATGGGAGATGGCAAGGGCAATTGCACTCAAGCTCTTGTATATGCTACCGGGCGCATTTGAAGCCTTGGTGGACGACACGCACCTCGTGTATCTGGCCTCTCCCTTCGCGCAGCAGGTGCGCGCCAGGGCGCAACCCACAGAGCAGCGTGACCAGACACGATCGGCTCAGGAAGAAGCAGCGTCTTCAAGCTGTTGGACTCACGCTGGGCATGCCAAGCCAGCACGTTGCGGAGCAACCCAATGTGCTCCCCGGGCGGCGGCTTGCACTTGAACAAACCCTGCCACCGCGCGACGATCGCGTCGCCGTTGGCCAATTGCAGCAACTCCAACGACGCGGTCATGGAACGCTGAAGGTGAGCACCGGCACCATCGTGGACGCCTCCACAATTGGCGCGCCAACCTCGACCAGGAACGCCCTGCGCCACGCCTACTTCAGGGCTCGCCGCTGCTACCCGTCAACTTCACGCACAAGGCGGATGTCGCACTCTCGATCTACGTAGGCCCATTCCGCCGAGGCCCGCAGTTCTCGCAACAGACCATCGAATATCGTCTCATCTGCAGGGGCGTACTCGAACCATGTCAGAAAATCAAAAGGCTGCGAAGCGGTGAGATCGCGGCAATGGTGCAGTCTGCGGGCAATGGCCGGCAAATATCTAAGGCCGATCGCTATATGGCGGGACTGCACCTCCAACACGTCGCGCCGTTCGTCCTGGGTCGACGTCCACCATGCCGAGTTCTTTCGAATCGGGATCAAGGCGGCGTACGTCGCCGCAGGGCGATGTAGATCCTCCTGTTTGGCGGTCAGTGCGGCCTTCTCCGCCCGGTTGACATAGCGCTCGTTGCTGGTAATTCCGTCGAGCTTCCACGACGCCAGCGAAGTACCCGGCGAAGCCTCACCCGCAAAGACACCCAGACGGCGTGCCTGGGGGAGCGGATCGCCCACCAGGCAATCCATACTTCGGATACGCCACAGGCCACGATCCCCTCCGACAAAGGAGAACAGCCGAGGCGGGTTCGAAGGCAAAGTGACAATTGGATTCATGGCAGCCAAAAAAATGCGTCAGATCGACCGGGGCCCGGTGGCGGTTTGCCCGAAGAGCAGTTTCTTGCCCTCTTCTGTCACAGTGGCACGCGAGGCATAGGGCTCGCCGCGTTCATAAGCGCTGATCGTGGCAGGTCGATTGCGAATCGCGTCAAACCAGCGCCGCAGGTGGGGGAACTCGTCGAGGTTCTGCTGCTGGCGCTTCCATGGCACGACCCATGGATAGGTCGCCATGTCCGCGATCGAGTAGGCTTCACCGGCCAGGTGCACATGCTCGGCCAGACGCCGGTCAAGAACGCCGTATAAGCGGTTGGTCTCATTTACGTAGCGCTGGATCGCATAGGGAATCTTCTCTGGTGCATAGATGCCGAAATGGTGGTTCTGGCCAGCCATGGGACCGAGGCCGCCAACCTGCCAGAAAAGCCATTCCAGCGCAGCCTTGCGCCCACGCAGATCGCTCGGCATGAAACGCCCCGTCTTCTCCGCAAGATAGACCAGAATGGCGCCAGATTCGAACACGGTCACGTGCTCTCCTCCATCGACCGGCTGGGTGTCAATGATCGCTGGCATCCGGTTGTTCGGCGAGAACGCTAGGAACTCCGGCTTGAACTGATCGCCCGCACTGATGTCGACAGGATGAATGCGATAGTCGAGACCAGCCTCCTCCAGAAACATCGTGACCTTGTGGCCGTTGGGCGTGGGCCAATAGTAGAGATCGATCATTTGCGATTCCGTCGTTGAGGTGAGCCGGTGTCGTCGAGCAGCGCCAGCGCGGGCCGCACAAGCCCGCGCAGCAATTCGGGCTCCGGCCGCGAGCGCGCGAGAACGCGCAATCCCATGAGCAAACCGAGCAGCATTCGAGCAAGATCGTCGGCCGGCAATGACGCGCTGATCGCGCCTGTGTGCTGGCCGGCCTTGACGCAGCGATGGAAGAAGGCCTCCATATCACGCAGGACATTGGCCAGCGCCACCTGAAACTCAGGATCGTGCGGCGCCAGTTCCAGCGCCGAGTTCACGATCAGGCATCCCTTGCGTTGATCGTCGGCCAGCGACAACTCGATGATCTCGTCGAAGAATGCACCGATGGCTGCCCGAGGTGCAAGCTCGGACTCGAAGCGTCGGACCCGATCGCAAAAGCCTCGCTCGACATAGTGCTCGAGCGACTGCCGGTATAGCGTGCGCTTGTCGCCGAACGTGTTGTACAGACTGGGGCCGGCTATACCCATCGCGTCGGCCAGGTCCCGCACCGAGGTAGCCTCATAGCCACGCGACCAGAAGCATTGGATCGCGGCATCGAGGGCCGCTGCTTCATCAAACTCTCTTGGGCGTGCCATTACCGTTCGCGAATCGCGTTGTGATTGGATGAAGTGCTTGATGCCGCGTATTCACAGTGCACTATGGTCCTTGACCGCCTCTTCCAATGCGCTCTTGAGCGTCAGGAATTTCGCATCGACGGCTGATGGGTCACTGCGGTTGAGCGCAATCATCTGGGCTCGCGTCTCGCCGCCACGAATGACCTCGAAGGCGTTCGTCTCCATCCCTTCGACAATGGCATCGGCTACCGCTGAAGCAGGCTCGCGCGAAAACCCCAGTTCAGGACCGGCGCGATTGGACTTCATCATCGGCGTGTCCGTCCCTCCAGGATAGGCCGTCAATACATGAATGCCTTCGCCCTTGAGCTCGCGCCTGAGCGCCTCGCCGAAGCGAGCCAGACCCGCCTTGACGGCAGCGTAGGTTGTATAGAACGGTGCGCCGACCAGAGCGATGCCGGAGGCGACGTTCACGACCATGGCGTCTCCGCTGGTCCGCAAGGCGGGCATCGCCCCGCGGGTCAGCAGGATAGGTGCGAGCAAGTCGACGATGACCATCTGCTCGATCTCGGCTTCCGGGGTGTTCTCCAGCCTGCCAGCCCGCACGCCTCCAGCGTTGTTGACGAGGATGTCGAGCCCGCCGAGCGCCTGTATAGCCTGGTCCAGCGTTGCCCCCCGTCCTTCGGCAGTGCCCACATCGGCGCAAACGCCCTGCGCCGATGCAAGGCCGCGCAGCGCGTCGTCAAGGGCACTCTGGCGCCTTCCCGTGATGACCACTCTGGCCCCTTTGGCGCTCAGCGCATGGGCCAACGCGAGGCCGATCCCGCTCGATCCGCCCGTGACAAGAACTCGCTTGTTCTTGAGTTCCATTTCATACTCCTTGCGCTGATGCTGAGGGATAGTTCGACGGGAAGAGCGCGCGTTTGGTCTCTTCGTCGTTGACTGCCTTGAACGCATGACTCTTGGCGAGCGCCCTGGCGCGGGCAACCGCCGGACGCGCATCCACGCCGGCGAACCACCGCTTGAGTTCGGGAAAGGGACCCAGCGGATCCTCGGCGCCCTTGCGCACGCGGGAAGCGCGGTCGAGCCAGCCCCATGCGGAGATGTCGGCGATCGTGAATGCCTCGCCCACGATGAAGTCGCGTCCCTCCAGGTGATCGTTGAGGACCTGGTAGTGCCGCTCCGCCTCGCGGCGGTAGCGATTGACCGCATAGTCAAGGCCCTCGGGTGCGGCGAACTGGAAGTGCACCGCCTGACCTGAGAACGGTCCGAGTCCCGACGCGATGAAGAGCAGCCAGGACAGCAGTTCCGGCCGATCCTCAAGCGCGCCACCGAGCTGGCCTGTCTTGTCGGCCAGATAGATCAGGATGGCCGTTGAGTCGAAAACCCTCGCCTCCTTCCCGCCGGGCCCTTCGGTATCGATGATGGCCGGCACCTTGCCGTTCGGATTGACCGCGCGGAAGGCCGGCGCATGTTGCTCACCCTTGCTCGTGTCGACCGGAACGGCCTCAAAGGCCAGGCCGGTCTCCTCCAGAAAAAGCGCGATCTTCGCGGGATTGGGGGTGGGGTGAAAGTAAAAGCGGATCATGCTGGGTACCTCATGGTCGTGGAAATTGGTGGCGTCGCTGTCCGATGAGAAGGACGCGCTGCCAGCAGCACGCCGCTAACGACAACGGCCAGTGCAACCCATTCCGCAGGTGACGGCAGTTCCCCAAGCATGGGAATGGCGGCCAGTGAGGCCACGACAGGGATCAGGGCAATGATGGCCGTGGCTGCGGATGGGCCCAGAAGCGCGACCGAGCGATTGAAGGAAACGATCGCAACGCCGCTCATCAAGACACCCTGGTAGACCGCCTGCAAGGCGAGTTCGCTGGACGAGGCCAAAGCGAGGCGACTGAAGCCTCCAAGAATGTAGACCGGCAAGAAGAGGACGGCTGACCAGAAGCAGATCAGGGCGGCAGCCTGCACAGGTGTCAGGGCACTTCGCCGAAACAGTAGCGTGTAAACGGCCCACATCGCTGCAGCCGTCATCAAGGCGGGAAGGCCCACCGAGTTCACGCCGCCATGGGCGGATGCACCGCCCACAACCATGCATATCAATCCGATGACGATAGCGATATAGCCACACCAGCGCACCCTGCCCTGTTTTTCTCTAAGGAATACCCAGGCGAAGATGCCCGCAAATACCGGCATCAGGGTCGGCGTGATCGCTGCTGCGCGTCCAGCTGACGTGAGCTGCAGGCCGAGGGCCACCGCCAGGACAAACGGCAATCCCCACAGGCAGGCATACAGCAGACCCTCACGCCACTCGCGTGCTGCAAGGCGTCTCTTCCCTCCCAATAACACCGGAAAAAGAATCACGGCACCAATGCCGAATCGCAGCGCGGTCACATCCCACAGGCGGAGTTCGCGCGTGACACTGAAGCGTGTGACGACGAACCAGCCCGCGAAGATCATGACGCTGACTCCGGCCCAGAAGAATCCGCGCAAAACGCTGCGTGACGGTCGCTGGGATTGCAGCGTGCAAGCGGGTCCGACGATCGGTTGCGGTGCAAGGTCGGGAGCCTGATTCATGATCTCGGCTGCACCCGCACCGCATCCAGCAGTTGCTGTGGGGCCAATCGCTTCCGATAATCGATGTCAATGAACGCGAGCGAGATCCGCTGGTCCTGCGCGATCACGTAGGTGGCAGGAACAGGCAGCTCCCAGCTGTCGTCTCCATTGATGCCCGGCAGCGCCTTGTTGGCGGAGCGCAAGGCGTCGCGCAGTTCCTGCGGCAGCGGATAGACCAAGCCGAACTGGCGGGCCACGGCATTGCCCTTATCGCTCAGCACGCTAAACGTCAACGACTCGCGCTCGGCGGTTGACAGCGACCCGTCCGGAAGCTGCGGCGAGATCGCCAGCAAGCTCACTCCCAGGGGGGCCAACTCCGGCAACAACGCCTGGTACGCCCGCAACTGAAGATTGCAGTAGGGGCACCACCCACCCCGATAGAAAGTCACAACCGCCGGGCCGACTACAAGGGCAGACGACAGGGACACCACGCCGCCTTTGGCGTCCGGCAATGCAAAGTCCGGAGCCTTGTCGCCCTTCCTCAAGGCGGTACGCTTCGCGAAGGTCGATTGCAGTTCTTCGATCTTTGCTTCATATAGCGCCGGCCGGCCGGCTGGCGCAGTGAGGGCGAAGTGCTCGCGGTACTCCAGCAATTGCAGATCGAGATCAATGATGGGTGGCATGGGCGGGACATTCCACTGCGTGAAGAGGTGGGGCCGCGATGCACTAGGGCGCTTGATGCAGCCAATGGAAGATATTCTATATCAAACGATCAAAAACCAACTTGACCAGCACGTGGATGGCACTCAATGAGTACGTAGCGTTGAAGTTTGCGCCCATGTTTATCTGTTACGCGATTGTGTGGTGAGGCGTAGCGGGCCTACGGAGCAAATGAGGGACTTCGCCATGGCTGATGAATACCTCTAGGGGTCGCGTCTCCCGATCATGCTGCGATTCGAAGCAGTTTCGGATTGTCCGGGGAGGTAACTGCGTCCGTAGCCAAGCCATTTTTAGCAGCCACCACCGGTCCACGCGGAGATACAGACTAGACGGGCGAGGCCCAGCGCGTCATCTAGCCTGGCCTGCGTGAGTAGCACAGGGAAACTTCGTCCGCAACAAATCGTGCACGCGTCAGCGAGTCGCGCGCAGTTGCGCGCAGTCGCGCGCAGTCGCAAAAACTCAGTGCTGCTCTCCCAATTCGGCAAACACAGCCTCGTAAATCTTTTCCATCAGATGTACGGCGCAAGGTCCCGCACACTCAAGCTGGTAGCACTCGACCTGGTCGCTCAGAGCTTCAAGCACGTGCGCGGGAACGGGCTCTCCTTCCACCCATACGGCTCGATTGAGCGCACTCACCATGCCCAGGGCGGCATGAACGCAGCCCTGCACCATAGATACGTCAAAGTCAGCAACAAAGGCCCGCTTGCGGAGTTCGACAGAAGCACACATTTCATGCAGCCGCGTGAAGAACTCCATCCCGAGCGTTCCCATCAACCGCGCCTTCAGCGGGTTGGACACAATGCGGGTGCTTCCATGCGGATAGGACTCCTGCATGGCCTTGATTGCCGTGGAAGCGGCGCTGACCATATGGACGGCATCAAGATTCGGCACACCGGACTCACAGAGCTTCCTGATGTCGGACAAGCAGAAGTCTACGTAGCCGGGGTCCACCGGCGCGTCCTGAAGGTCCCGCAGCAGGGCCAATGCCAGGGCGGCGCAGTCCATCACGGCCCTCAAGGTATCGGCAGGGAGCAAGAGGTAGTGCGACTTGTATCGTTGCTCCTCTTTGAGAAACTCGTCGAGCCTATAGACGAACTCCGCCGTGACCGTGTACATCAAGCGGGTGTTCATATCGTCTTCGTCATTCGGGTAGCTAAATCCAGACATTTCGTCTCCTGTTGAGTTACGAGGACCAGTCTGTCCTCGTGACCTATAGCCTGGGTTTTTAGCCCTCCGATCAGATTTCCGAATCTGTCAAATCTACGACGCCTCACCCATCAAACGCACCAAGCGTCCGGGGACCAATATGTCGTCGCCACAATGGGCTACTTCGTCCAGCGCCTCCTGGTCATGAATGCGCCACGGGTTGTAGTTCAGCCCGCTGGACGCCGCCACGGACTGGCATCCAACGAGATAGTCATCGAGGTCCATTCCGGTGAGTCGGTGACGTGCATGCAACGCGCAGTCATCCCCCAGCAGTAGAAGCTGCATGGTCCAATCGCTGGCGCGCGGCATTAGACTGCCAGTGCCTCTTAGAGGCACATACAAACCTCCGTCTTGCGGTCCAACGACCACGAACGACTGTTGTTGCAAGAGGTTTTTGGACGCCAGGTTGATGTGCCAGAACTCATGGGAGCATAGGCTGCGCAGCTCGCTTCGACCAACCCCTGGCAGCCTCACGAGCAGTGGCAGCGCGGGTTCGAGGACGCTCTCGCTTGAACCAGAAAGAAAGCACTCCATGCCAGCCAATGAATTCTCTTCACCTCCTTGGCGGAGGGCGTCCAAGCCCATTTCGAGGACCACCTCATCGGTCTCGTCCAGAGAGAGAAGTTGGGTTGTGATTGAGTACATGTGGTGAAGCTCCATACCGTTAATGCTGATCGCCCCAATGGCGATCTTTGTCGTATAGCAACCTGCTTCCATGCGCGCCAGATTGTTCACCCGTGGTCGGCTTCCGACAGGGTCGGTGGTGCAAAAAAGAGGGGTGAGACTCTCGCCTCACCCCTCGCGCTGAATCAACCGAACCGTGCGCGCGTCTGGTGGATGCTCGCAACTGAGGTTAGTACCTGCACCAGCTGCGGCAGCAGCCACAGCTCTTCCGTTCCAAGTTGTGCTCCGCAAGCCAATTGCGCCGAAGCACCTTCACCTTCGACGCCCAATTGCTCGACCCAGCGGTCCAGGTCGGTCGCGCACACGAAGTCAAGCAACGTGAGGTGCCCTGCCACCACTTGAACGACCACTGCCGGCACGCCCAGGTAGACGCCGCAGGCTGCAGCAAACTCCCGGGAGATATTGGCCGTCTCTCTCATCCCGCTGTGGAGCTGGGAGAGATAGCCAATCGTCACGCCCAGCTCGCGAGCCAGGGCCGGCACATCCATCTTGCGGTTGACCGCTTCGTCGAGCAACCAACCTACGAGCGGTCCACCCTTTGCGCGGTAGAGCCGCTTCCAGCGTTCCGTCGCACTTTCGTCTGGCTTGCGCTCGAGGACAATTTCCTTCATCGATGCAGAGAGGCTCTTGTTGTCGTTGGTCTGTGATTTCATAACTTTTCCTTTTGTCAGTGGTGGCCAATCTGCAAGCGTGTTTGCCAGATCGGCCACGTTTTTTGGGCTTCGGTCATCCGGGGTGCCATCCCCGGCGGCCGTGCTTACTTCCAGATGTAGTGATGCGCAGCGAGCTTTTCGATGAGCTGCTCCGGAGCCACTGCCGACACGCTGGCAAGCTTCACTGCCACGCCCTCCAGCGAGGAAGGAATGCGCCTCGGGTCCCTCAGCTCGAGCACCGTATCGACGTATTCCCTGAGCGCACTCTCCCCCAGTCCCAACGACGCTTCTTTGCACATCGGCAAGAGCGGCTGAAACTCCCGCACGCCGAAGGACGCCGCCCACACGGCAGCAGTCGGTCCGTCACCAGCGAGTGAGTAGCCGAGGGCGTCCCCATGAGCAACCGCGCGCACGCAATTCGCCACCTTGTGGTCAAAGAGCGGCGCCACGTAGCGATGCTGGAAAGGGCCTGCCTGATGGGTGAACACAGCGTAGTGAAGTCCGGAAGCTGCAGCGAGCACTGTCAGTCGCTCGTTCTCTTGCTGCGGATATCCCGAAGCCTCGAGCATTGAGAAGATGGTGGGGTCAATATCTCCGCAAAGCGTCCACCGGTGCAGGGCTCCGGGAAGAGCCGTACCGACGCCCGCAGTGGCCTTCTTCACGTCCGCTGGCGACAGGAGTGCGCCGAGGTAAATCCCCTCGCGGAGCTTGAAGTCCACCTTTTTCAACTCTGCTGTTTGGTCTTGTTTCATGTGATGTCCTAGTTCGTACCCGATCGGTACATCACGTATAGGCACCAGCTTTTCATCGAGTCGTGGACCTCAGCAACCGCCGCCCTTTTCTGTGCGATGAAGAGCTTCCGGCGGGATCGCCACTGCGATGCAAATTGGGCAACGGCGGGGTTCAAGTGGCGCGTCATTTGACGGTGTCTATACGAACTGTCGACGCGATGAGCGCGGCATTAAGGAAACCCCAGCGTGACGGCCGTCGGCCGTCTACCCGCCAATCGAGGCCACAAGCCATCACAAGGACATCAGCACATGCACTTAGCCCTCTCCGAGCTGCTCGACCTCCTGGTCGACATCGCAGCCAAGAACCCACATCTCATTTCAAGAAAGAAGCCAACTCAATGTCATCAGCAGGAGCGTATGGCCGCCATTCCGGCGGCAACGGACAACGCGACACGTCCATCGAGGACCAACTCCGCCGTTGTCGGGAAGTCGCCGAAAGGGAAGGCCTCACGCTAGACCCGAAGTTCGTTTTTTCCGACGAAGCAGTGACCGGGAAGGCAGAAGGAATAACCAAGCGGACGCAGTACCGCAGACTGCTCGACGCAGTGGAAGCCCGTGAGTGTTCTGTCGTCATCGTCGACGAGATTTCTCGACTCACTCGCCACGTTCAGGAGGGCGGCCGTTTGATGGATCTCGTCGAACAGATGGGCGTACGGTTTCTGACCAACGACGGCATTGACACACATCGAAACGGGTGGAGGCCACTCTGGATGGTGAAACTCATGGCCGCCAACATGGAGATTGAGAGCACGGGTAGCAGGACCACGCGCGGCATGTTGGGACAACTTGAGCGGGGGTATCAGATTGCGCAGCCCCCCTACGGATACCGAGGCACCGTCGAGGTCAACGAAAAAGGCAAGGTACTTGGCACAAAGTGGTCCATTCATGAGCCCGAAGCAGAAGTCGTGCGACGCATCTATGCATTGCGACAACAGGGCATGTCATGCCCCAGCATTGCAGAGACTTTCCAGCGAGAAGGGTTGGTACCACCTGGGAACTCCCGCAAACGCAGCCAGGTGCGCTGGCGCGCAGCGAGCGTTCACCGTTTGATGACCAACACCATCTACAGGGGCTTGTTCGTCTGGAACGGGAGCGGCTTCTCAAGAGCAAAGGCCCGCAAGAAGCGAAAGCAGCTAGAGCCAAAGTCATTTCATCGGCCGGAGCTGAGACTGGTGTCCGACGAACTCTGGTACGCCTGCTCACCGCAATTCGATGAAGGGGCGCGGACCTACGCCCCAAGAGGCGGAGGCAAGAACGTGTTTTCAGGGCTCGTTCGCTGCGGGACGTGCGACTCGTTGCTGTCCGTTGGCAGCACCCAGGGCATGCATTG
>NZ_JALHLX010000084.1 GCF_022844385.1 Hydrogenophaga sp. | reverse complement strand
GTAGCGGAACGTTTTGGCAATGCAGTCCATGGTGAGGATGCCTTCGCGGTTGGCCACGGGCGTCAACGTCAGGTTGTTGAGCGTCACGATCCGGGAGAGGTTGGCGATGTCGGCCGCGAACAAGCCAATGTCATGGTAAGAGCCCGTCACCCGCACCGAGATCGGCAACTCTGCGTAGTACTCCTTCACGCTGACCTGCCCCGGTCGGAACAACTCGAACTGAAGGCTGCGCCCCAGACCGGCCTGATTGATGTCTGAGAGCAATGCGTCCATTTCAGCCTTGCTAGGCAACTGCTTCTCCAACTGGGTGACGTACTGCTGCACCTGTTCCAGCTGCTTGCGCAACGCGTCCAGGTTCACAGCTTGAATGGCCTTCTTCTTGTAGTCCTCGCGCAGCTGCTGCTCACGAGCCTTTTCTGCGATCAACTGCTCGTCGGAGTCCTTCAACCAGGCGAACCAAAGACCGGCAATGACCGCCACGCAAACCGCCAAAAACAACAGGTTGCGAGGCAAACCCGGCCATTGCGATGGGTCGTTCGGATCCAGTCCGGTGAACTGGCTCTTGAGTTTTTCCTGGACTCCCTTGAAGTCCACGTTGATATTGGGCGATTTGGCCATGGATGTGTGCCCTCTTGATCAGACCTTGCCCGGCGCGGCGGCAGCGCCGGCTGTGCCGGCGGGAGATGCACCTTCGGCGGAGGGGCGCTTCAATGAGACACGCATGGAAAAATTGAACACGCGACGCTGGTCTCGGGCCGTCACAGCGACACTGGACGAAACAATCTCGATCAACTCAGGCCGTGTCAGCCATGGACTGCTGTTGGCCAGATTGCGCAACAAGTCGGAAACACGCTCCTGGGATTGCGCCACACCGTTCAACAGCACGCTCTGACCCTCTTGCTTCATCGACTTGAGGTAGATGCCATCGGGCAGCTGAGCGACCAACTCGTCGAGCAGGTGCACGGGAATGTTGCGATCACCTTGAAGGTCTTCCACCGCGGTTTGCCGCGCCCGCAACGAGGCAATCTCCCTTTGCAATCCGGCGATGTCCTTGATTTCAGCGTCCAGGCGGGTGATCTCGGCCTGAAGGAAGGCGTTGCGATCCTGCTGCGAGGAAATCTGGCCTTGATACCAGGTGAATACGGCGCCGCAAACGATGCCGCCGAGCAGAGCGGACAGGCCGAGCTGGGTGAAAAACTGGTCTTTTTGCCGTTTGCGGGCCGCCTCACGGTGAGGCAAAAGGTTGATCAAGATCATTGGTAGAACCTCCGCAAGGCCAACCCGGTGGAGGTCAGGTAGGAAGGTGCTTCGCGCGAAATCTTGCGGGCCTGGATGGAAGAGGCCATTTCCATCGCGTCAAACGGGTTGATGACCATGCAGGCAAACGACGTCTGGTGCGTGACAGCCTCGGTCAAACCGGGCAAAGCAGCGCTGCCACCCGCCAGCAAGATGTGGTCAACCTTGTTGTACGGCGTGCTGGTGAAGAAGAACTGCAGCGCACGACCGACCTCTTGCGCCATGCTTTCGATGAACGGGTCCAGCACCGCAGCGCGGTAGTCATCGGGAAGATCCCCTGACCGCTTCTTGGCCTCGGCCTCATCGGCCGAGAAGCCGTACTGACGAACGATCAGCTGGGTCAGTTGAGCGCCTCCAAACGCCTGATCGCGCTCGTACAGCACATCGTCGTTGCGCATGACCTGCATGCTGGTGGTCAAAGCGCCCACCTCAAACAGCGCCACCAGAGAGTCGATGCCCTGGTTGGGGAGCGTCTCGATCACGCGGCCGGCGGCCATGCGAGAGGCGTAGGACTCAACGTCCATCACCACCGGCTTGAGCCCGGCGGCCTCCGCCAGACCCTGACGGTCCGATACTTTTTCCTTGCGCGAGGCAGCAATCAAGACTTCCACGTCGCCCACCGAGTTGGCGCTGGGCCCGATCACGCAGAAGTCCAGACTCACTTCGTCCAGCGAGAAAGGGATGTATTGGTTGGCCTCTGACTCCACCTGGGCCTCCAACTCCTTGTCGGACAGCCCTCCGGGCAGGATGATTTTTTTGGTGATCACGGCCGACGCCGGCAGCGCCAGCGCCACATTCTTGGTCTTGCTGCCGCTCTTGCGCACCACGCGGCGCACGGCCTCGGCCACCTCATCGAATTTCTCGATGTTGCCGTCGGTGATCCAGCCGCGCTCCAGCGGCTCCATGGCGCAGCGCTCCAGCACCAGATCACCGGATCGGTTGCGGGAAAGCTCAACCAGCTTGACGCTGGACGAACTCACGTCAATGCCCAACATGGGCGCCGGTTCCCGGCTGAATAACGACCCCAATGAGATCAAGATGACCCCCCGATATGATGACACCCGTGGGCGCCAGACTTAAGAATTCACTTGAATGCTAGCAGCAAGCTCTTTGTCCAGCAAAGAAATTTTGCCTTTGAGACAACTCGAAACGTTGCCAAAACCACACGTGGATGACCGCGCTTGCCCGCTCGTCATGAACCGCTGCGCAGCAAGCTGCTCAACAACTCACAATATGCCGACCACGCTGGCTGAAGCCACGGAGCGCCATTTTTATAATCGGGGTTTGAGGCTCTGATCGACCGCATGTCCAACCAAGATACCCCCACCCCTTCGACGACTTCCAAGCCAGTATCTGCGGGCCACACAGCACTGATCTGGATGGGACGCTTGGTGGTGGCTGTGGCCGGACTGGCGGCGGCAGGTGTTGTAAGCGTGCTGATGGCCGTGGGCATTGCGCTGGCAGTTGCCTATCCAAACCTGCCCGATGTGGCCGGGCTCGCGGACTACCGTCCCAAACTGCCGTTGCGCGTGCTGACGACGGAAGGACAGTTGATCGGCGAATTCGGCGAAGAGCGTCGCAACCTGCTCACGATCAACGAAATTCCCGAGGTGATGAAGAACGCGGTTCTGGCCATTGAAGACGCGCGCTTCTTCGAGCACAACGGCGTGGACTACCGCGGCATGATCCGGGCCGCGCTGGCCAACCTGCGCCAAGCCAAGAGCCAAGGCGCGTCGACCATCACCATGCAGGTCGCGCGCAACGTGTACCTGTCGGCAGAGAAGAGCTACACGCGCAAGATCTACGAGGTGCTGCTGACCTTCAAGCTGGAGCACTTGCTCACCAAAGAGCAGATCCTCGAGATCTACATGAACCAGATTTTCCTGGGTCAGCGTGCCTATGGCTTCTCATCGGCCGCCCAGATCTACTTCGGGAAGGCCCTGAAGGACGTCACCATTGCCGAAGCGGCCATGTTGGCAGGTTTGCCGCAGGCGCCTTCGGCCTACAACCCTGTCCGCAACCCGCGCCGGGCCCGCGCTCGCCAGCTGCACATCATCGACCGCATGGTGGAGAACGGGTTCATCACGGCCGCACAGGCCGAAGAGGCCAAGTCCGAAGAGCTCAAGCTGCGCCCCGTGGGCAACGTGGCGCAGGTTCATGCCGAGTTCGTGGCAGAGATGGTTCGCCAATCGATCGTTGCGCAGTACGGTGAAGAGGCCTACACGCGTGGACTGGTGGTCACCACATCCCTCAAGGCGGCCGAGCAGGAAGCGGCCTACCGCGCGGTGCGCCAGGGCGTTCTCGAGTACGAACGCCGCCAGTTTTACCGCGGCCCCGAGCTGTTCATTGACCTTCCGAGCGACAAAGCGGCGCTGGACGAAGCGGTTGACGATGCACTGGCGGAGCGGCCCGACAACGACGACCTGCTCTCGGCTGTTGTGCTGGAAGCCAGTCCGCGGCGCGTGCTGGCTGTGCGCCAGGACGGCGACCCGTTTGAAATCACGGGCGAGGGTCTCAAACCCGTGCAGTCCGGGCTGTCGGACAAGGCGGGACCCAACATCAAGATCAGGCCCGGTGCGGTGATCCGGGTGGTGCAGACCGCCAACAAGACCTGGCGCATCACGCAGCTGCCTGAAGTGGAGGCGGCTTTTGTGGCCATGGACCCGAGCACAGGCAAGGTGCTCGCCTTGGTGGGCGGATTCGACTTCCAGAAAAGCAAGTTCAACCATGTGACGCAAGCGTGGCGCCAGCCAGGCTCCAGTTTCAAGCCCTTCATCTACTCCGCAGCGCTGGAGAAGGGGCTCACCCCCATGACGGTTGTCAACGATGCGCCGCTGTTCTACAGCGCCGACGCCACCGGCGGCAAGCCTTGGGAGCCCAAGAACTACGACGGGCAGTTCGAAGGACCGATGTCGGTGCGCCGCGCTCTGGCCAAATCGAAGAACATGGTTTCGATCCGTGTTCTGCAACTCGTGGGCACACAGAGCGCCCAGCAGTGGGTGGGGCGTTTTGGCTTCGACATCGACAAGCACCCGCCCTACCTCACCATGGCGCTGGGCGCCGGTTCGGTGACACCGATGCAGATGGCGGTGGGCTACGGGGTGTTCGCCAACGGCGGCTACCGCGTGGCCCCCACACTGATCACGCGGGTTGCCGATCACAAGGGCAAGGTGCTCTTTGAGGCGCCCGAGGCGCAGTTGGCCGACGCACAACGTGCCATCGAACCGCGCAATGCTTTCATCATGAACAGCCTGCTGCAGGAAATCACCCGCTCTGGTACCGCAGCGCGCGCGCAAGCCACACTGAAGCGAACGGATCTGTTTGGGAAAACCGGTACCACCAACGATTCGGTGGACGCCTGGTTTGTGGGCTACCAGCCCACGCTGGTGGCCGCAGCATGGGTCGGCTACGACACGCCACGCAACCTGGGCAGCCGTGAAACCGGTGGCGGCCTGAGCCTGCCGATCTGGATATCGTTCATGTCGCAGGCACTCAAGGACGTGCCGGTCTCACCCTACACCCCACCGCCGGGCGTGATCAATGTGGGTGGTGAGTGGTATTTTGAAGAGTTCACGCCAGGCAACGGCGTGCACGGGCTGGGGTTGCAGGATCCCTGGCCAGGCGCGGTTGTGCCCGAATCCGACCCAGCGGCAAGCACTGCACCGGCTGCCGCACCAGTCGTGGAAGACCGCCGCGGCATCCTCGATCTGTTCAGGAACTGAAGTCCAGCGCCTGACCGGACTGTTCGGAGGCGAAGCGGGACAGATGGGCGAGAAACTCGCCCTGGCCCTTGGTGTCCATCCAGGCGGCGCCGTCGTGGCGGTAATGAAAACCGCCGGCGCGCGCCGCCAACCAGACTTCCTGCAATGGTTTTTGCAGGTTGACGATGATCTGGCTCCCGTTGGCAAACGTCATCGTGATCATGCCGCCCACGCGCTGGTTGTCGACGTCGGCGTCGGTCTGGTCGTTGATGCGATCGCAGGCCAGCTCGATCGATCGCAGAAGCGATTCCGCCAGGTCTTGGTACTCGGTGTCGGTCATTACAATGGTCGCATGTTGAGAACGACACGCATTCTAGGCCGCCCCCCTTCACGCACACGGGGTGTGGGCATGGTGCTGAGTCTGCTTTTCCTGTCGGCTTGTGGTCAAAAAGGACCGCTGTACCTGCCGGGCGCAACGCCGACGCCAGCCAGCGCGAACTCAACGCAAAACGCTCCGACGCCCCCCGCCAACCTCGTGCCGCGCTGAAGACGCACTCCCGGCTGCCGGCCTGTGCATCCCTCCATTTGCCCCATCCCCAGCATGACCACCCTGCCCGGCCAGCCGCCCACGACTCTTCCACCATTCATCTCCTACGAGGCGGGCGAACTCGTGATGGAAGGCGTTTCGCTCAAGCAGTTGGCCAAGGAGCACGGAACTCCGCTGTTCGTCTACAGCCGCGCCGCCGTACTGGACGCGTTGGCCGCGTACCAGCGCGGGCTGGCCGGGCGCTCGCACCAGATCTGCTACGCCATGAAGGCCAACTCCACGCTGGGCATCCTGCAGACGCTGGTGCGCGCGGGTTGCGGACTGGACATCGTCTCGGGTGGCGAACTCGAACGCGCCCTGGCCGCTGGCGTTGAACCTGCCAAGATCATCTTCTCCGGCGTGGGCAAGACGCGCGCCGAAATGCGCCGCGCGCTGGAGGTCGGCATTGGCTGCTTCAACGTGGAAAGCCGCGCCGAGCTCGACGTGCTCGACGAAGTGGCCCGCGGCCTGGGGCAACGCGCGCCGGTGAGCGTGCGCGTGAACCCCAACGTGGACGCCCAGACGCACCCCTACATTTCCACCGGCCTCAAAGGCAACAAGTTCGGCATCGCGCATGAAGACGTGGTGGCCACTTACCAGCACGCGGCCGCGTGCGAAGGCTTGCGCGTGGTGGGCATCGACTGCCACATCGGCTCGCAGATCACTCAGACCGGGCCTTACCTCGACGCGATGGACCGGGTGATCGATCTGGTGCAGAGCATCGAAGCGGCAGGCGTGCCGATCGAGCACATCGACTTCGGCGGCGGACTCGGCATCGACTACCACGGCGACACGCCGCCGCAGGCCGATGCCCTGTGGCAGCAACTGCTGCAGCGCCTGGACGAACGCGGTTTTGGCGATCGCAAGATTTACATCGAGCCCGGGCGCTCACTGGTGGGCAACGCGGGTGTGTGTCTCACCGAGGTGCTGTACCAGAAGCCGGGCGAACAAAAGAACTTTCTCATCGTGGACGCGGCCATGAACGACCTGCCGCGCCCCGCCATGTACCAGGCCTTTCATCGCATCGTGGAAGTCTCTCCTCGCGAAGAAGTACCCATCACCTGGGACGTGGTGGGCCCGGTGTGCGAAAGCGGCGACTGGCTGGGCCGCGACCGCGCGCTGGCCGCACAGGCGGGTGATCTGCTGGCGGTGCTGTCGGCCGGGGCTTACTGCATGAGCATGGCGAGCAACTACAACACGCGGGGTCGTGCCGCCGAGGTGCTGGTGGATGGAAAAGCCGCCACGCTGATCCGGGCGCGCGAATCGGCCGCAGACCAATTGCGTCTGGAAGCCTTGCTCCCGCCAGCCTGATTTGTTGCCTCAGGCCGCGCGCGGTTTTGAGAGCCACCGCCAAAGACGCCAACCCAGCAAGGCTGAAAACAGCCCCGCGTAAACCGCAACCTCCGTGAAATCGTTCTTGCCGCTGCGCATCCAGAAAAAGTGCAGCACCGCCAGACCGGCGATTGCGTACACCGCGCGGTGCAGCAGTTGCCAACGCTGGGCGCCCATGGCGCGAATGGCGCGGTTGAAGGAAGTTGCAGCCAGCACCAGCAAGAGCAACCAGCCCAGAAAGCCCACGAGGATGAACGGGCGCTTGATCACGTCGTCCACGACGGCGGGCACACTGAACTCCATGTCGAACCACGCGTATGCCAGCAGGTGCAGGCAGGCGTAGAAAAACACGAACAGCCCCACCATGCGGCGCAGCCGCGCCAGCGCCACCCAGCCGGTCACCGTGCGCAGCGGCGTGATGGCCAGCACCAGCACGAGAAAACGGATGGTCCAGTCGCCGAGCGAGCGGATCAGCGCCTCGGCCGGGTTGGCGCCGAGCTGGTCGGTGAAGGCCGCCCAGACCAGCCAGGCTAACGGCAACAAGGCCAGCGCGACTCCGACGGGCTTGGTCGCGCTGTGGCCGAGCCAGCGGTTGATGCGCGAACCCGCCGGACGCGAACCGGCGGCAAGCCCCGGCGCTTGGACAGAAGGCATCAGAAGAACTTGCGCAGATCCATGCCCGCGTAGAGCTGACCCACTTGCGGCTCGTAGCCGTTGAACATCTGCGTCTGGCGGCGCTTGGCAAACAGGCCGCCCTCTTCGCCGATCCGGCGCTCGGTGGCCTGGCTCCAGCGCGGGTGCGACACCTGCGGGTTCACGTTCGAATAAAACCCGTACTCCATCGGTGCGGCACGGTTCCACGCGGTGCGCGGCTCCTTGTCGGTGAAGCGTATTTTCACGATCGATTTGCCACTCTTGAAACCGTACTTCCACGGCACCACCAGGCGCACTGGCGCACCGTTCTGGTTGGGCAACACCTCGCCGTACATGCCGAAGGTCAGCAGCGTGAGCGGGTGCATGGCCTCATCCAGACGCAACCCTTCTACATACGGCCACTCCAGCACGTTCGAATTCAAGCCGGGCATCTGTTTGTTGTCGGCCAACGTCACGAACTCCACGAACTTGGCGCTGCCCTGGGGCTGCACCTGTTTGATGAGCTCGGCCATCGAGTAGCCCACCCATGGCACGACCATCGACCAGCCTTCGACACAGCGCAGGCGGTAAATGCGCTCTTCCATCGGGCTGAGTTTGAGCAAGGCGTCCAGATCCAAGGTGCCGGGCTTGTTCACCAGGCCCTCGACGGCGACGGTCCATGGGCGCGTCTTGAGCGACTTGGCGTACACCGCCGGGTCGGCCTTGTCGGTGCTGAACTCGTAGTAGTTGTTGTAAGTGCTGGCATCGTCGTACGAGGTCAGCTTCTCCACGGTGGTGGCGCCAGGCACGCTGGAGGCCTTGCCGGGCAGCGGCAGCAGCTTTCCCGGGCGGGGCGTGGGGCCTGCGGACTGGGCCCATGCGTCTTGGGTGGCCCATGAGGCCACGCCGCCCACAGCGGCTGCGGTGAACGCGCTGCGCTGCAGCCACTGCCGGCGATTCTGGTAAGCCGCCTTGGCCGTGATTTCGCTGGGGAAAGGATGGTTGAAACCGTCTTGGGTGGTGCGGATGAGCATGGGGCGGTCCTGGTCCGTGCAACGCCCCGCGCAGAGGATGCCGCGCAGGACTTGCCGTGAGTCATCGGACAGCCACGATTCTTACAAAGTTCCATGGCAGGCCGCACCGACCTGCCCGCTTGACCCCGTGGTCAGGCTCAGAGTTCGCCGTAGCTGTGCAGACCCGACAGGAACATGTTCACGCCCAGGAAAGCGAAGGTGGTGATGGCCAGACCCACCAGCGCCCACCAGGCCGCCACGGTACCGCGCAAGCCTTTCATGAGGCGCATGTGCAGCCAGGCTGCGTAGTTCAGCCAGACGATCAGCGCCCAGGTTTCCTTCGGGTCCCAGCTCCAGTAGCCCCCCCAGGCCTCGGCTGCCCACAAGGCCCCCAGAACCGTGGCGATGGTGAAGAACGCGAAACCCACCGCGATGGCCTTGTACATCACGTCGTCCAGCACCTCGAAGCTGGGCAGGCGTTCGGCGATGCGTTTGCGCCCGAACATGATGGCGCCCACGATGAGCGCCGACACGCCGAAGTAAACAAACCAGTAGCTGCCACCTTTCTCGGCCGCCGACTGGCGGAACACGATCGGCTCCAGGCACAGCACGAGGCCCAGAATCCACAGCGGCGCGAGCTTGTACCAGCGGGTCTCGTGCGCGCTCTGCTTGATGAGGTAGGCGAACGCCAGCATGGCTGCGATGGCAAAGGTGCCGTAGCCAATGAAGTTGGCCGGCACATGCACCTTCATCCACCAGCTTTGCAGTGCGGGCACCAAGGGCTGAATTTCATGCGCTTCGCGGACCACGGTGTACCAGAGCAAAAAGCCCACCGCAGCGCTCACCACCAACATCACGAACGCGCCCATGCGGCGCGTCTTGTACACGTCTTCGTAATACAGATAGAAGGCTGCGGTCATCCAGCAGAACAGCACAAACACTTCGTAGAGGTTGCTCACGGGAATGTGGCCGATGTCGGGGCCGATCTGGTGGCTCTCGTACCAGCGCACCATGGTGCCGATGAGCGCCAGCGTCACCGCCACCCAGGCCAGCCGCGAACCCAGCAGCTCGAAGGAATCGCCCGCGCGGGTGAGCATGCCGACCCAGTAAAACGCAGTGCTCATGAAAAACAGCAGGCTCATCCACAAAATGGCCGACTGGCTGGAGATGAAGTACTTCAGCATGAACACCTGATCGGCACGTGCGAGGTCGGCCGTGCCGGCGGGCGTCTGGTACAGCCAGATGGCCAGCAAGGCAAACGCCGCCACAACCACCGACAGCACCCCCAACGGCCGCCAGAACCAGGCCAGCCAGATCAGGGAGGGCACTGTGCCCACGAGGATGGCCTTTTCGTAAAAGTCCATGGCCGAGCCGTACAGCGCAAATGCCACAGCAGTGCCTGCCAGGACCAGGACGGCAAACAGCCAGTCCCAACCATTGCGGCGCGCAAAGTAGCTCGGCTCCAGGCCGTGACCGCCCCGGTTTTTCTTCAGTTCGATGGTCTGGTTTGCGGTGGCGGTATTCATGCTGGCACCTTCAACAATTGGGTCTTCAAAAGATCAAATTCGCGGTCGACTTCCATCGTCTTGCGGTTCGACGACAGGGCCATGGTGGCCATCGAGGATTGTTCGGCCGACGGCGCAAGCCACACCCACAGGCGGCGTTCGCGCACATAGAGCATGGCAAAAATGCCGACGATCAGCAGCAGACAGCCCAGATACACGATGTTCTGGCCCGGAGCACGCGCGACCTGGAACACGCTTGCCTGCACGTGGGTGAAGTCCTTGAGTTGAAACGTCATGGGCGCAGGATAGAAAAAGGTGTCGCTCAGACTGATCACGGCTTGCGTCATGAACTGCTGCGTGGCGTCGTTGCGCTCCAGCGGCGGCAGATCGGCGCGTTCGCGGCTGACTTGCAAGAGCTCGAACAGCGTGCCGTTCAAGATGCGCACCAGCACTTCGCTGGCGCGTTCACGCTCGGCCTGCGGCACATTGTTCTCGAGAAAAGTCGACACCGCCTGCAAGCCGCCCAGCACGGAGGGGTTGGTGGTCGAGCCATTCACCACGGGCGTGACCTGCAGCGAAGGCTCGGCCCCCGCAAACAGGGCCAGCGCGCGCGTGGCTGACGCCATCAGGGCTTCAGCCAGCTCCGGGCGCCCGTCTTCGACCGCCGAGACGGCGTAGCGGCGCACCGCGAGTTCGCGCATCTGCGGATCGTCGAGGGCCGCGCGCAGTCGAACAAAGCCGTCCATGCTGTCTTTCTCGTCCACCGGGATGCGCAGATACCGGAACGCCTCGGAAGGCGTGTCGCGCAAGCCCAGCAGGTAAACGCGCGCGCCCTCGATGTCCATCGGCAGCATGTAGTTGTGGTACTCCACCGCCTGACCCGCTGCATCGCGCAGCTTGTAGGTGATGCTCGGGCCCACGTTGCGCAAGGTTTTTTCGGTGACGGTCTTGTGGCCACTGCCCAGGCGGCTTTCGATCGAACTGCGCAGGTCGACCTTGCGCACATCCACGCCAGCGGTGGGATTCACACCGGCGAAGTTCTCCACGTTGATCGTGCGCAGGCCGGTGTACTCCAGCACCAGCTTGTCGTCTCCGTTGCTCAGCTCGCTCGAACTGCCAATGGTGCCTTCGATTTCGAACGGGCGCGTGGGCCGATTCAAGGGAACGGCCTGCAGCTTCACGCGCGAGCCGCCGTCGTCAAAGCTCGATTGGTAGATGTTGATGCCGCGGTGACTCGCCGGGTGGTTCACCTCCACGCGCGCCTCTTTCTTTTCGCCGGTCTCGAAGTCGGTGATCACGATGTCGCTGGCGAACAGCTTGGGCATGCCGGTGTCGTAGTACTCGACGATGAACTTCTTGAGCTCGACCGAGAACGGCAGGTCTTGCAGCAACACGCCGGTGGGCTGGGCCAGGATGGCCGTGCTCGCGGTCGTGCCCTCGGTCACCAGCAGGTTGGCGCGGAAGGTCGGGTTGCTCGAGGAAAGCCGGTGCTGCGTCGGCACATCGGCGATCAGGCCACCGCCGGTGAATGCCGACTTGCCGTTGAACCAGGTTTGCGCACGTACCATGAGGTCGCCGTCGAGCAGGCCGCCTATGCACACCAGCACGATGGCGCTGTGCGCCGCGATGTAGCCGATCTTGTTGGCCGCACCGGTCTTGGCCGCCACCATCCAGCCCTGGCCATGCGGCGTGTCGCGCGACTGCAGCTTGACCTTCCAGCCAGAGCCCAACAGCGTCTGCCCGATGCGGTTGGCCGCAGCCTGCGCTGATTCGCCCAGGGCACTTTCAGCCCGGTGGGGAAAGGCCTTGAGGCTTTGCTCCCGGATGTTTTCCTTGTAAACCTTGAAGTCGGCCAGGATTTTGGGCGTGTTGCGGGCGATGCACAGGCTGGTGCTGACCACCAGAAACGCCAGGATCAACAGGAACCACCAGGCGCTGTAGACCGAATACAGGTTGGCGCTGGCAAACACATCGGCCCAGAACGGACCAAACTGGTTGACGTAGTTGTTGAACGGCTCATGCTGCTTGATCACCGTGCCGATCACAGACGCGATGCAGATGACGGTGAGCAGCGAGATGGAGAACCGCATCGACGACAACAGCTCCACCGTCTCGCTGACGATGCGCGAGCCGGTGCGGATGTGGAGGCCTTGGGTGGAAACGGTCATGAATCGGAGGGGGGGTGAGAACGGTTCAACAAAAAGGGCGGTTCCGGTGATCCCGGAACGCGCCCTGTTGTGATGTTTTTTTTTGCTGGCGGTTCACCGCCGTGAGGCATTAACGTATTGTGCCGCTAAATATTAACGATCGCTTATATCCCAGCTGCCGAGCCGGGGCAATGGCCCCGGACTGACATCAGCGCAGACCGGCGATGTAGTCGGACACCGCCTTGATCTCGCGGTCGTTCATCTTGGCCGCCACACCCGTCATCTGGGCGTTGTTGGCGCGCGTGCCGTCGCGGAAATGCTTGAGCTGCGTTTCGGTGTATTCGGCATGCTGCCCGGAAAGGCGTGGGTACTGCGAAGGGATGCCCGCACCGTTCGGGCTGTGGCACCCTGCGCAAGCGGCAATCTGACGGTCGGGAATGCCCCCGCGGTAAATGCGCTCGCCCAAGTTCACAAGATCCTTGTCGCTGGCAGCACCCGGTGTGGCCTTTTGACTGGCCAGCCAGAAGGCAATGTTGCGCATGTCGTCATCGGAGAGGCCCGAGGCAAAGCCCGTCATGATCGCGTTGTTGCGCTTGCCGGATTTGTATTCCTGCAGTTGCTTGATCAGGTATTCGGGGTGTTGCTGGGCCAGCTTGGGGTTCGCGGGCGTGCTGGAGTTGCCGTCAGCCGCGTGGCAGGCCACGCAGGCACCGCCGAACAGGGCAGCTCCCTTGGCCAGATCGGGTTTGACCGCCTGCGCCTGGACACTGAACGACAAAGCCGCAGCAGCGGCGGCGCAAAGAAGGGAAACAGGCAATTTCATGACGGGACGGGCGTCGTGTGCGACGTGTTCGGGTTGAAGAATTTCGCGGGATGTCTGGTTACAGCCAATCGATTTTACAATGCGCTCTCGGGAAACCCCCTCAATGACCCAGAACCACACTCCAGCCAATACCCCTGCTTCCCCGTCCGCGGACGCCAAGAGCCCCCAAGCCCGGACACCCAACGCTGGAAAACCCTCCGATCTGCAGACCCCCGACATCAAGATCGCGCACGGTTGGCTGCACACCGCGCGCTTTCTCACCACCGCACCCCAGCTCGAACATTTGCCGCCGCTCACGGTGCCAGAGGTAGCGTTTGTCGGGCGTTCCAACGCGGGCAAGTCGACCTGTATCAACACCCTGACGCAGCAAAAACGCCTGGCCTTTGCCTCCAAGACACCGGGGCGCACGCAGAGCATCAACCTGTTCTCGCTCGGCAAACAGGGCGTGACCGACGCGGTGCTGGCCGACCTGCCCGGCTATGGTTACGCAGCCGTGCCGCGCGAGGCCAAACTGCGCTGGCAGCGCGTGATGGGCAACTACCTGCTCACGCGCGAGAACCTCAAGGGTGTGGTGCTGCTGATCGACCCACGCCTGGGTTTGACCGAACTCGACGACATCCTGCTCGAAGTGATTCGCCCCCGGGTCGAAGCTGGCCTGAAGTTTCTGGTGCTGCTCACCAAGTCCGACAAGCTCAACCACGCCGAGGCCCAGAAGGCCCTGTCGATTGCGCGACTGCAGTCGGGCGGCGGCGAGGCGAGACTCTTTTCTGCCCTGAAGAAAAAAGGGCTGGACGAAGTGGCACAGATGCTGTGGGACTGGACGCACGATGGCAGCACCGTGACGACAGCGCCCGCCACCGCGCCCGAAGACGAGCCCCCCGCCCTCGATTGATCAGGTGCGGGTTCATCGAGACAGCCCGCCATGATTGAAACCTTCCAACAAACCCTGCCGCACGGCATCACGCTGAGTTGCCGGGCCTGCGGCCAGCCGGGTCGTCCGGTACTGCTGTTCCTGCACGGGTTTCCGGAGGCCGCTTTCGTCTGGGACGAATTGCTGCACCACTTTGCCCAGCCTGAGAACGGCGGCTACCGCTGCGTGGCGCCCAACCTGCGCGGCTTTGAACAGTCAAGCGCACCCACCGAGGTACCTGCCTACCGGGCCAAACCGCTGGTGCAGGACCTCACGGCGTTGATCGACGCCATCACACAGGACAGTCTCACGCCAGGCCAGCTGGCTGGCCTGGTGGCACACGACTGGGGCGGTGCGCTGGCCTGGAGTGTGGCAGCTCAGTACCCAGCCATCCTGCGCCAGCTTGCCATCGTCAACGCGCCCCACCCCGCCACCTTCCAGCGCGAACTCGCAAACTCGCCGTCTCAGCAGGCGTCCAGCGCCTACATGAACTTTCTGGCGCGCCCGGATGCGCCTGCGCTGCTCGCTGAAAACGACTTCGCGCGCCTGTGGCCCTTCTTCACCAACATGGCCGCCGACAGCGGGCCGATGGCCTGGCTGGACGACGCCACGCGCCAGCGATACCGCGAGGTCTGGAGCCTGGGTCTGCACGGCCCCTGCAACTACTACGCGGCATCACCTTTGCGCCCACCCACCGCCAACGATCCGGGTGCTGTGGCGGTACAGCTGGCGCGCGAGCGCGTGACGGTGAACGTGCCCACACTGGTGGTCTGGGGGCTGGGTGATACCGCCTTGCCTGAGGCATTGCTGGAAGGATTGGATGGCTTTGTGCCCGATCTGCGCATTGAGCGCGTGCCCGGTGCCACGCACTGGATCGTGCACGAGCAGCCGCAGCAGGTGGCAGCGCTGATCGGCGATTTCCTGAAAGCTTGAGCGGCCTTTGTCAGAGACCGGCGTAGAACGACGTTTCGCCCTCGGGCCGCGTCTTGAAGCGCTTGTGCACCCAGTAGTACTGCTCGGGTGTGGCTCGAATGAAGCCTTCGAGGAAGAGGTTCATGGTGGCCGTGTCGGCTTCCACATCGCCCGTGGGGTAGTTTGCCCAGGGCGAATGCACCGTGACCTCATAGCCTTCTTTCGTGAGGCGACTGACCACCGGCACCACACGCGCCCGGGCCATGCGGGCGAACCGCGAGAGCGACGTGATGGTGGCGGTCTGCACGCCGAAGAACGGCACAAAGACCGAGTCGCG
>NZ_JALHLX010000083.1 GCF_022844385.1 Hydrogenophaga sp. | reverse complement strand
GCGACCTGAAGCGCATGCGTACCGTGCAAGCCTGATGGCCGAGGGGCCGACAAAGGGGCTGCACAAAAGAAAAACGGGCCGTGAGGCCCGTGTTTGCTTGATCCCTGGCGGAGAGGGCGGGATTCGAACCCGCGGTGGGTATTAGCCCACACACGCTTTCCAGGCGTGCGACTTAAACCGCTCATCCACCTCTCCGCGAAGCCTTCAATTGTAGCAGCCTCGCGGGCCTGCTCAGGTGGCTGAACTGCCGTCAGCCGTCTTGTGCCACGCATGCTGCTGCAGCACCTCCAGGGATACGTGTTGCAAGGTGGTGACGTTGGTACTCTCCAGCACCACGGGTGGAGCCATGCCGGCTTGCAAGGCTTCTTTCCAACGTTGAACGCACAGGCACCAGCGGTCACCAGGCTTGAGACCGGCGAACCGCCACTCGGGCCGCGGTGTGCTCAGGTCGTTGCCGCGCTCGCGAGAGAACGCCAGGAAGGGCGCGGTCACGCGCGCGCACACCACATGGGTACCGTGGTCGTCGGGTCCGGTCTCGCAACAACCGTCCCGGTAAAAGCCGGTGAGCGGGTCGTAGGAGCAAGGCAGGAGTTCGCTGCCAAGAACGTTGCGCGCGAGAGTCATGGTGGTGTCAACGAGGGCGGAGGATCGGTCAGTTGGTCTTGGTGGCACCCACCATTTTCATGGCGGAAGCGATCAAGGCCGACACTTCGGTCATGTTGCTTGGAACGATCAAGGTGGTGGTGGCGTCGGAGGCCACCTTGGCGTAGGCGTCCACTGCGCGCTCGGCCACCTTGAGCTGCACGGCTTCCTGTCCACCGGGTTGGCGAATGGCTTCTGCCACCACGCGAATGGCTTCTGCCGTCGCTTCGGCCACCGCAAGAATTGCCGAAGCTTCGCCCTGGGCATTGTTGATCTCTGCTTGCTTTTCACCCTCGGAGCGGGCAATGAAGGCTTCACGCTCGCCGGTGGCGATGTTGATCTGCTCCTGGCGGCGGCCTTCAGAGGCTGCGATCAGCGCGCGCTTCTCGCGTTCAGCCGTGATCTGGGCCTGCATGGCCAGCAAGATCTCTTTCGGGGGGGTGAGGTCCTTGATCTCATAGCGCAGCACCTTCACGCCCCAGTTGAGCGCAGCTTCATCGATGGCGTGCACCACTTGCGCGTTGATGATGTCGCGCTCTTCGAACGTCTTGTCGAGCTCCAGCTTGCCGATCACCGAGCGCAACGAGGTCTGGGCGAGCTGGGTCACTGCCACGATGTAGTTGGACGATCCGTAGCTGGCGCGCATGGGATCGGTGACCTGGAAATACAGAATGCCGTCGACCTGCAATTGGGTGTTGTCGCGCGTGATGCAGACCTGGCTGGGCACGTCCAGCGGAATTTCCTTCAGGCTGTGTTTGTAGGCCACCTTGTCGATGAACGGGATCAGGAAGTTCAGGCCGGGTGCCAGCGAGGTGTTGTATTTCCCCAGGCGTTCGACGACCCAGGCGTTTTGCTGTGGGACCACCTTGACGGAGCGTGTGATGAAGATGGCGGCGACGACGAGGAGGAGGATGGCAATTTCCATGGCGGACGGGTCTCGGGACGGTTGAAAGTCAGGTGGTGAGGGTAGCGCAAGGGCGCAGCAGGCTTGTGCGTCAGACCTTGTCGACCAGCAACCGGCTGCCAACCAGCTCGGCGATCCGGTAGGCACCGGGGGTGGGCGGATTGCCCGGGCGATGGATCACGGTCCATTGGGCGCCCCGGTATTTGACGCTGGCCGTGCCATCAACGTTCCATTCGTCGATCTGCAGAATCTCGCCCACATCCAGGTTCACGCTGCGCATGGCACGCACGGACGGGTCGGCAGGGCGCCGCTTCTTGATGACATAGCAGGTCACCACCGCCGCCGATCCGACGAAGGCGGCCACGCTGAGTTGCCCCGCCAGCCCCAGGCCTGCGTGGGCGGCCAGTGCACCTGCGGCCAGGCCCACGGCGAGCATGAGCAGGTAGAAAGTGCCTGTGAACAGTTCGAGTGCTACGGTGAAACCCGCCAACACCCACCACAATGTTGAATCCGACATGCATGTTCCCGTGAGTTGAATGGACTGCGCCGGGCTTTCGCTTCCGGCGTTTGTCTGAGCAATGCCACATTCTGGGGCAAATGAACGGACGCACCGGCAAGCTGTCTCATGTTGTCCGTACACTTCGCGCTTTCTTTCGCCTGATGGCCGCGCCTCCCGCGGCTGGAGAACTTCATGAAATTCCGTTTCCCCATCGTCATCATCGACGAGGACTTCCGCTCCGAAAACACCTCGGGTCTGGGCATTCGCGCTTTGGCGCAGGCCATCGAGGTCGAAGGCTTCGAGGTGGTCGGGGTGACCAGCTATGGCGACATGAGCCAGTTCGCCCAACAGCAGAGCCGGGCCAGCGCCTTCATCCTGTCGATCGACGACGAGGAATTCAGCCACGGCGCCGACCTCGACCCGGTGGTGCTGAACCTGCGCAACTTCATCGACGAGGTGCGGCGCAAGAACTCGGATGTGCCGATCTACATCTACGGCGAGACCAAGACCAGCCGGCATTTGCCCAACGACATCCTGCGCGAGCTGCACGGCTTCATCCACATGTTCGAGGACACGCCGGAGTTCGTGGCGCGCCACATCATCCGCGAAGCCAAGAGTTACCTCGAGGGCATCCAGCCGCCGTTTTTCAAGGCCCTGCTCGACTACGCCGAAGACGGCTCGTATTCGTGGCACTGCCCGGGCCACTCGGGTGGTGTGGCGTTCCTCAAGAGCCCGGTGGGCCAGATGTTCCACCAGTTCTTCGGCGAGAACATGCTGCGCGCCGACGTTTGCAACGCGGTGGAAGAGCTGGGCCAGCTGCTGGACCACAACGGCGCCATTGGCGCGAGCGAGCGCAACGCCGCGCGCATCTTCAACGCCGACCACTGCTTCTTTGTCACCAACGGCACCAGCACCAGCAACAAGATGGTCTGGCACCATACGGTGGCGCCGGGCGATGTGGTGGTGGTGGACCGCAACTGCCACAAGTCCATCCTGCACAGCATCATCATGACGGGCGCGATCCCCGTCTTCTTGAAGCCCACGCGCAACCACTACGGCATCATCGGCCCGATCCCGCAGAGCGAGTTCGAGATCGATGCCATCAAGGCCAAGATCCGCGCCAATCCGCTGCTGGCCGGTGTGGACCCCGACACGGTCAAGCCCCGCGTGCTCACGCTCACGCAGTCCACCTACGACGGCGTGCTCTACAACACCGAAGCCATCAAGCAGATGCTCGACGGCTACGTGGCCAACCTGCATTTTGACGAAGCCTGGCTGCCCCACGCGGCCTTTCACCCGTTCTACGGCAACTTCCACGCCATGGGAAAAAAGCGCGTGCGGCCGCTGGAGTCGGTGGTGTACGCCACGCAGTCCATCCACAAACTGCTCGCCGGCATCAGCCAGGCCAGCCATGTGCTGGTGCAGGACTCGCAACACGTCAAGCTCGATCGCCACCTCTTCAACGAGGCCTACCTGATGCACACCAGCACCAGCCCGCAGTACGCGATCATCGCCAGTTGCGACGTGGCCGCCGCCATGATGGAGCCGCCCGGTGGCAAGGCGCTGGTGGAAGAGAGCATTTTTGAAGCGCTCGATTTCCGTCGCGCCATGCGCAAAATCGACGCCGAGTTCGGCGACGACGACTGGTGGTTCAAGGTCTGGGGGCCGGACGACCTGGCTGAGGAGGGCATGGGCGAGGCGACGGACTGGGTGCTGAACCAGGATCCGGCGGGCTCGCAGGCCACGGCCAAGGAATGGCACGGTTTTGGCGACATGGCACCGGGCTTCAACATGCTCGACCCGATCAAGGCGACGATCGTCACGCCGGGCCTGAACCTGGACGGGCGCTTCGAGCCCACCGGTATCCCGGCGTCCATCGTCACCAAGTTCCTCGCCGAGCACGGCGTGGTGGTGGAGAAGACGGGCCTGTACTCGTTCTTCATCATGTTCACCATCGGCATCACCAAGGGCCGGTGGAACACGTTGCTGACCGCGCTGCAGCAGTTCAAGGACGATTACGCCAAGAACCAGCCGATGTGGCGCATCCTGCCGGAGTTCTGCCAGAAGCACCCGCGCTATGAGCAGATGGGCCTGCGCGATCTGTGCCAACACGTGCACGAGCTCTACGCCCGCTACGACATCGCGCGCCTGACGACCGAGATGTACCTGAGCGACCTGACACCGGCCATGAAGCCGACCGATGCGTTTGCCCACATTGCGCAGCGCACCACCGAGCGTGTGCCGATCGACGAGCTCGAAGGTCGCATCACCACCAGCCTGGTGACGCCGTACCCACCGGGCATTCCGCTGCTGATTCCGGGCGAGGTCTTCAACAAGAAGATCGTCGACTACCTCAAGTTCGCGCGTGAGTTCAATGCCCAGTGCCCGGGCTTCGAGACCGACATCCACGGTCTCGTGGAGATGGTGGGCGACGACGGCAAGAAGCGGTACTTCGCCGATTGCGTGAAGGCCTGATCCGGGTCAAGGCTGCGCGTCGGGGCGCGGCCGCAGGAAGCTGGCGAATCGCGGCACGCCGCTGGCGTTGAGGCCGCGAAAACGGTAGGTCACCCACTCGCCCACGGCCGGTGGGTGATCGCGCTGGGCATCTGTGAAGCCGGTGCCCAGGCGGAACTGCACGCCATCGGGCGTTTCCACCAGCAGGGCGCCCATGCGACCGGTGTGCCGACCTTGGCCGGCCAGGTGCTGCAGCACACGCGCTTCGGCGTCTTCGTGGGTCTTCACCTTCAACAAATCGTCATTGCGCTCGGCGCGGTAGAGAGAATCGCCCCGGTGCAGCATCAAACCCTCGCCGCCTGCTTTCACCAAGCGGTCCAGCCGCTCCATCAACTCGGCGTGGCTGTGAACGCGCTGTTGTGCGACAGCCTGTACCCACGGCCGGTTGAGTTGTCGCACCAGTGTCTGGTACGCCTGGATGCGTTCGTTGAAGAGCCCCGGGTGGGCGGGCAGGTCGAACACCATGAAACGGACGCGGCGCCAATCGTAATCCTTGGGGGTTTGCCGGCGCACCGTGGACAGCGCTTCTTCAAATCGTCCGCGTCCGACCCAGAGCTCACCATCCATGGGCTCGGCGGGCCAACCTGCGGTGAACCAGTCGGGCGCCACCACCACCTCGCCCCCGCGGGTCAGCAGTTGCCTCCCATTCCAGAAGCCACGCAGGCCGTCGTACTTTTCGCTCAGCCAGTAGTCGGCCAGCCGCACACCGGGCCGGTACACATTGGAGAGCATCAGTGCGGGAGCTTCGCCCGACCACGCGGGCCACGGCACGCCGCTGGCGAGCAGGCCGAGCCAGCCGAGCAGTTCGCGCCGTTTCATGACGCCCCGAATCTCTCGGGGATCAGCTCAGCGCGTCGCTGTCGCGGCTGACGCCCGTGGTGTGGCTGTAGCCACCATCCACGTAGGTGATCTCGGCGGTCACGCCGGCGGCCAGGTCGCTGAGCAGGAAGGCGGCCACGTTGCCCACGTCTTCAATGGTCACGTTGCGCCGGATCGGCGAGGCGCTGGCCACCATGCCCAGCAGCTTGCCGAAGTCCTTGATGCCGCTGGCGGCCAAGGTCTTGATGGGGCCGGCGCTGATGCCGTTGACGCGCATGCCCTTGGGGCCGAGCGACTCGGCCAGGTAACGCACAGACGCCTCCAGGCTGGCCTTGGCCAGACCCATGGTGTTGTAGTTGGGCACGGCGCGCAGTGCACCGAGGTAGGTGAGGGTGAGCAGGGCCGACTTCGGGTTGAGCATGGGCAACGCAGCCTTGGCCATGGCCGGGAAGCTGTAGGCGCTGATGTCGTGCGCGATGCGGAAGTTTTCGCGCGTCAGGCCGTCGAGGAAATCACCGGCGATGGCTTCGCGCGGGGCAAAGCCGATGCTGTGCACGAAGCCGTCGAACTTGGGCCAGACCTGCGCCAGGTCGGTAAACAGTTTCTCGATCTGGGCGTCGTCACCCACGTCGCAGTCGAAGATGAGCTTGGAGTTGAAGTCGGCCGCGAACTCGGTGATGCGGTCCTTGAAACGCTCGCCGACATAGCTGAATGCGAGCTCTGCGCCCTGCTGGTGGCAGGCTCTGGCGATGCCATAGGCGATGGACCGGTTGGACAGCACGCCCGTGATCAGCAATTTCTTGCCGGTGAGAAAACCCATGTTTCTGTCTCCAATGAAAAATCCTTCAGAATTGTCGCATGCACTTTTCCCGCATCCGCCCTGGCCACCGACTCGTTTCGCTGTCTTTGGCCGCGTTGCTGGCGCTCTGGAGTCCGCTGGGTTGGGCTGCTCATGGTTATGCGCTCTGGGGCGAGCTCAAGTACCCCGATGGCTTCACGCACTTCGACTACGTCAATCCGCAAGCGCCCAAGGGTGGCGAGCTGCGGCTGGTCAGCAACCAGCGCGCCAGCACCTTCGACAAGTACAACCCCTTCACCCTGCGCGGCAATGGCCCGGCCTACCTGTCGAACCTGATGTTCGATTCGCTGCTGGCCGGTGCGCTTGACGAGACGGGTGCCGCGTACGGCCTGCTCGCCGAAGACGTTCAGGCGGCGGGCGACGGCCTGTCGGCGACCTTCAGGCTGCGCAGCACGGCACGCTTTCACAATGGCGACCCGGTGCTGGCGGCCGATGTCAAGCACACCTTCGACACGCTGCTGGGCCCGCACACCTCACCGGTCTACAAGACCATCCTGGCCGACGTGGCGGGGCTGGACGTGATTGACGAGCGCACGGTGCGTTACCGCTTCAAGGTGCCCAACCGCGAACTGCCTCTCACGGTGGGCGGGCTGCCGGTGTTCAGCCGCGCCTGGGGCAATGAGATCGACCCGGCCACCGGACAGCGCAAGACCTTCGACAAGGTCGTCACCGACCTCCCCATCGGCAGTGGACCCTACAAAATCGGCCCGGTCAGTTTCGGCAAGGACATCACTTACGTGCGCGACCCGGCGTACTGGGGTCGGGACCTGCCGGTGCGTCGCGGCACCGCCAACTTCGATCGCATCACGGTCAAGATTTACCGCGACAACACCGCACGGCTGGAAGCGCTGAAGGCTGGCGAGTTCGACCTCATGCGCTTTTTCTCGGCCGGCGACTGGGCGCGGCGCGTTACCGGGCGCAAGTTCGACTCCGGCGAACTGGTCAAGGGCGAGTTCACCCACCGCCTGCCCACGGGCTTTCAGAGTTATGTGCTGAACACCCGCCGCAAGCCGCTGGACGACATCCGCGTGCGTGAGGCCTTGGCCCTGGCCATGGACTATGAGTGGATGAACCGCCAGATGTTTTACAACGCGTACCAGCGCGTGCAGGGTCTGTTTGGCAACACCGATTGTTCGGCCAGCGGGGTGCCCGATGCAAATGAGCTGGCCTTGCTGGAGTCGCTGCGTGCGCAGTTGCCACCGGCGGTGGTGGGCCCGGCCTACCAGCCGCCCAGAACCGATGGTGAGAGTTCGCTGCGCCAGAATCTGCGGCGCGCCCAGGCCTTGCTGCGCGAGGCGGGCTGGACAGTACAGGACGGCGTGCTGAAGAACGCACAAGGTCAACCCATGGTGCTGGAGTACCTCGACAGCAACGAGGTGGGCGCTCGTGTGGTGGCGCCCTGGATCCGCAACCTCGAGAAGCTCGGCGTGACATTGCGTTTTCGCCCGGTGGACTTTGCGCTCTACCAGCAGCGCCTGCGCACCTTTGACTTTGATGTGCTGACGCTTGCCTTTGGGGGAACCCACAACCCGGGCTCGGAGTATGCCGACCTGTTCGGCTCCGAAGCCGCCAAAACCCCCGACTCGGGCAACTTCACCGGCATTGCCAACACGGCGGTCGACACGCTCATCACGCGCATGATCAGTGCCAAGACGCGGCCTGAGTTTCTGACAGCGTGCCGTGCACTGGATCGCGCCATCACCCACAGCCATGTGCTGATTCCCCAATGGTCGGCCACCACCCACCGCATGGCCTACAACGCATGGCGCTTGGAACGCCCTGAGCAAATGCCGCCGTACGCCACAGGCGAAGCATGGGCCATTGACACCTGGTGGGCCAGGCAATGATGCCCCCACGCTCCACCGCTGCGCGGGTCGCTGCCCCCCAAGGGGGCTGGCCTTGCTTGGGGCGGCCCGGCGCGGCGGCCCCTCCACCCCGACAGGACTGACACGCCATGTGGGTCTACATCCTCAAACGCCTGCTGCTCATGATCCCGACGCTGTTCGGGGTGCTGCTCATCACCTTTGTGGTGGTGCAGTTCGTGCCGGGCGGGCCCGTGGAGCAGTACCTGGCCGAGGCTCGAAGCGCGGAGGGCGGGGCGGCCGAAGGGGGCTCGGTGTACCGTGGTGCGCAAGGCGTGGACCCGCAGCGCATCGAGCAGATCAAGGCGCTCTACGGCTTTGACAAACCGGCGCATGAACGCTTCATCGAAATGCTCGGACGCTTTGCGCGTTTTGATCTGGGCACCAGCTTCTTCCAGAACAAACCCGTCGGAGATCTGATCCTGGAGAAGTTGCCGGTGTCCATCACCCTGGGCCTGTGGACGTTCCTCATCAGCTACGGCGTGGCGGTGCCGCTGGGCGTGGCCAAGGCGGTGCGCGCCGGCTCGCGCTTTGACCTGGTGACCACCCTGCTGGTGCTGATCGGCTATGCCATTCCGGGCTTTGTGCTGGGCGTGGCGCTGTTGGTGATTTTTGGTGGACAACTGCAGTGGTTCCCGCTGCGCGGACTGACCTCGTCCAACTGGGAAGAACTCAGCTGGGGCGCACGGATCGTGGACTACCTCTGGCACATCACCTTGCCCGTCACCGCCATGGTGCTGGGCAGTTTCGCGGTCACAGCCATGCTGACCAAAAACGCCTTTCTGGAGGAAATCCGCAAGCAGTACGTGATGACCGCGCGTGCCAAAGGCCTGAGCGAGCGGCAGGTGCTTTGGAAGCATGTTTTCCGCAACGCGCTCATCCCCATCGTCACCGGCTTTCCGGCGGCCTTCATCGGTGCGTTCTTCACCGGTGCACTGCTGATCGAAACTTTGTTTTCGCTCGACGGGCTCGGGCTGCTCAGCTACGAGAGCGTGATCCGCCGCGACTACCCCGTGGTCATGGGCACACTGTTCCTGTTCACCCTGATCGGCCTGGTCACCAAGCTGATCTCCGACCTCTGCTACGTGTGGGTCGACCCCCGCGTGAAGTTCGACTGATGGCCACCACATCCCTGAGCCCGGGGCGGCGCGCCTGGCTGCGGTTCAAACGCAACAAGCTGGGCTATTGGAGCCTGATCGTTTTTTGCGTGCTGGTGGTGGCCAGCCTGTTCGCAGAGGTGCTCTCCAACGACCGGCCCCTGATCGTTCGCTACGAAGGCAACACGTATTTCCCGGTGGTGCAGGAGCACGCTGAAACGGTTTTTGGCGGCGATTTCGACACGCCCACCGACTACCTCGACCCTTTCATCCAGGAGCAGATATCCAAGGGCGAGAACTGGGCGCTGTTTGCGCCCAATCCCTACGGCTCCAACACCATCAATTACTTCGCTGCATCGCCCAACCCGGCCGGGCCCACGGCCGCCAACTGGCTCGGCACGGACGACCGCGGCCGCGATCTGCTGGCCCAGCTCATCTACGGTTTTCGCGTGAGCGTGCTGTTCGCGCTGGCGCTCACAACCATCGGCGTGATGCTGGGCATCGTCACGGGGGCCATACAGGGGTTTTTTGGCGGCAAGACCGACCTCGTTTTCCAGCGCTTCATCGAGATCTGGGGTTCCATGCCCGAGCTCTACCTGCTCATCATTTTCTCGGCCGTGTTCGCGCCCAGCCTGGCGCTGCTGCTGGTGTTGCTGAGCCTGTTCGGGTGGATGGGTTTGTCCGACTATGTGCGCGCCGAGTTCCTGCGCAACCGACAGCTCGATTACGTGCGCGCAGCCCGCGCCCTGGGGTTGTCGAACTGGCAGATCATCTGGCGCCACGTGCTGCCCAACAGCCTGACCCCCGTGGTGACTTTCCTGCCGTTTCGCATGAGCGCGGCCATTCTGGCGCTCACCTCGCTCGACTTCCTGGGGCTGGGCGTGCCGCCCGGCACACCGTCGCTGGGCGAGTTGCTCAGCCAGGGCAAGAACAGCATCGACGCCTGGTGGATTTCGCTGTCCACCTTTGCGGTGCTGGTGATCACGCTGCTGCTGTTGACCTTCATGGGCGATGCACTGCGCGATGCGTTGGACCCACGGAAAGCGGACAAATGACGACTTCCATGCTCCTGGACGTGAAAGGTCTGCGCGTGTCGTTTGGCGGCCAGGAAGTCGTGCACGGCATCGACTTCGCCATCAAGGCCGGCGAGAAGCTGGCCCTGGTGGGTGAATCCGGCTCGGGCAAAACGGTATCGGCGCTCTCGCTGTTGCGCCTGGTACAAAACGCCGAGGTGAGTGGCTCGGCGCTGTTCAACGGCAACGACCTGCTGGCCATGACCGAGCACCAGCTGCGCGGGGTGCGCGGCGACGAGGTGGCGATCATCTTCCAGGAGCCCATGACGGCGCTCAACCCGCTCTACACCGTGGGAGACCAGATCGGCGAGGTGTTGCAACTCAAGAAGGGCTTCACACCGCGCCAGGCGCTCGCCTCCACCATCGAGTTGCTGGCTTCCACCGGCATCCCCGAACCCGCGCGCCGCGCCAATGCCTTTCCTCACCAGCTCAGCGGCGGTCAGCGCCAGCGCGCCATGATCGCCATGGCGCTCGCCAGCGCGCCCAAGTTGCTGCTGGCCGACGAGCCCACCACCGCTTTGGACGTGAGCCTGCGCGGCCAGATACTGGACCTGCTGGCCGACCTGCAGCGCCAGCACGGCATGGCAGTGCTGCTGATCACCCACGACCTGAACCTGGTTCGCCGCTTTGCCGATCGCGTGGCCGTCATGGAGCAGGGCCATCTGGTGGAGCAGGGCGTCGTGAGTGAGGTGTTTGCCGCGCCGCGGCATGCCTACACACAGATGCTGCTGGCCAGCAAACCCAAGCGCGATGTGGTGCCCGCCGAGCCACCCGCTGCGGATGCTGTGCCGGTGCTGCATGCACGTGGCTTGCGTGTGAGTTACCCGGTGCCTCTGCCCGGCCTGCGCGGCTGGTTCAAGAAGGGTGAGTTCGTTGCGGTGCAGGGCGCCGACCTGGACGTGGCACCGGGCCAGACGCTGGGCGTGATCGGCGAATCGGGTTCGGGCAAGTCGACGCTGGCGCTGGCCGCGCTGGGCCTGTTGCCGCACCAGGGCAGCTTGCAAGTGACCGGGTCCGACTGGGCGCAAGCCCTCAGGAGCGGCCAGGGCAGGGCACTGCGCCAGCGGGTGCAGGTCGTGTTCCAGGACCCTTTTTCCTCGCTCTCACCGCGCATGACCATCGAGCAGATCGTGGGCGAAGGCCTGCTGGTTCACCAGCCCGGGCTCTCCGTGGCGCAACGCCGCGAGCGCGTGGTCACGGCCCTGGCCGACGTCGGTCTGGTCGACGACCCCAAGCGCGGCGGGGACTGGTTGCAACGATATCCGCACGAGTTCTCGGGGGGGCAGCGCCAGCGCCTGGCGATTGCGCGCGCGCTCATCATCGATCCACAGTTGCTGGTCCTCGACGAACCCACCAGCGCGCTGGATGTGACGGTGCAAAAGCAGGTGCTGGCCCTGCTGCAGCGCCTGCAGCGCGAGCGCGGCTTGAGCTATCTGCTGATCACGCACGACGTGGACGTCATCCAGGCCATGGCGCACCACGTCATCGTGATGAAGGACGGCGCGGTGGTCGAAAGTGGCTCGGTGGAACAGGTGTTGCGCGCGCCCGGGCATCCCTACACCCGCACGCTGGTGCAGGCTGCAGCCTGATGCGCTCACGGGCTTGACCTGCATCAGGCCGCTGGAGGGGTGGGCGGCGTATAACCGCTGCTCATGACCGATTCCACACCCCATTCGACACACCCCGTCTCACTGCAGTCGCCCTGGCGCTGGCTGGCTTTGGGCTGGGCCGACCTGCGGCGCAACCCGGTGCCAGGCCTGGTGCATGGACTGCTGCTCACCGCCTTCGGCTGGCTGTTGCTCTGGGCTGCGCGTGACCAGTTCTGGCTGCTGGCTGGCGCCTTCTCGGGCTTCCTCATCGTCGCGCCCATCCTCGCGACCGGGCTTTACCAGGTCAGCCGCCAGCGCAGGGCCGGCCTGGGCGAGGTGATTCAACTCTGGCGCTCGGGCGATGGACGTCTGGTGAAGTTCGGCTTGTTGCTGGGCCTGGCCGGCACCGGCTGGGTGCTCACCTCGGCCGGGCTGATCACGCTGGGGTCGCCCGTGCCTATCCTCAAGCCGGTGGATTTTTTGCGCCATGTGGTGCTGGTGCGCCAGGTGGGCCTGTTCGAGGTCTGGTTGTTGCTGGGCGCCTTGTTGGCAGCGCCCGTGTTTGCCTCCACCGTGGTGGCTCTGCCCATGCTGGTGGATACCCGAGCTTCTGTGATGGAGGCGGTGGCCGAGAGTTGGCGCGCCGTGGCGACCCACCCCGGACCCATGGTGTTGTGGGCGGTGGTGATCGCCTTCCTGGTCGGCCTGGGCATGGCCACCGGCTTGCTCGGCCTGATCGTGCTGATTCCGCTGCTGGCCCACGCCAGCTGGCACGCCTACCGCGACCTGACCGCCCATCGGATGGAGCGCTGAACCATGGGCAACACCCTGTTCGGCTACACCGAGGGCCAGATCGCCCAGTTCGGCCTGACCTTTGGCGTCGGCGCCTTCATCCTCTACATGCTTTTCATCGTGTTCAACCTCGCCCGCGAATCCAAGGCCGGCAAGTTCGGCACCTTCGTGCTGTTTCTGGTGCTCTCATTCGGCATGCTGGGGTTTCTGGCCAAGAACCTCATTCAATGGGTGCTGGGTATTTGAACGGCGTTCCGCATTGAATGGTCGATCGGGTTGCCAATCGACTGTGGCAGGCGTTACAATGCGAGCTTCACGACCAAATGGGCGGGTAACTACCGGCCCATTTTTTTTGGCCGAACGCTTTTGACCCTGAGGTAATCCACAGGGTTGATATCACGGCACACCCTGGGCAGACACCATCAGCATGGCTTGGCAAGAGATCGTAGAGCAGACCGTTACCGGACTGGGTTTTGACCTGGTGGAGCTGGAGCGCTCGGGCAGCGGCTTGCTGAAGGTCACGATCGATCTCCCTTGGGAGGCGCCTGTTGAAGGTCAGCCGGTGCCGCCGGAGCGTTTTGTCACGGTCGAAGATTGCGAAAAAATCACGCGTCAGTTGCAATACCTGCTGGAAGTTGAGGGTCTGGAATACCGCCGCCTCGAAGTGGGTTCGCCGGGTATTGACCGGCCGCTCAAGCGCGAGATCGACTACGTGCGGTTTGAAGGTCACGTGATCGACCTCACCTTGAAGGCCCCGATCGGCGCCACCGGTACCGACGTGGCGGCGAACCGCAAGAAATTCAGGGGCACGCTGGAGCGTGCCGACGATGGCGTGCAGTGGCAGGTGGTCTGGAGCGATGCACCAGAGCCCAAGCCCGGTGCCCGGGTGAGCAAGAAGCGGGCGCCCGTGCCCATGCAGGCCATGACCTTTTCGCTGGACGACATCCAGCAGGCGCGCTTGGCGCCAATCGTGAATTTCAAGGGCCGCCAGGCCCCCGGAGCCAATGCTTCAGACAGTGACGAATGAGAGAAATCAAAGTGAGCCAGGACATGCAATTCGGAAAGGTGGGCGAGTGAAATGAACCGCGAAATGTTGATGCTGATCGATGCGATCTCGCGCGAGAAAAACGTCGAGCGAGACGTCGTGTTGGGCGCCGTGGAACTGGCGCTGGCCTCGGCCACCAAAAAACTGTACAAGGGCGAGGTGGACATCCGCGTGGCCATGGACCCGGACACCGGTGCCTATGAGACCTTCCGCCGCTGGTTGGTCGTGCCCGATGAGGCCGGCCTGCAGAACCCCGACGCCGAAGAGTTGCTCACCGACGCCCGCGACGAACTCGCCGACATCGAAGAAGGCGACTTCATTGAAAAGCCGGTGGAGAGCGTGCCGATCGGCCGCATTGGCGCCATGGCGGCCAAACAGGTGATCCTGCAAAAGATCCGCGACGCCGAGCGCGAGATGCTGCTCAACGACTTCATGTCGCGCGGCGACAAGATCTTCGTGGGCACCGTCAAGCGCATGGACAAGGGCGACCTCATCGTTGAGAGCGGCCGCGTGGAAGGCCGTCTCAAGCGTGGCGAGATGATCCCCAAGGAAAACTTCCGCACCGGCGACCGTGTGCGCGCCATGATCATGGACGTGGACCTCACCTTGCGCGGTGCACCGATCCTGCTGTCGCGCTCGGCCCCCGAATTCATGATCGAGCTCTTCCGCCAGGAAGTGCCCGAAATCGAGCAAGGCCTGCTGGAGATCAAGACCTGCGCCCGCGATCCGGGTTCGCGCGCCAAGATTGCCGTGCACACCAACGACCGTCGCATCGACCCCATCGGCACCTGTGTCGGTGTGCGTGGATCGCGCGTCAACGGCGTGACCAACGAACTCGCCGGCGAACGCGTGGACATCGTGCTGTGGTCGGAAGACCCGGCGCAATTCGTCATTGGCGCTTTGGCTCCCGCCAACGTGGTCTCCATCGTGGTGGACGAAGAGCGCCACGCCATGGACGTGGTGGTGGACGAGGAAAACCTCGCCATCGCCATCGGCCGCGGTGGTCAGAACGTGCGACTGGCGTCCGAGCTGACCGGCTGGCGCATCAACATCATGACGGCCGACGAGTCGGCCCAGAAGCAGGCCGAAGAGGCCGACGGCATCCGCAAGATCTTCATGGCCAAGCTCGACGTGGACCAGGAGATTGCCGACATCCTGATCGAAGAAGGCTTCACCAGCCTCGAAGAAGTGGCCTACGTGCCGCTGCAGGAAATGCTGGAGATCGAGTCTTTTGACGAGGACACGGTCAATGAGCTGCGCACCCGCGCCAAGGATGCCCTGCTGACCATGGAAATCGCTCGCGAAGAGAGCGTCGAAGAAGTTTCGCAAGACCTGCGCGACCTCGAAGGCGTGACCCCGGAGCTGATCGCCAAGTTGGCCGACGCCGGCATCCACACCCGCGACGAGCTGGCCGATCTGGCCACCGACGAGCTCACCGACATCACCGCACAGACGCCTGAAGAGGCCACCGCGCTGATCATGCTGGCACGCGCTCACTGGTTCACCGGTGACGAAGCGCAATCCACGACCTGACC
>NZ_JALHLX010000082.1:12672-15240 GCF_022844385.1 Hydrogenophaga sp. | reverse complement strand
ACTTGAACTTGTAGTGGTCCCGGTTGAGCACCGCTGCGACGGCGGTGACTTCTTCCGGGAACAGTTGCAAGTTCAGCTGCGTGCTGCAGTAGTCCACCATGCCGCGCAGCAAGCCAGCGTTGTTGATGCGGCCCTGCGGGCGGTAGATGGCGCTGCCGTCGCCGCCGACCTTGCTGGTGTGGCATTGGGCGCACTTGTTCTCGGCGATGAGCTTGGCGCCAAGAGCGAGGTCGGCGCCCTTGAAGATCTCGGCGCCCTGGGCGTGCGTCAGCAGGGGCATTGACAGTGCGAAGGCGAGCAGGGCGGTCTTCATGGGTTCTCCTCGGGTGGTCACGTCGGGTGTCGCGATCAGCGAAACTAAACCCATCTCTCCCGCTTGTCCAACCCATGACCATTCACACCATCCTGAAAATGGGCGATCCGCGCCTGCTGCGCCACGCCCAACCCGTCACCCGTTTTGACACGCCCGAGCTGCACCAGTTGGTGGCCGACCTGCAGGACACCATGGTGGCGGCCAATGGCGCCGGCCTGGCCGCGCCCCAGATCGGGGTGGACCTGCAGGTGGTGCTGTTTGGTAGCGGTGCGCCCAACCCGCGCTACCCCGACGCACCGGTGGTGCCGCGCACCGTGTTGGTGAACCCGGTCATCACGCCGCTGGGTGACGAAGAGGAAGAGGGCTGGGAAGGTTGTCTGTCGGTGCCGGGCCTGCGCGGCGTGGTCCCTCGCTGGCGGCGCATCCGCTACCAGGGATTCGACGAGCGGGGTCTTGCCATCGACCGCGAAGCCGAGGGTTTCCATGCGCGGGTGGTGCAGCACGAGTGCGACCACCTGTGGGGCAAGCTCTATCCCATGCGGGTGCGCGACTTCACCCGTTTCGGCTTCACCGAGGTGCTGTTTCCCGGGCTGGACGCGGCCGAAGACGATTGAAACAATCCGTCGCGCGATTGAAATGAATTGACATGTTCGGGCTTGCACATCGACTAGAGTCGGCCCCGGGTCAAACCAAACAACAGGGATTCCTTTTCATGAAGCACTTGCTTGCCGTGACGGCGTGCGCGGCACTGCTGGGCGCCTGCAGCGTGACCAAGCCACCCGCCGAGCTGGCTGTGGACCTGCCGCCCACCTGGTACGCGCCACCCCTGGCCCACCAGGGCAGCACACAGGCACTCACCACTTGGTGGAGCCGGTTCGACGACCCGGTTCTCACCGAGTGGATCGCTCGCGCTCAGGCGCAAAGCCCCAGCATCGCCACGGCCCGCGCACAGGTGTTTGCCGCCCGCGCCACCAGGTTTGGCGTGGAGGCGCAGAACGGACCGCAGGTGAACGCCGTGGCCAACGCCAGCCGCGGCATCACCGATCCGACCATCCCGCTGGGCACCTCGCTCAGCGCGGGCCTGCAGGCTTCGTGGGCCATCGGGCTCTGGGGCGAGAGCACCGCCCGACTGGGCAGCGCACAGGCGCAGCAAGACGCGGCGGGGGCCGGCTGGCACGAAGCCAGGGTGCTGGTCGCGTCCGAACTGGCACAACTCTATTTTTCGCAGCGCCTGTGCCGCGAGCAGCTCGCCGTCGCCCTGCGCGACCGCGATTCGCGCGCTGTCACGGCGCAGAACAACAGCACCTCCGAGCGTGCCGGCCTCACCGCGCCCGCGGTGGCTGCGCTGGCGCGTGCCAGTGGTGCCGAGAGTGCGGCGCGCTACCGCCAGCAGGAAGAGGTCTGCGAGCGGCAGGTGAAGTCGCTGGTGGCGCTCACCGGCGTGCCCGAGCCCGAGGTGCGCCAGCGCCTCGCCAATGCGCCGACCCTGTTGTCGTCGGACCGCCTTGAGAACATGTTGGCGGTGAACGCCGTGCCGGCCGAGGTGATCCGACAGCGGCCCGACGTCTACCGCGCTCAGCGCGAGCTGGTGGCCGCGAGCGAAGACGTGGGGGTGGCCAAGGCCGCGCTGTTGCCAGGCCTGTCGCTCTCCGGCAGCTTGCTGCGCAACCGGCTCTCGGGCGGGGGCAACCAGGCAACATTCAACACCTGGGCCATCGGCCCGATCAGTCTGAGCCTGCCGCTGCTCGGCCGCGACGCACTGCGCGCCAGCACCGACAGCGCACAAGCCCGATACGAAGCGGCTGCCATCGCGTACGCCAGCACCCTGCGCCAGGCCGTGGCCGAGGTCGAGCAGGCGCTCGTGACGCTCTCCAGCCTGAGCGAGCGGGAGGCGTCCACGGTGACGGCGGTGGCGGGCTACGAGCAGTCGCTCAAGGGCACCGAGGCGCGCTACCGCGTGGGCCTGGCCAACCTCAACGAGCTGGAGGAGGCGCGCCGCCTCAAGCTCAACGCCGACAGCACCGCGGTGAGTCTGCAGCAAGAACGCATCAACGCCTGGATCCAGCTCTACGTCGCCCTCGGCGGCGGATTCGATCCCGTGACCAACCCCAACGCACTCAAAGACCCCGCATGAACGCCACAACTTCCCCATCGCGCAAACGCTGGCTCTGGCTGGCCATCGCACTGGCCCTGGTGCTGCTGGTGGTTTTCTGGGTGTTCATCAAGAAGCCCGCGGCACCTGCGCCCGACGCGGC
>NZ_JALHLX010000082.1:0-12572 GCF_022844385.1 Hydrogenophaga sp. | reverse complement strand
GGGCAGGAGCTGTTCCGCCTGGTGCGCCAGAGCCGCATGGAATGGCGCGGCGAAGTCACACCCAGCGAGGTGGGCCGTGTGAGCAAGGGCCAGGAGGTGAAGGTCACGGCGGCCAGCGGGCTGGAGATCACCGGCCGGGTGCGTGCGATTGCACCGAGCGCCGATCCGCAGACGCGCAACATCCTGGTGTTTGTGGACCTGCCGCGCAACGACGAGCTGAAGGCGGGCACTTTTGCCAAAGGCTTCTTCGAGCTGGGGCAGAGCGATGCGCTCACGGTGCCCAGCGAATCCATCGTCGTGCGCGACGGCAGCAACTACGTGTTCGTGATCGACCCGCAAAACAAGGCCAGCCAGCGCAAGGTGCAGACCGGGCGGCGCGTGGGCGAACGGGTCGAGGTGCTCGAAGGCGTCAAAGCCGACGAGCCGGTGGCAGTGCAAGGCGCAGGTTTCCTGAACGAAGCCGATCTCGTCAAGGTCGTGAAGTGAGGACCGGGTCATGAACGTCTCAGCCTGGTCCATCAGGAATCCGATCCCGGCGTCGATGCTGTTCTTCATGCTGACGCTGGCGGGCCTGTTCTCGTTCAGCCAGATGAAGGTGCAGAACTTCCCCGACCTGGATGTGCCCAACATCACGGTGAGCGCCAGCCTGCCGGGCGCCGCACCCAACCAGCTCGAAAACGACGTCGCGCGCGTCATCGAAAACAGCTTGGCCTCGCTGCAAGGCATCAAGCACATCACCACCAAGGTGCAGGACGGCGCGGTCACCATCACGACCGAGTTCCGCATCGAGAAGAACACGCAGGAAGCGCTGGACGATGTGCGCTCGGCCGTGGCCAAGGTGCGTGGCGACCTGCCGGCCGATCTGCGCGAACCCATCATCAACAAGGTCGAACTCGCCGGGGGTGCGGTGCTGGCCTACACCGTGTCGTCCGACAAGATGGACGCGGAAGCCATTTCGTGGTTTGTCGAGAACGACATTTCCAAGCTGCTGCTCTCGGTGCGCGGCGTGGGTGCGATCAACCGCGTGGGCGGCGTGGACCGCGAGGTGCAGGTGCTGCTGGACCCGCTGAAGCTGCAGGCGCTGGGAGCCAGCGCAGCCGATGTGTCGCGCCAACTGGCCAAGGTGCAGATTGAAAGCGCCGGTGGCCGGGTGGACCTGGGCGGCAGCCAGCAGCCATTGCGCACGCTGTCGTCGCTGCAATCAGCTGAGGAGCTTGCGCGGCTGGAACTGTCGCTCTCCGATGGTCGGCGTGTCCGCCTGGACCAGATCGCCACCATCAAGGACACCGTGGCCGAACCCACGGCTGCGGCGTTCCTGAATGGTCAGCCGGTGGTGGGCTTTGAGGTGGCGCGCAGCCGGGGTGCGAGCGAGATCGAGGTGGGCAGCGGCGTGCGCGAGAAGCTCAAGGAGCTGCAGGTGGCGCGGCCGGACTTGAGCATCACCGAGTCGTTCGACTTCGTCACGCCGGTGCAGGAAGAGTTCGACGGCTCGATGATCCTGCTCTACGAAGGCGCGATTCTGGCCGTGCTGGTGGTGTGGCTCTTTCTGCGCGACTTCCGCGCCACGGTGGTGTCGGCGGTGGCGCTGCCACTCTCGGCCATTCCGGCCTTCATCGGCATGCATTACATGGGCTTCACCATCAACGTGGTGACGCTGCTGGCCATGTCGCTGGTGATCGGCATCCTGGTGGACGATGCGATCGTGGAGGTGGAGAACATCGTGCGCCACATGCGCATGGGCAAGACGCCATACCAGGCGTCCATGGAAGCGGCCGATGAGATCGGGCTGGCGGTGATTGCCACCACCTTTGCGCTGATCGCGGTGTTCCTGCCCACGGCTTTCATGTCGGGCATCCCGGGCAAGTTCTTCAAGCAGTTCGGCTGGACCGCATCGTTCGCGGTGTTCGCCTCGCTGGTGGTGGCGCGCGCGCTCACGCCCATGATGGCGGCCTACCTGCTCAAGCCGGTGGTGATGGCCAAGGACATGCCGCGCTGGGCGCGCAGCAACCGCGTGACCGGCGCCTTCTGGCGCTGGATGACGAACCAGGACGAACCTGCATGGCTCAACATCTACCAGGGCTGGGCGGCGTGGTGCATTCGCCACCGCTGGATCACCATGATCGGCGCGGGCGTGTTCTTTGTCGGCTCACTCATGCTGATCCCGCTGCTGCCGCAAGGCTTCATTCCGCCCGACGACAACTCGCAGACGCAGGTCTACATCGAACTGCCACCGGGCTCCACGCTGCAGCAAACCGTGGCCAGCGCCGAGCGCGCGCGCCTGCTGGTGATGGACGTGCCGCATGTGAAGTCGGTCTACACCACCATCGGCTCGGGTTCGGCCGGCTCCGACCCGTTTGCTCCACAGGGCACGGCCGAGTCGCGCAAGGCCGCACTCACCATCCAGCTCGATGCGCGTGGCACGCGGCCGCGCAAGCAGATCATTGAAAACCAGATGCGTGCCGCCATGTCCAACCTGCCGGGCGTGCGCAGCAAGGTGGGCCTGGGCGGTTCGGGTGAAAAGTACATCCTGACGCTGACCGGCAACGACGCCGCCGCGCTCGCCACGGCGGCCACCGGCATCGAGCGCGACCTGCGCACCATTCCCGGCGTGGGCAGCGTGCAGTCCACCGCCTCGCTGGTGCGCACCGAGATCAGCGTCACGCCCGACCTGGCCCGCGCGGCCGAGATGGGTGTGACCAGCAGCGCCATCGCCGAAACTTTGCGCATTGCCACGGTGGGCGACTACGACACGGCCTTGCCCAAGATGAACCTGCCACAGCGGCAGATTCCCATCGTGGTGAAGCTCGATGCCGCGGCGCGCGGTGACCTGGACCTGCTGGCCCGGCTGGCCGTGCCGGGCAGCAAGGGCCCGGTGATGCTGGGACAGGTGGCCACGTTGAGTTTTGGTGGCGGCCCGGCCGTGATTGACCGCTACGACCGCGCGCGCAACATCAACTTCGAGGTAGAGCTGGCCGGCATTGCGCTGGGCGACATGAAGAACGCGGTGGAGAAGCTGCCGAGCCTGCGCAACCTGCCGCCGGGCGTGTCGGTGCTGGAGATTGGTGACGCCGAGGTGCAGGGCGAGCTGTTCGCGAGTTTCGGCCTGGCGATGTTGACCGGTGTGCTGTGCATCTACATCGTGCTGGTGTTGCTGTTCAAGGCCTTTCTGCACCCCATCACCATCCTCGCTGCGTTGCCCTTGTCGCTGGGCGGCGCGTTCGTGGCGCTGCTGCTGGCGGACAAGAGCTTTTCCATGCCGTCGTTGATCGGCCTGATCATGCTGATGGGGGTGGCGACGAAGAACTCGATCCTGCTGGTGGAGTACGCGATCGAGGCGCGGCGCGAGCACGGCATGAACCGGCTGGATGCGATCCTGGACGCCTGCCACAAGCGTGCGCGCCCGATCGTGATGACGACCATTGCCATGGGGGCGGGCATGTTGCCGATTGCGGTGGGCTGGGGCGCGGCCGACAGCAGTTTCCGCTCACCGATGGCGGTGGCTGTCATCGGCGGTTTGATCACGTCGACCTTCCTGAGCCTGCTGGTGATCCCGGCGGTGTTCACGCTGGTGGACGATGTGTCGATCTGGTTCGGATCGCTGTTCGGGCGCAAGCCACCGGTGGCTGAGTCAGCCTCGTCGTCGTCGGAGGCCTTGCGCGCCTAGGGGTTGGCGGGCTCGCGAGCGCATGGCGCTCTGCTCCGCGAATGTCCCCCGGGGCCTTTGGCCCCTCCTCCTTTATTTCGCTGCGCAGAGCGCCATGCGCTCGCAAGCCGATGTGGCGTTTGAATTAAAGGCGTGACAGGCGCTTCAACGCTTCTTGCAGGGTGTCGTCTTTCTTGGCGAAGCAGAAACGCACCACGCGTTGGTCGAAGCCGTTGCCGTAGAAGGCCGAGAGCGGGATGGCGGCCACGCCGATCTCTTTGGTGAGCCACTGGCAGAAGTCGCCTTCGGGCAGGTCGCGCTCGGGCACGGCCAGGCTGGAAATGTCCACGCACTGGAAGTACGTGCCTTCGCCCGCGAGCATGCGAAAGCGGGTGTTTGAGAGGCCTTCGCGGAACAGGTCGCGCTTGCGCTGGTAAAACGCGCTGAGTTCGAGGTAGGGCGCGGGGTTGGCCATGTAGCTGGCCAGGGCGTGCTGCACCGGCGTGTTCACCGTGAACACGTTGAACTGGTGCACCTTGCGGAACTCCGCCGTGAGCGCGGCCGGCGCCACGACGGTGCCCACTTTCCAGCCGGTCACGTGGTAGGTCTTGCCGAAGCTGCTCACGATGAAGGCGCGTGCTGCCAGGCCCGGAAAACGCGCGGCGCTCTGGTGCACCTGCCCGTCGAACACCATGTGTTCGTACACCTCGTCGCTGATCAGCAGCACGTCGGTGGGTGCCAGCAGGTCTTGCAGGCGCTGCATGTCGGCCGCACTCCACACCGTGCCACTGGGGTTGTGCGGGCTGTTGATGACGATGGCGCGTGTGCGCGACGTCATCGCGGCGGCGATGCGGTCGAAGTCGGGGCGGAAACTGCCCGGCGTGAGCGGCACGCGCACCGGCACGCCACCGGCCAGCTCGATGTTGGGCACGTAGCTGTCGTAGCAAGGCTCGAGCACGATCACTTCGTCGCCGGGGTGCACCACGGCGAGCAGGGCCGTGAAGATGGCCTGGGTGGCGCCCGCGGTCACGGTGATCTCGGTGGCCGGGTCGCAGCGCAGGCCGTAGAGCGCCAGCATCTTGTTGGCCATGGCCTGACGCAGCGCGGGCACACCCGGCATGGGCGGGTACTGGTTGTGACTGGCCTGCATGGCCTGCGTGACGGCGTTGACCAGAGCCGGATCGCAATCAAAATCCGGAAACCCCTGGCCCAGGTTGACCGCCTTGTGCTCGGTGGCCAAAGCCGACATGACGGTGAAGATGGTGGTGCCCACGTTGGGCAGGCGGGAGGTGAGGGCGGGTGTCCGGGGTGGATTCGGGCTCATGGGCTCAAAGTTCATAGTCATCGGGGGTGCCGCTCATGGCGCGCATCACCTGGTCGCGCGTGAGGCGTTCGCTCAACAGCTCGGCGAAGCGCAACACGAAGTGGCGCAGGTAAGTGCCGCGCTTGAAGGCCACGCGCGCGAGGTTGTGGCCAAACAAATCAGCGGCGGGGCGCGACACCAGGTCGGGTGTCTGGTTGTCGCCAGCCATGGCCATTTCGGCCACGATGCCCACGCCCATGCCCAGCTTCACATAGGTCTTGATCACGTCGGAATCGATCGCTTCCAGCACGATGTTGGGCTGCAGGTGGCGCAGTGCAAACGCCTGGTCGATGCGGGTGCGGCCGGTGTAGCTGGGGTGGTAGGTGATCAGTGGCACCTGGGCCAGGTCTTCGTGTGTGATGCGCTCGCGCTCGAGCAGCGGGTGGTCGAACGGGAACACCAGCACGTGCTGCCATTCGTAGCAGGGCAGGGTGACGAGCTCGGGGTAGTTCACCAGCGATTCGGTGGCCATGCCGATCTCGGCCACCTCTTCCATCAGCATCTTGGCCACCTGGTCGGGCGAGCCCTGGTGCAGGCTGATGGCGACCTTGGGGTAGGCCTGACGCAGCGCGGCCACCGGCCCGGGCAGCACATACCGCGCCTGGGTGTGGGTGGTGGCGATGGACAGCGTGCCGCTGTCCTGCGCCGAGTACTGCTCGCCGATGCGCTTGAGGTTGTTGACCTCGCGCAGGATGATTTCGATGCTCTTGAGCACCTGCAGGCCGGGCTCGGTCACGCGTTTGATGCGCTTGCCGTGGCGGGCAAAGATCTCGATACCGAGTTCGTCTTCCAGTTCGATGATGGCCTTGGACACCCCGGGCTGCGAGGTGTGCAGGGCTTTGGCGGCTTCGGTCAGGTTCAGGTTGCGGCGCACGGCCTCCTGCACGAAGCGGAACTGGTGCAGGTTCATGGCGTGGCTTCCAGCGCGATCTTCGCCAGCAACGCGGTCAGGCGGGGGTCTTCACCTGCGGCCCGCAGTTGCTCGAAACGCACTTGCGGGTGGCTCTCGGCCAGGTCCTTCATGAGCACCGGCAGGTCTTCGCGAGCATGTTTGCCCATGCCGAAGAACAAGGGAAGCACCCGCACACGCGTGGCGCCGCCCTCGACCATCTGGCGCACGGCTGTGGCCATGTCGGGCTCACACAGTTCCAGGTAGGCGCACGACACGGCGGCGGCGGGGTCGCTGCGCGCAATCTGCTGCGCCACCGATTCCACCGGCAGGCGCCACAACGGGTCGCGCGACCCATGGGCAAACACGATCACTCCGAGCATGGACACGCTACCTTCGCAAGACGAGCCAGCCGAACGCGGCCAGCGAAAACACCGAATAAATCAACGCGGGTGAGGCCGCCGCCAGCCACGGCTGCCAGGCATTGAGGTTGCCGATGTAGCCGAACACGTTGTTGAGCAGGAAGAAGCTGATGCCGATCATCACGCCGCCGAACACATAGGCGGTGATGCTGCCCGAGCGGAAGTGCAGGTAGGCAAAGGGCAGGGCGAGCACCACCATCACCAGGCAACTCAGCGGGTAGAACACCTTGCGCCAGAACTCGATCTCGTAGCGCTGGGCGGTCTGCCCATTGGCTTGCAGGTGGCGGATGTACCCAAACAGATCGGCCGTGCGCATGGTCTCGGGCTTGAGCAGAGCCACCGACACCATCTCGCTGTTGATGCCGCTGGGCCAGCGGAAGGTCTCAAGCGTGCTGCGCACAATGCGGGCCGACGCCTGGCCGGCAATGTCGAACTCGCGACGCTGTACCTGACGCAGGGTCCACGAGTCATCCACCTCGATCTGGCCGGACGCCGCGGTGAGCGTGGACACCAGCGAACCCTGGTTGTTGAACTCGAAGATGCGCACATTGCCCAGTTCGCCCTGTGAGGACATCGACCCCACGTTGACCGAGAAGTTGCTGTAGGGCTGGCGCTCCTTGAGCCAGGCCCCCGTCTGGCCGATGCTGATGTTGCCCTGATAACGCGCCTTGAGCAGCTGCGCGGTGCGGTCGGCGAGCGGGGCCAGATAGTCGCCCATGGCAAATGTGAGCGCCACAAACACCGCGCCCAGACCGAGCAAGGTGCGCAGCGCCCGCCAGGGCCCCAGTCCGCTGGTGCGCAGGATGGTGTACTCAGACCCTTGTGCCAGCCGCGCCAGCACAAACACCGCCCCGATCAGCACCGAGATCGGCAGCAGTTCGTATATGCGGCTGGGCATGAGCAGGCCCACGTACAACAGGGCGTGTGGCACCTCGTACACCAGCTTGTCGTCCAGCGCCGACGGCTTGCCCAGCGCGGGCAGCTCGTCCACAAAGTCGAAGAAGAAAAACAGCGACAGAAAGGCCAGCAGCACGAAGCCCACCGCCAGAAAGATCTCGCCGTAGATCAGGCGCCGGATCGTCTTCATGCGGCAGCTCCTTGAGCGGCTGCGTTGCGGCGGCTGTTGAGCCAGCTGCGCAGGCTCACGTTGTAGTGCCGCTTGGTCAACCACAACACGGTCAGCACAAACACGCCACCGTGCAGCATCAGCATGAAACCACCCAGGCTCACCAGCCCCCCGGCCACCCAGCTCTGGCCCAGGTTGAGCAGGTTGTAATAAAACACGAACGAAAAGAGGGTGAAGAAGAGGTTGCCGCCGCGGCCAGCGCGCGGGTTGCCCGCGGTGGTGGCCAGGGCGATCAGCACGAAGTTGAGCGCGGTGAGCGCCATGCCGATGCGCCAGCCCAGTTCGCCCAGGTTGGCCCGGTCGGGTTCGGTGATCAGCAGCAGCGTGCTGCGCGACTTGAGTTGTTGTGCGCCCCGCTCACTCATCGCGCTTGACCCGATCTGGGTGCCATAGCTCTCGAATTCGCTGACCTTCAGGCCGCTGCCGTCGGCGGCTGTTTCCAGCCGCTGGCCGTTGTTGAGCATCAGGAACTGCTGGTCTTTCACCCATTCGATGCGCCCCGATCGGGCAGACGTGACGGTCTCGCGCCCGTCGTCCTCGGTGCTGGAGATGAAGATGTTGCGGCCCTCGGTGCCACCCGCGGTGTCCTTGTCGATGAAGAAGACGCGCCGGCCACTGGACGATTCCTGAAATTGCCCGGGCGCCACGCGCTCCAGATCGCCCCGGCGCTCGAAGCGGCTGCGCAGGTTGTCGGTCTGCTGGTTGGCCCAGGGCCACACAAAAAACACCATGAGGGTGATGACCATCAGGATCGGCCACGAGAAGCGCAGCACCGGCCCGAGAAAGCCCCCGAGCGAGCGGCCGCTGGAGAACCAGACGATCATTTCGCTGTCACGGTACATGCGCGAGAGCGTGAAGACGATGGACACAAACAAGGCCAGCGTCAGGATGGTGGGCATGCGACCGATGACGGTGTAGCCCAGCACCAGCGCGATCTCTTGCGGGTTCACGCTGCCACGCGATGCCAGGCCGAGCGTGCGTATCAACAGCATCGTCAGCACGATGGTGAACAGCACCACCAGGGTGGCTCCGAAGCTGCGCGCCAGCTCTCTGCGGATGGAAGAATGAAATAACATCGATTGCTACAAGGAAAACACGATTATGGACTTCGAACTCAAATCCCTCAGCGCTGCACAAGCGGCCCAACTGCCTGTGGACGCGATGCTGGTGCTGGTGCCCGACACGACCCCGACGATGAAGTCCGCCGACCAGGCGCTCACCCGCCTGGTGGCCCAGGCGGTGGAGCACAAAGACCTGGAAAGTGGCGTGGCCAAGCTGCTGGCTTGCTACCGGCCCGAGGGCTTCAAGGCCTCACGCGTGACGCTGGTGCGCGTCGGTGATGGTTCGGCCGCCTCGGTGCGCAAGGCCGTTGCCGCTGGCATGGGTTCGCTCAAACAACCCGGCATTCAAAAGCTCGGCGTGGTGTTCAGCCTGATCGATGCCACCGACGACGCCGTGCGCGCCGCCATGCAGGCCTGCGCCGATGCCACTTACTGCTACACCACCACCAAACCCAGCGCCAAGGCGCGCTCGGTCAAGCAGGTGGTGGTGGGCGTGGTCAAGCCGGGTGATGTGCAGCGCGGCTTCAACGTCGGCAAGGCCCAGGTGGCGGGTGTGGAGTTCGCCAAGGAATGGGCCAACCGCCCCGCCAACCACGCCACCCCCACCATGCTCGGAGAAGCCGCGCGCAAGCTCGGCCGCCAGCCTGGTTTCAAGACCGACGTGCTTGGTCCCAAACAAGTGGAAGCCCTGGGCATGGGCTCGTTCCTGGCGGTGGCCCGCGGCTCGGTGGAGCCGCTGCGTTTCATCGTCATGCACTACAACGGCGGCGTCAAAGGCAGCGCGCCGGTGGTGCTGGTCGGCAAGGGCATCACGTTCGACACCGGGGGCATCTCCATCAAGCCCGCGGCCGAGATGGACGAGATGAAGTTCGACATGGGCGGCGCGGCCAGCGTGCTGGGCACCTTCGCAGCGCTGGCCGAACTCAAGCCTGCCATCAATGTGGTGGGCCTCATCCCCAGCTGCGAGAACATGCCCGATGGCCAGGCCGTGAAACCCGGCGATGTGGTCACCAGCATGAGTGGGCAGACCATCGAAATTCTGAACACCGACGCCGAAGGCCGCTTGATCCTGTGCGATGCCCTGACCTACGCCGCGCGATTCAAGCCACGCAGCGTGGTCGACATCGCCACGCTCACCGGTGCCTGTGTGATCGCGCTCGGCGGCGTGCGTTCCGGCCTGTTTTCGGCTCGTGACGATCTGGCGCAGGCCCTGGCCAGCGCTGGCGAGAAGTCGCTCGACCTGTGCTGGCGCATGCCGTTGGACGACGAATATGCCGAAGGCCTCAAGTCGAACTTTGCCGACATGGGAAACGTGGCGGGTCGCGCGGGTGGCGCCATCACCGCCGCCAAGTTCCTGCAGAAGTTCGCCACCGAGCTGCCCTGGGCCCACCTGGACATTGCGGGCACGGCCTGGAAGAGCGGGGCAGCCAAGGGCTCCACTGGCCGGCCTGTGCCGCTGTTGCTGCAATACCTGATCGACCAGGCCGAAGTGCCCGCCAAGTCCGCTTCTTCGGTGAAGCCGTCGATTCGTCGTCCTGCCAAAGCCTGAGGCTGGTTTGCCCGACGTCGCCTTCCATTTCAACGCGCCCGATCGGCTGGGCTACGCCTGCCGGTTGCTGCGCAAGGCCTACCTCCGCAAGGCGCGTCTGTTTGTGTGGGTGGCACAAGACGATCTGGTCAGGCTTGACGCGGCGTTGTGGACCATGAACGCGGGCGAATTTGTACCCCATTGCCGCAGCGATGACCCCGACCTTGTGAGGGCCCGTTCGCCTATCGAGATCGGTGATCAATTGCCTCGGGTCCGCGACCACCTGATCCTGGTGAACCTGCGCCACGACATGCCCGATGAACCAGCGGCCTTCGAGCGGGTCATCGAGGTGGTGACCCTGGACGAGGCCGACCGAGGACCCGCGCGCGAGCGCTGGCGTCAGTACAAGGCGCTGGGCCTTGAGCCGCAACGGCACGACCTTCAACTGGCGCCCTCGGATTGAATCCGCGCTGCGGTGGGCCATGACCGCCGCTAATGCGGTATTTGCTGTGGTGATGTGCTCTGTGAAAACCCTTGATTGGGCTTTCGCCTTGTCACGTATGTGAAATTCGTGGCGTTTTTAGAGTATCTTTATGAGCGTGATGGCAAAAGTTCCCATCGCTTAACTTTTTCAATCCTTTTTGAGGAAAACCATGCAACTGAACCTGAAACTGGCCGTTCTTGCGGCGGCCGTCGCTCTTGCCGCTTGCGGCAAAAAAGAAGAAGCCGCGCCGGTCGCAGCACCCGCGGCGGCTCCTGCACCTGCAGCCCAGGTCATCAAGATTGGTCATGTCGGCCCCACCAGCGGTGGCATCGCCCACCTCGGCAAGGACAACGAAAACGGCGCCAAGATGGCGATCGAGGAACTCAACGCTGCTGGCCTGACCATCGGCGGCGCACCCGTCACCTTCGAGCTGCTGGCTGAAGACGACGCGGCCGATCCCAAGCAGGGCACCGCTGCCGCCACCAAGCTGGTGGATGCCAAGGTCGCCGGTGTGATCGGTCACCTGAACTCCGGTACCACCATCCCCGCCTCGCAGATCTACAACGATGCCGGCATCCCGCAGATCTCCCCATCGGCCACCAACCCCAAGTACACCCGCCAGGGTTACGCCGGCGTGTTCCGCATGGTGGCTGACGACGTGCACCTCGGTGGCACGCTGGGCAAGTACGCCGTGGAAACGCTCCAGGCCAAGACCGTGGCCGTGATCGACGACCGCACGGCCTACGGCCAGGGCGTGGCTGACGAGTTCGAAAAAGGCGTGGCCGCTGCTGGCGGTACCGTGGTGGGCCGTGAGTTCACCAACGACAAGGCGACCGACTTCAATGCCATCCTGACCACCCTGAAGGCCAAGAAGCCCGACGTCGTGTTCTTCGGCGGTATGGACGCCGTGGCCGGCCCGATGCTCAAGCAGATGAAGCAGCTCGGCATCAACGCCAAGTTCATGGGCGGCGACGGCATCTGCTCCAGCGAACTGCCCAAGCTGGCCGCTGACGGCATGGCCGACGACCAGGTCTACTGCGCTGAAGCCGGTGGTGTTGAAGGCGAGCAGAAAGAAGGCATGGACAAGTTCCGCGCCGACTTCAAGGCCAAGTTCGGTGCCGACGTTCAGGTGTACGCACCTTACGTGTACGACGCTGTCAAGGTCATGGCCAACGCCATGGTGACCGCTGGCTCCGCAGACCCCAAGGTCTACCTGCCCGCACTCAAGGCCACCAACTACAAAGGCGTGACCGGCAACATCGCGTTTGACGAAAAGGGCGACATCAAGAACGGCGCCCTCACGCTGATGACCTACAAGGGCGGTGCTCGCACCACCTTGGCCGTGATCCGCTGATCAGCGCTTCCTGGTTTGTTCAAGAGGCCACCTCCGGGTGGCCTTTTTTCTGCGTGCGTGGTACTCGGAAGACCCGCTGCGGCGATGTCCTACACCAGCGACTGCTGAAAGGGGCTATGGTTACCGGCAAGGTGTTCACACGACACCGAAACCAACAAGGACACACGCATGGACAACATCTACGAAGCCCTCAGGGAGAGCCACGAGCTGCAACGGACGCTGTGTCGTCAACTGGTGCGCACCAAACCGGACGATCCGCGCGCCCAGGAAATTTTCAGCGAACTTCGCATCGAACTCGCGGCCCACGCTGCTGCCGAAGAGCGTTTTCTGTATGCTCCCATCCTGCTGGACGATCTGGGTCTCAAGCCCTCCCGGCACGCGCTTGCCGAACACCATGAGATCGACGAATGCGTTGAGGCTTTGGTGAAGGCCCGCAAGAAGCCGGAGGCTTGGCCCGAGCTGGCCAAAAAGCTGTCACACGAGGTGCACCACCACCTCAAAGAGGAAGAGACCAAGTTCTTCCAGCTCTCGGGCAAGATCCTGAGCGACCGGCAGAAGAGCAGCCTGGCTGGCAAGTACCGGCGCGACCTGAAGCGCATGCGTACCGTGCAAGCCTGATGGCCGAGGGGCCGACAAAGGGGCTGCACAAAAGAAAAACGGGCCGTGAGGCCCGTGTTTGCTTGATCCCTGGCGGAGAGGGCG